>CAIXBH010000315.1 GCA_903917615.1 uncultured Chloroflexota bacterium | reverse complement strand
CCTTGTGGCGCAAGACGGAAGTGCGTGGCGACTGACAGCCGCTTTACCTCGATGCGCACGCCGGGAAACGCTGCCACGCGTTCCTCAAGGAGGCGTGTCGCCGCCTCCACGTCGTCGACATGCGCGAGCGCGTTGCCGGATGTTGCGCGTGTCCCGCTGCGGCCCTGCATCTCGAGGCCGTGGCTGCCGACGTACGTCACACCTTCGAGGCCGATCCGTCCGATGAGGTCATCGAGCTCGCGACCGCTGACGATCGCCACATCCGCCAGCTGCGCGAGCCGTTCGACAATGCCTCGCACGTCGGGTGCGAGCAGGGCATCCTCCGGTCGCGCGACGATGGGCGTTAGCGTCCCGTCGAAGTCGAGGAACACCGCGATCCGTTCGTTCACCGACGGACGGACCAACAGTCGAAGCGCATCGAACGCCGAGGGCAGCAAGATGGCCGGTTGTCCGGGCAACGAGCCGACCATATGACCTCCGACAGCGACGAGGTGAAGATGAACCCCTCGTCTTCACCTTACGACGCACCGCGGCGTCTCGCGTGCGCTGTGCTCGTCTCGCGATGCGATCGCAACAGAGCGCGCGGGCGGCGCACATTGATCACGCTGCGCGCGGTACAGCCGCTCCGATCGTCTCGAGCAGGACGAGGGCGAACTCGGGGAGCGAGGGATCTCGATCGGTATCGATGAGTCCACCGTTACCGGTCGGTCCCGGCACGACGATCGGCAATGCCGGCGGCCCTGCTGGAACGATGTCGTCGAGGTCAGTGCGGACGGCTGAAGCGGTACCCCGGCGTCGAGGGACGTTCGCTTGGTGTCGCCATGGACAGCGGCGTTCCCGGATGAGGTCAGCGTGCTCGTCGGTGGGACAGCGCAGCTCCCGGCTGCGGAGATCGCGTTCCCTTGTTGGAGAGAGCTCGCGAATTGCATGTCGGTGAGGACGAGCTGCACGACGGGCGGGGTCGCGTTGCGATCGGCCTCCCCCTTCGTGCAGCGTGACTGTGCGGCGCTACGACTCGAGGATCGCCTCGACGGTGATGTCGACGTTGCCGCGCAGCGCGTTCGAGACGGGGCAGCCGGCCTCGCCCTGCTTCGCCAGATCCTCGAACCGCGCCTGGTCGATGCCGGGCACCTTGCCGCGCACGGTGAGGGCGCTGCTCGCGACGCGGAACCCGCCGCCCTCCTTCGGTGCGAACGTGACGACTGAGGTCACGGTGAGCTGCTCCGGCGGCGCCTCGTTGCGGCCCAGCGTGGCAGAGAACGCCATCGCGAAGCAGCTGGCGTGCGCCGCGGCGAGGAGCTCCTCGGGGCTGGTCTTGCCGTTGGGCGCCTCGGTGCGAGCGGCCCACGAGACGGCCTGCTGCGGGATCGCCCCGCTGCCCACGGTGAACGTCCCGCTCCCCGTCGTCAGCGGGCCGTCCCAGACGGCGGTCGAGGTTCGAGTGATGTCGGCCATATCGATCTCCAATGCATGCGGTTGGGTACAAGGTCACCTTACCGCGCGCGTCGCCGACGATCCGTTCGCCTCGAAATGCAGAAGAGGAGGCCATCGGCCTCCCCTTCGCGTATTCCTCCGAAGTGTGAACGCTAGCTGCACCCGCTCGTCGCGCCGCAGTTCATGCACTTCAGGCAGGTGCCGTTGCGCACCATCATCAGCTGGCCGCACTCCTCACACGGGTCGCCTTCGAAGCCCTTCTGGCGCGCTTCGAGGATCGCCTCGCGCTCGGCGAGGAACGTGGTGTTCAGCGTGAGCGTCGCGGTCGCCGTCGTCGCGACCGCCGAGGCAGCCGCCACGGGGGCCGCGACCGGAGCTGGCCGCGGCGCCGGG
>CAIXBH010000314.1 GCA_903917615.1 uncultured Chloroflexota bacterium | reverse complement strand
TCGCGCTGCTCGACCTCGTCGGCGGCAAGGCGACGGTCCTTGCGCACTCCATGGGCGGGCGCGTGACGCTGGCCACGGCGGGTGCATTCCCCGAGAAGTTCGAGAAGATCGCGGTCATCGAGGGTACCGGCCGGCCGCGCGCCGCGACTCTCGACTTTGCGCCGACACCGCGGCGGATGCGCGAGTGGGTGCAACGGTCCCGCGCCCTCGAACAGGGTGAGCAGCGCGTCTACCCGACTTTCGAGGACGCCGTCGCCCGCGTGCGCGAGGCGAACAAGCGCCTCACGCCGGAGATGGCCGAGCACATCACGCGCTGGGCCGCGCGCGGCATCGACGGTGGGTTCGTGTGGAAGTACGACCCGTGGCTCTACTCCGATGCGCAACTCGACCTGCGCTACGAGGAGATGCCCGAACTCTGGTCGACGATCGAGTGCCCGGTGCTGCACATCATCAGCAGCGAGGGCGAGGCGATGCGCGCGAACTTCCTCGGCAAGCCGGTCGAGAGCTACTTCAAGCAGGGTCAGGCCGCCCACGCACCTGATTCCGGGCACTGGGTGCATCACGACCAGACGGCGTTCGTGATCGATCAGGTCCGCGCGTTCCTCGGCACCCCACCTGCACGAGGGGGCGTCGCGGCGCAGTAGTACCGCGGCCGGCCGCTGAGGCTAGAGGAGCCCCATGTCGCCCAGGCGCTGCTGGATGATCGGCGCCAGCGTGTTCGCGTAGAACCACAGCTCCACGATCCGCTGCTGCTCCACGCGGAACGCGAGCGCGATCGGCATTTCGATCTTCCGGTTGGTCGGCGGCAGCCCGAGGATCGGGCCGGTGTTCGTCCCCTCCAGCAGGAACTGGATCACCGCGCGATCCTCGCCGTAGACCTCACCCTCCAGGGCGAGCGTCATGTCCGGGAACCCCCGTTGCAGCTGGACGTGGATCTCCTGCGCGAGTTGCAGGCCACCATCGAGCCCGAATGGCGAATGCACGACGACGTGCGGCGACGACCCTGCGATCAGCGCCTCGATCATGTCGCGTTCGCCTGCGGCGCCCAGCCAGGCGGCGACGAACGTGCGGTTCTCTTCGACGCTCATTCGCGTGGCTCCTGCGCGCGCGGGAACAGCAGCCCCATGCCCGGCGCGAGGTAGACCCACAACTCCATCGCGCGTCCGCTGTCATCGACGCGGCCGGCGATCGCGCCCGTCGAGGACGCCCGCCGCCCGGACGGTGACATGATGCCGAGCGGTCCCCGATGTGTCCCCGTGAGCATGAACTGTGAGATGAACCGTTCCCCGGAGAATGCCGCCCCCTCGAACTCCACGATGACGTCGGGGAAGGCGCTCGACACGACGGCGAACTCCTCCTCGAGGAGGTCGACGCGGCCGCTGTCGCCGTTGGTCGCGTGCGCCAGGCAGTTGGGTGCAGACGTCGTGACGATCCGCTGCACGAATTCGGCGACCGTGATCGCGCGCGCCCATTCCGCGCACAGCGCGCGGGCCTGCGTCTCCGTCCCCGGTGTGCCGGACGGCTGCGGCGGCGCGCTGACCTTCGTGCGCGTCGGGAACGTGACCGCGGCGCCCGGGTTGAGGTACGGCCACGTCTCGACGATCTCCGCGCGCTCGTCGATGCGCGCCATGAGCGCGCCGATGGAACGCAGCCGCCGCGGCGGTGTGGTGCGGAATGGGATCACCGCGGAGCCCTCGAGCGTCAGCTGGGCGAGCACGCGATCCTCGGTCAGCATCAGGTGATCCACCTCGAGCTCAAGGTCGGGGAATGCCAGTCGCACCTGTGCGATCTGTCCGTCGACGATCCGCATGATGCCGACGTCGCCGTTCTGCGAGTGCACGATGCACTCGGGCGCCGACGCCTGCTTGAGGGCCGTCAGTACATCGCTGCCGGACTCCACCAGGGAGTACCAGCGCTGGAAGGCGGCGCGGACCTGTTCGACGGTCAATCGCGATCCCCGGAATCGGACGTGCCCCCGCCCGAGACCAGTATGCGTCGGCTAGGGCAGGCGGGCGAATCCGGCGTCTCCCTGATGTGCGCTTCGTTACATCGAGCGACCGCGCATCAGAGGGCTAGCGAGAGTACAGGTCGAGGTGCTCCTGCCGGATCTGCTCCGGGAAGCTCGCGGTGATGGCGTCCCACTCGCCCATGTCCCACTCGGACACGAACGTGATCGCCTTGCCGTCGCGTCCCGCGCGGCCCGTGCGGCCGATGCGGTGCACGTACTCTTCGGGGTTCTGCGGGACGTCGTAGTTGACGACGTGAGTGATCTCCGGGATGTCGAGGCCGCGCGCCGCGACATTCGTCGCGATGAGGACATCGAGCTCCCCGCCGCGGAAGTCCTGCACCACGCGGTCGCGGTGGCGCTGGTCCATATCGCCATGGAGCGCCCCCACGCGGACGCCCTGCCGCGAGAGGTCCTGCTCGAGGCGGTCGACGCTGCGCTTCATCTTGCAGAAGACGAGCGTGCGGCCCTTGAGCTCGCGTTCGACGAGCTCGCGGAGGCCACGCGACTTATCGCGCGCAGCGACCTCGTAGTAGATCTGCTCGATCGTGTCGACGGTGCTCAGTTCCGGGTCGACCGTGACGGTCTCCGGATCCTGCATGAACTGCCAGATCAGCCGGCGGATCGTGCTCGGCATCGTCGCCGAGAACAGCGCGGTCTGCCGGTTGCGCGGCGTGCGGCTCAGGATCCGCCGGATCGCCGGCAGGAACCCGATGTCGAGCATCTGGTCCGCCTCGTCCAGGACGGCGTAGTGCACGTAGCGCAGCGAGAGCGTGCCGCGCTCGAGGTGGTCGATGACGCGGCCGGGCGTGCCCACGACGATCGCGGGCCGGCGCTCCAGCGCCTTGAAGTCACTCGCCAGCGAGTGGCCCCCGAGGATGCCGATGGCCTCCAGCCCCCACGGGGCCGCGAGGTCCCGCAGCACTTCGAGCACCTGCTGCGCGAGCTCGCGCGTCGGCACGAGGACGATGCCCTGCACCTCGGCGAGATCGGGGTCGAGCGACTCTGCCATCGGCACGCCGAAGGCGATCGTCTTGCCGCTGCCGGTCTGCGCGACGCCCACCACGTCCTTGCCCTCGAGCAGCGCCGGGATGGCGCGCTCCTGGATCGGCGTGGGGTTCGCGAAGCCGAAGCGGGCAAGCGCCTGAAGGGTCGTCTCGCCGACGCCCAGCGCGGCGAACGCGGCCGGGTAGTCCGCGGGGTCGATCGCCGGGGCGGTGGCGCCACGCGGCCGTCGCACGGCGCGCGGCGCTTCGCGGATCGCCTCGTGCTCCGGGGCGGCAACGGGCGTGTCATCGAGATCCTCGTCGAGGTCGGCCGGGACCTCCTCGACGGGTGAGGGGAGCGTCGCGGCCGGCGGGACGAAGTCGTCCACATCGTCGCGCACGTCCGGCTGATCCTCGTCGAGTTCAGGCGTCTCGCTCGAACCCGCTTCGGTGCCCGGGCGGCGGCGACCGCGGCCGCCTCGACGCCCACGGCGGCGGCGTGGCGCGGTGGCGAGGTCGCCAGCGGCGTCGTCGAGGTCGATCTCGGCACGGTTCTCGCCGTCCTCGTCGGTCTCGATCAGGCTGTCTGCGGTCGCCGTGCCGGTGAGGCCGTCGCCCGGGACGATCGCTTCCAGCAGCGCGGCGCGCGGGGGCTCCGGCTCGACCGGTGCGATCTCCTCGACCACCGGGACGGGGTCGAGCGTCGTCCCGAAGGGGCGGGCCCAGCCGGCGAGGCTGCGCGCGCCACCCACGAGCACGCGAGCGGTGTCGTGCAGGCCGGTCGGGCGTCGTCGTCGGGCCGGGAGGATCGAGGGGTCGCCACCCTCGGCCGGGGCGCGGAACGCGATGTCCTCCGGCAGGGGGGCGTCCAGGTTCTCGCGAAGGGGGCGGAAGGAACGGGTGGCGGGGCGGCGCTGGCGCGAGGCCTGCTCGCGACGCTGGCGGGTCTGGTCGTCGTTGCCGCGGCTGCCCCAGGCGTAGGAGCGGGGCGCTGTATCAGCACTGGCGGTCGCGGGTGCGCCGCTGTTGGAGAGACGCACTCCGGTGCTGGTGCGCTGAGAGGAGGGAGCGAGCGTCTCGGTGGTCGCCGCGGCGGCGGAGCCCGATCCGCCGCGACCTCGGCCGCCGCGGCTGCCGCGTCGCCGGGGTTCGCGCTCGGCGTCGTCGGACGCCATCTCGCCGGGGGGAGGGGCAGCGGAGCGGGTGCTCCGGGGTTCCGAGGGGGCTGCGGGGGGCGGG
>CAIXBH010000313.1 GCA_903917615.1 uncultured Chloroflexota bacterium | reverse complement strand
GGGGCGGCCCATCCCCCCGGCCCCCTTCCCGGCGCGGGAAGGGGGAGAGAGAAGAAATCAGAAATTGATGCGAGGGGGCTGCGCCCCTCGCGCTCCCGGCGGAACTGTCCGCGAGCGCCGCCGTCCGGTGCGAGTGATTCCGCGGTCGTCGGATCCAGATCTGGCCCCTTCGCCCGCTTGCGGGAGAGGATTGGGGTGACGGCGCTGCATCGCTCAGCCAGACGAGCCGGCGATGCGAGGGGGCTGCGCCCCTCGCGCTCCCGGCGGAACTGTCCGCGAGCGCCGCTGTCCGGTGCGAGTGATTCCACGGTCGTCCGGATCCGGATCTAGCCCGCTCGCCCGTTTACGGGAGGATCGGGGTGAAGGCGCTGCCAGCCTCAGTCCGATGCCCGATGCGCCGCCTCGTTGCCTACGGCCGCAGGATCTCGGCGACCGCGGCGTCGAAGGTGAGGGGGCGGCGACCGAGGGGGAAGCGGCGCGAGGGGTCGGGGCAGACCTGGCGGTCGCGCAGCGTCTCCAGCAGCAATCGCGTCTCGCGCCTCGGCAGGCGCGCGAGCGTCCAGGCCCACTGCTCCTCGAGGCCCTCACCCCAGCCGGGCAATGGGACAAACACGCGCGGCCGATGCGCGGCGTGCGCCCAGCCTCGGACCGTCGCCCCGAAGGTCATGCGGTCGGCGCCGGTGATGTCGAACGAGCGCTCGGTCATCGACGGGTCGTCGATCGCCATGCGCAGCGCCTCGACCACGTCGCTGAGCGCGACCGGCTCGACTTCCGTGCGACGCCAGCGGAACAGCGGCACCACGGGCGAGCGGTCGACGGTGCGGCGCATCAGCTCGAAGAGGATGCCGCCGCGGCCGAGGATGATCGGCGCGCGCAGGACCGTCCACGAAAGCCTCGACTGCCGCACGGCGAGCTCCGTCGCCCAGCGCGCGACGAGGTGCTGCGACGCGGACTCCTCCGACGCACCGACGTGGCCGAGGAAGATCACACGCTGCACGCCGGCGGCGCGCGCGGCGATCATCGCGTTCTGCACGGCGGCGAGGTCGTTCGCGACGACGTCGCCGGACCGGTCGAGCGTGTGCACGAGGTAGACGAGCGTCTGCACGCCACGCATCGCGGCGTCGAGGCCGCGCCCGTCGGAGAGGTCGCCGGTCACCGCCTCGAACCCCAGTTCGCGTAGCCGGACGGCGTCGAACTCGCGCCGCACGAGTGCGCGCACGGAGCGCGCTGGTGCTGAGGGCGCGCCGGCTGGCGGCACGCGGAGCGCGGGCAGCAGCGCGCGCCCGACGAACCCGCTCGCGCCAGCGATGAGGATCGTCACCGCGCTCCGCCTCGACAGGTTGAGGTAGCGCGCGAGGGAGTGCTGCGCCCACCCCCCGGCCCCCTCCCCACGAGGGAGGGGGAGGAAGAGGTGGTAAGGGAAATTTCGCCCATCCCCCCGGCCCCCTTCCCTCGCGGGAAGGGGGAGCGAGCGAGAGCGCTCCGCGCCTCGCGGGAACAAGAGCCGAGCCCGACAGCACCCGTTCCGGCCCCCTCTCCCACTATGTGGGAGAGGGTTGGGGTGAGGGCGCTGGCGCAACGCGAGTGACGGCGTCTCGAAACGACGCCTCTGGCCCCCTCTCCCACTAGGTGGGAGAGGGTTGGGGTGAGGGCGCACGCGCGACGCAAGTGACGACGTGACGAGGCGACATCTCCGGCCCCCTCGCCTGCGGAGCGGGAGAGGGCGGGGGGTGAGGGTCGTGGGGTCGCGATGCCGAGTACGGGGCCCAAACACTCCGCCCCGAAAGACGGGTGTGCTTCCGGCACGCGCCCACAGCACGTGCCTCCGCCAGGAGCCCGAGGGGCGCAGCCCCTCGGATCTTGGTTTGACTCCCCCTCCCGCGCCGGGAGGGGGCCGGGGGGTGGGCCGCCCGCGGCGCAGCCACACAAGCTAGTGGGTGACTGCACCACGCTCCGCACCGGTGACGAGCTTCGCGTACTTCGCGAAGACGCCGCGCGTGAAGTTCGGCTCGCGCGGGATGCGCGCCGCGAGTCGGCGGGCGATCTCCGCGGCCGGGACGTCGAGGTCGAGGCGGCGGTTCGGCAGGTCGAAGATGATCGTGTCACCCTCCTGCACCGCGCCGATCGGGCCGCCGACTGCGGCCTCGGGGGCGACGTGGCCCGCCATCAGGCCGTGCGTGGCGCCCGAGAAGCGGCCGTCGGTCATCAGCGCGACCTGGTCGCCCAGACCCATGCCGACCAGCGCCGCGGTCACGCCGAGCATCTCGCGCATGCCGGGGCCGCCGACGGGGCCCTCATTGCGGATCACGACCACGTCGTTCGCGTGGATGTGACCGTGCAGGGCGGCCTGCATCGCGTCCTCCTCGCACTCGAAGACACGCGCCGGGCCGCTGTGGAACGTGCGCTCCTCGCCGGCGACCTTGATGACGCACCCCTCGGGCGCGAGCGATCCCTTGAGGATCACGAGGCCACCCGTGGGCTTGAGCGCCTGGTCGATCGGGAGGATCACCTGCTGGCCGGGGGTCTCGCGGCCGTCGCGTGCCTCCTCGGAGAGCATGTTGCCGGTGACGGTCTCGACGTCGTTCAGGAGCTCGGCCTCGAGCAGGCGCTTCGCGAGGACGGGGGTGCCACCCGCGCGGTCCCAGTCGAGGGCGACGTAGCGCCCGCCCGGGCGCAGGTCGCCGATGAGCGGCGTGTCCTCGGAGATGCGGTCGAAGTCGTCGATGTTGAGCTCGACGTCGGCCTCGGCCGCGAGCGCGAGGAGGTGCAGGACGACGTTCGTCGAGCCACCGGTCGCCGCGGCGCAGCGGATGCCGTTCTCCAGCGACTCCTTGGTGATGAGGTCACGCGCGCTCTTGCCGCGGCGGAGCATCCCCATCACGGTCTCGCCGGCCATGCGGCCCACCTCGGCCTTGCGCGGGTCGGTCGCGCCGACGGTGGCGCTCCCCATCGGCGAGAGGCCGATGAACTCCATGACCGTGGCCATCGTGTTGGCGGTGTACTGCGCGCCGCAGGCGCCAGCGCCGGGGCAGGCAGCCGCCTCGAGGCTGTGCAGGCGCTCCAGCGTCATGCGGCCGGAGGAGTGCTGGCCGACGCCCTCGAAGACGTCCTGGATGGTGACGTCGTGCCCCTCCCAGGTGCCCGGGTCGATCGAGCCGGAGTAGAGGACGAGGCCCGGGAGGTTGAGCCGTGCGAGCGCCATGGCCGCGGCGGGGATCGTCTTGTCGCAGCCGGCGAGGACCACCGCCGCGTCGAAGGCGTGCGCCATGCCGACGAGCTCGATGGAGTCGGCGATCACCTCGCGCGAGATGAGCGAGCCTTTCATGCCCTGGGTGCCCATGGTGATGCCGTCGCTGATGGCGATCGTGTTGACCTCCATCGGCGTGCCCCCCGCGGCGCGGATGCCCTCCATCACGCGCTGCGCGAGGTCGCGCTGGCCGAAGTTGCACGGCATGGTGCCGATCCACTCGTGGGCAACCATGACCAGCGGCTTCGCGAGGTCCTCGGGCGTGAACCCGATCGAGTACAGGTACGAGCGCGCCGGGGCGCGATCCGGGCCGTCCACCAGCACGCTGCTGTGCGCCCGGGTGTTGTCGTTGATCATGGTGCCTCCTCTACGAGCGGGGATCGTAGCAGGGGGGCGAGGTACGAGGAGGGGATGCGAAACGGCGGAGGGGACAGGGGGACACCCCCACCCCAACCCTCCCCCCTCAAGGGGGAGGGGGTGGGATCACTCGTCGTCCTCGTCATCGTCCCCGTCGATGGGCGGGAGTTCGAGTTCGGGCGAGAAGCCGTTGTGGCCGGGGCAGAAGTGCGACTGGCCCGGGTACTCCAGCGCCTCGTGGCAGAGCGGGCACAGCGGACGCCCGGCCGCGACGACGCCCTCGATCTGGCGGACGACGCCCAGCACCGCTGCCCGGGTCATCTCCATGCGGAACGCGGGCGTGTCGCCGCGCTCCATCGTCGGCGCGTCGTCGGCCACGAGGATCGCGCACTCGCGGTCGGCGTCGTAGTCGAGGCCCAGCCGCACGACCTGCATCTCCACCTGCGGGCGCTGGGGGAAGTTCCCGACGACGTCCGTCGGGGGCGCGGGGCGCCCGCGCTGCTTCGAGCGGTCGGCGAGGAGTTGCGAGAGCGAGCGACCAAGTGTCGCCAGCGCCTCCTTCTCCATCCACAGGGCGGCGTAGGCATCGCCGCTGCGGGCGCGCAGCCGGAACGTGCGCTGCCCCGGCGCGCCGATCGCTTCGCTATCGAGCGCGTCCACCAGCCCAAAGTCGATCATGCAGTCATCCTCGCAACGAAGCAGCCCGCCGAGCGTAGGGAGTCGCGCGCAGCGGGGTCAATGCGGCGTCGCTTGCGGCGTCGGCCCACAGCCCCATCATCCGAGCACCCGGCTATCATCGGCACGAAGCGAGGACATATGCCCGACGACATCGACTACCTCACGATCGCCGAGGCGAGTGCGCGCATCGACGCCGGCACGCTGACGCCGAGCGCACTCCTCGACGCCGCGCTCGCGCGCATCGACGCGACGGACGGGGCGGTGCACGCATACGTCCGGCTGATGCGCGACTCCGCGCGCGCCGAGGCGGCCGCCGCGGACGAGCGCGCGCGCACGAAGCAGCGTCGGGGCCCGCTCGACGGCATCCCGATCGGCGTGAAGGACCTCTTCGACACGGCGGGCGTCATCACGGCGGCGGGCACGTCGATCTTCGCGGACCGCGTGCCGGCCGAGGACGCCACGGCGGTCGCGCGACTGCGCGCCGCGGGGGCGGTGATCGTCGGCAAGACGAACACGCACGAGCTCGCGCTCGGCGGGACGACGAACAACGTGCACACGGGCGCGACGCACAACCCCTGGGACCTGTCGCGCGTTCCGGGCGGATCGTCCGGCGGTTCGGGCGCCTCGGTCGCGGCGGGACAGGTGCCCAGCGCGCTGGGCACCGACACGGGCGGCTCGATCCGCATCCCGGCCGCGTTCTGCGGCGTCACCGGCCTCAAGCCGACGTGGGG
>CAIXBH010000312.1 GCA_903917615.1 uncultured Chloroflexota bacterium | reverse complement strand
CTCGACCGGCTCCATCGGCGAGCAGGCGCTGGACGTTGTCCGCGGACTCCCCGACCACCTGCGCGTCGTCGCCCTTGCCGCCGGTGGCAACGCCGGCCGCCTGCGCGACCAGGTCCGCGAGTTTCGCCCGCTGGCGGCCACCGCGCGCGACGGCCACGAGGCCACCCTCCTCCGCTCGCAACTCCGCACCGAGCAGCCCGAGGTCGCCTGGCAATCGCTCGAGGAGATGGCCGTCCGCGATGACGTGGACGTCGTCCTCGTCGCCACGAGCGGGCTCGCCGGTCTGGCGCCTGCGCTCGCCGCCCTGCGCGCCGGCAAGGCCGTCGCCATCGCGAACAAGGAAGCGCTCGTCGTCGGCGGCCCGGCCGTACGCGCTGCCCTCGCGGCGGGACGCGCCCTCGGCGCCGAACTGCGGCCGGTGGACTCCGAACACTCCGCGATCTGGCAGTGCCTCTGGGGCGAGCCCGTCGCGGGCATCGACCGCCTCATTCTGACCGCCTCGGGCGGCGCGTTCCGCGACGCCGACCCGGACACCCTTGCCAGCGTGACGCCCGCGCAGGCGCTCCAGCACCCGACGTGGCGCATGGGACCGAAGGTCACGATCGACAGCGCGACGCTGTTCAACAAAGGCCTCGAGACGATCGAGGCACGCTGGCTCTTCGACATCCCGCTCGACCGGATCGACGTGCTGCTGCACCGCGAGAGCGTCGTGCATTCGCTCGTGCAGTTCCGCGACGGTTCGGTGAAGGCGCAGCTCGGCGAGCCCGACATGCGGCTGCCGATCCAGGTGGCACTCACCTACCCCGACCGCGCGCCCGCGCGTCCGGCGCCTGCCCTCGACCTCGCGGCACGTGGCACGCTGCACTTCGAGGCGATCGACCTCGCGCGCTACCCCGCGCTCGGCGTCGCGCTCGAGGCGGGTCGTCGCGACGACACCAGCGCCGCGGCCGTGTCCGGGGCGGACGATGCTGCGGTCGAGCACTTCCTCGCGGGGCGCTGCCGCTTCACTGATATCGCGCGATTGCTTGCGCGCGCCCTCGAGGCGCACCAGCCGTCGCCCGCCGCAGATCTCGAGACGCTCCTCGATGCCGAGGCGTGGGGCCGCCGCTTCGTCGACGAGGCAGTAGGAGCAGGAGTGCTGGCATGAAGGAGCAATGGCGCGACGGCGCCGGGGTCGCTGGGACGCCCGTCAGCGGTGGCGGCATCGACGAGGAGAGCAACCCCGGGCCGATCCAGATCGCGATCTCCCTCGGGCTGATCGCGGTGGTGCTGGTGCTCGGGTTCATCTTCGCGCGCAACGCTCTGACTTCGACGCTGCTGTTCCTCCTCATCCTGCTCGGGCTGGTGATGGCGCACGAGTTGGCGCACTTCCTCACTGCGAAGGGCTTCGGCATCGAGGTGCACGAGTTCGGCTTCGGCTTCCCACCACGCGTCTGGGGGAAACGATTCGGCGAGACGCTCTACACGATCAACTGGCTGCCGATCGGCGGCTTCGTGCGTCTCGAGGGCGAAGACGCGGACACCGGACCGCGGGCGTTCCAGTCCAAGCCCGCGTGGCAGCGCTTCATCGTCCTGGTGTCTGGCGCGCTGACCAACCTCGTCCTGCCCGTGCTGCTGTTCAGCATCGCGCTGATGGTCCCGCACGAAGTGCCGGAGGGCCGCGCGATGATCACCGGCGTGCTGCCGGGAAGCCCCGCCGCCGCCGCCGGGCTGCAGGCGAAGGACGTCATCATCTCGGTCGGCGGGCGCAACGCCTCGAACCTCGTCGAGGCGAGCCGCTATGTGCGCCTCAACCAGGGGCAGACGGTGCCGATCGTCGTCCGCCGCGACGGCAAGGACCTGACGATCCCGGTGTACGCGCGGTGGGCGCCGGGCAAGGACCAGGGCCCGACGGGCATCAGCATCGCCCCGGCGGCGACGCGGCCCGACGGCGCGCCGTTCACCACTCGCGTGTCCGAGTCGCCGCTCCAGGCCGTGCCGGACGCCTTCCGCACCACGTGGGACACGCTGATCCTCGCGCGCAACGAGGTCATCGGCTGGTTCAAGGGCGCGGGCGGGCCGCAACTGGCGGGCCCCGTCGGGATCGCCCAGACGACGGGCGAGGTCGCGCGCTCCTCAGAGACTGCGGCGGGCGCGATCGCACCGCTCCTCGAACTCTCCGCACTGCTGTCGATCAACCTCGGGATCATGAACCTGCTGCCGCTGCCGATGCTGGACGGCGGCCGTGTCCTGTTCCTCGTCATCGAGGTCGTGCGCGGCGGACGGCGCGTGGCGCCGGAGCGGGAGGCGCTGGTGCACCTCGTCGGGTTCGTCGCGTTCATGCTGCTCGCGGTGGTGATCACCTTCGCAGACATCGGGCGGCTCCTGCACGGAACGCCGCTGCCATAGGTCCGGCTGCTCACGTGCGTACAATGCCCTCGGCGCACGGACTCCTCCTCGACCGGAGCGAGAAGCCGCGACGCAGCGGAGGGATACGCACATGAACGGATCGAGTGTCGTCGTCGGCGTCGGCGAATCGACGTACTACCGGGCCGGGCGTTCGCCCGAGTCGGAGTTCGCGCTCACCTGCACGGCGATCAAGCACGCCGCCGAGGACGCCGGCATCCCGCTGAGCGAGATCGACGGCTTCGTCACCTACGCAGGTGACCGCAACGACTCGCTCCGCCTGCAAACCGCCCTCGGCACGGGTGAGATCTCCTTCACCGCGATGTCATGGCCGGGGGGCGGCAACATCTCCGCGATGCCGATCCAGATCGCCGACGCGGCGATCACCGCTGGCTACGCGAAGTACGTCGTCTGCTTCCGCGGCCTCGCACAGGGGCAGTTCGGGCGCTTCGGCCGACCGGCGCTGCGCCAGTACGCATCTGGCGATGCCGCGTTCAAGGTGCCCTACGGCGAGGCATCCCCCGCAATGAACAACGCCATGCCGTGGACCCGCTTCATGCACGAGTTCGGCGTCACCGCCGAGGCGACATGCAGCATCTCGATGGCGTCCTACGCGCACGCGCAGCGCAACCCTCGCGCGATCCGTTACGGCCAGCCGCTGACGCGCGACGACTACTACAACTCGCGCTGGATCGTGTATCCGTACCGGCTCTTCGACTGCACGCAGGAAAACGACGGCGCTGCCGCGCTGATCATGACGAGCCCGGAGCGCGCGGCTGACCTGAAGCAGAAGCCGGTATACGTGAAGTCCGCCGCGATCGGCGCGAGCGTGCGCGCCGGACTCCAGACGACCTACAACGAGCCCTACTTCCCGTACAACCGTCGCAAGCACGTGGCGGACCAGCTCTGGGGCAACGCGGGCGTCAGCCCGCAGGACGTCGACGTCGCCCAGTTCTACGAGAACTTCACGGGCTCGACGGTGATGTGCATCAGCGACATGGGCTTCGCGCCCCCCGACGGCATCGAGGAATTCCTCGGCAACGGGAACATCATGTGGCCGAACGGCAAGCTGCCGATGAACAGCAGTGGCGCGAACCTCGCCGAGGCGTACATCCACGGCTTCGAGAACCAGCTCGAGGCGGTGCGCCAGGTGCGCGGACAGTCGACCTGCCAGGTGGACAACGTCGAGCTGAGCCTCGCGGTCGGCGGGCCAGGCGCGCCCGTTGGCAGCGCCGCGCTGTACTCGAACGAACGGTAAGGAGACGACCATGGCGCGCTACATGCCCGATGGCTGGACGCTCCCCGAGGTGAACGACCTCAACAGGCCGTTCTTCACGACCGGCAAGCTGATGCTCCAGCACTGCGTCGCGTGCGACACCGTGCAGCACCCGCCCGAGGACATCTGTCGCTCCTGCCAGAGCGACAACCTCGACTACGTGGAGTCGAAGGGTACCGGCGAGGTCTACAGCTACGTGCTGCCGCACCACCCGCCCAACGAGCTGCTGAACACGCGCATCCCGTACAACATCGTGCTGGTGCAGCTGGACGACCACCCGCACGTGCGGCTCGTCGGCAACCTCGTCGACACCGAGCCGGACGATGTGAAGATCGGCATCCGCGTCAACGCCACGTGGGAGGAGATTGCGGACCCGAACGGCGGCCCGGCGATCCTCCTGCCACAATGGGTGCAGGCGAAGTAGCGAGGACGCGCGGGCGCAGGCCGAGGCTCCGCAAACTGGCCCAACTGCCACTGCCGAGCGAAACCGCATTCAGGAGTCCCCAATGTCCTACGCCGTGGATTTCAAGACCGTCTCGACCGTCGGGCTGGAGTCGTCGCCGGTCGTCACGGCGCTCGCCGGTCTGCGGGCGAACGAGGCCCGCTATTTCAAGAACAAGTACGACCACGTCTTCACGGTGGAACCTGCCAGCAAGGCGAAGAAGACGATCGACTGGGTGCACCGCATCCTGAAAGACGAGCGTGAGATCGTCATTTCCTCTCGCCCGCTGGAAGCGACCAGTTTTGAGGTCGAGAACATCCGGATGGCCTACGTCTTCTACGAGAGCGGCCTGTCGATCAACGTGATGTACGCGCTCGACGACGCCGGGAAACGGGCGGTCGGCTTCAAGCTCTCCGACGGGATGGAGATTCCCGAGGAACTCGCCTCGCGATTCAAGTTCGCCCGACAGAAGTCGGCGCTGGCAGGAACGATCCGAGGGTCCTACTTCGTCATCAAGAACGAGTACTAACGAACCACCGCTCGTCCGGGGCCTGGCAGCCGCGCGTCCTCCCCGCCGAGCGTTAACGCCTCGCGGTGGCGCGCCTCTGCGGGTGCGATACCCTGAGGGCACCGCAGGAACCTCGAAGCGATAGGTCACGTCGATGGCACTCGCACGCCGCAAGCCCACCCGCGCCGTCCGCGTTGGCAACGTCCAGATTGGCGGGGGCGCTCCCATCGCCGTGCAGTCGATGGCCGCCACCCGCACGCAGGACATCGAGGCGACCGTGCGGCAGGTCGAGCTCATCGCCGCCGCTGGCGCGGACATCATTCGCGTCGCCGTCGACTCCACCAAAGACGTCGAGGCCCTCCGAGAGGTGCGCGCCCGCACGAGCGATCACACGCGCGCCGCGCTGTCGGTCGACCTGCAGGAGTCGTACCGGCTCATCGAGAACGTCGCGCCGTTCGTCGACAAGGTGCGCTACAACCCCGGTCACCTGCATCACCACGAGAAGCAGAAGTCCGTGCGCGAAAAGGTCGCGTTCATCGCGGAGATTGCCGAGCGGAACGACATCGCGCTGCGGGTGGGTGTGAACTGCGGCTCCGTCGACCCGGAGAAGACCGCGAAGTTCGGTGCAGACGACGTGGGCGCGATGGTGGAGAGCGCGCTGGAGCACGCGCAGATGCTCGACGACCTCGGGTTCCACCGCTACGTGGTGTCGCTGAAGGACTCGGACTGGCGCAAGGTCGTCGAGGGCAACCGCCGCTTCGTCGCCGTGCGCCCCGATGTCCCGCTGCACCTCGGCGTGACCGAGGCGGGCATGCCGCCTGACGGCATCATCAAGACGCGCATCGCCTTCGAGCAGCTGCTGTCCGAGGGCATTGGCGACACGATCCGCGTGTCGTTGACGGTGCCGTTCGACGATAAGGGTCAGGAGATCGCCGCCGGTCGCGAGATCATCGCGGACGTCGAGGCGGGGCGCTTCCGCTCGGTGCCGGCGCACTTCGGCGAGGGGCTCAACATCATCTCGTGCCCCTCGTGCTCGCGCGTGGAGAACAACGCGTTCGTCGAGCTTGCGCAGGACGTGAAGCAGATGGCGCAGTACGCGAAGGACTACGCGGTCACCATCGCGATCATGGGCTGCCGCGTGAACGGACCCGGCGAGACGGACGACGCCGACATCGGCCTGTGGTGCGGCCCGCTGGGCGTGAACCTCAAGCGCGGCGACGAGGTCGTCGGCCACTACCCGTACGACAGCGTGCTGACGCACGCGCACGCGCTCCTCGACGAGGTCATTGCCTCGAAGGGGCTCGCGAAGTAGCGCTGGGCTGACGCGCCCCCCCCGTCCCCCTCCCCACGAGGGAGGGGGAGTCAGAATTCAGAAAAGAAATGGGGACGCTCCGCGTCCCCAAACCCCTGGGGGAGCTGTCCGCGAGCATGCGCGCATTGGTGCGAGTGATTCCCGGCTCGCTCCGGACCGGCGCGAGGAATCACTCGCACCAACGCCTACGCAAGCACACCGAGTCCGGCGGGGGCACGGG
>CAIXBH010000311.1 GCA_903917615.1 uncultured Chloroflexota bacterium | reverse complement strand
TGCTCGTCCTTGCCGTCCTCGACGGTCTCCAGCTCCACCTTGCCCTGCAACGACGGCATGATGAAGCCGAGGTCGGAGATGCGCGGCACCGCGACCTTGTCGCCGAGGCGGATCGCGCGACGCGTCGCGTTCGCGATCATCGCCTCGTAGTCGGCGATCGAGGCACGTACCGATACACCCGAGCGCTGGTTCACGTCGGGCGAGCGACGCGCGAGGCGCGTGATCTCGGCGACGATCTGCTTCATGTACTCCGGGACTACGACCTCGATGTCCGAGTCGACCATCAGGTGGGCCGCCTCGGCCTCCATGATCGCGACTTCGCCCTCGATGGTCTGCGGGTAGTGCGTGCGGATCTGCGCGCCGTAGCGGTCCTTCAGCGGCGTGATGATGCGGCCGCGGTTCGTGTAGTCTTCCGGGTTCGCGGTCGCGACGACGAGGACGTCCAGCGGCAGGCGCACCTTGTGGCCGCGGATCTGCACGTCGCGCTCTTCCATGACGTTGAGCAGACCGACCTGGATGCGCTCCGAGAGGTCGGGCAGCTCGTTCAGTCCGAAGATGCCACGGTTGGTGTGCGGGATCAGGCCGTAGTGGATCGTGAAGGCGTCGGAGAGGTAGCGGCCCTCGGCGACCTTGATCGGGTCGACCTCGCCGATCAGGTCCGCGATCGTGATGTCGGGGGTCGCGAGCTTCTCGCCGTAGCGTTCGCTGCGGTGCACCCACTCGATCGGTGCGTTGTCGCCCTGCTCGTCCACGATCTGGTGACCCAGCGGCGTGATCGGCTCGTACGGGTTCTCGGGGATCTCGCAGCCCGCGAGCACCGGCGTCCACTCGTCGAGCAACGAGGTGAGCGCGCGGATGATGCGCGACTTCGCCTGACCTCGTTCGCCCAGCAGGATGATGTCCTGCCCGGAGAGGATCGCGTTCTGGAGTTGCGGGATGACGGTGTCTTCGTAGCCCACGACGCCGGGGAAGAGCTCTTCTCCGGATCGGATCTTCGCGATGAGGTTGTTGCGAAGCTCTTGTCGCACCGGGAGCACCGCGATGTTCGCGGCCTTCAGTGCGCCGAGCGTGTTCGGTCGTTCGTTCACCAACTGAGTTCCCCCGTTCGCCGACCGGGCAGGGGTTCAGTATACGCAGACCCGAGCCGCCTCCGTGTCACGCCTCTGCCGCTCGAGGCAATGACGATGCGCGGTGCACGGTCAGTGCGAGCGACTCGCCTTCGTGTGTCGGGATGAGGCGGAGAGAGCGAGAGGCCCCGCATTGCGGGGCCTCTCCGTCACATCGACACACCACGGGCGTGGGCACCATCGCTCGCGAGCGTCGTCCGAGCGCGTGGCGCGGACGAGACACGTGACGAGGTACGAAGCCGCGTACGTCCCGACGCCGGCCGGCACACGCACCTGGAGCTGCTCGACGGCCCGTCCGAGGACGGAGTCGCGCACGACGATCACGTCGGGCATGTCGAGCAGATCGCCGAGCGACACGTTCAGAGCACGCGTCACACCCAGCAGGGTGGTCAACGGCAGGTCACGCTTGCCGTTCTCGTAGTTCGAGAGCGATGCCTGCGTGATGCCAGCCAGGCGAGCCACCTCGGCCTGCGACAGTTCACGGCGAAGACGCCATGCGCGAATGCGCTGACCAACGTCTGTCCGAGTGGAGTTCTCGCGAACGATGTCCATCTTGAAATCCCGCTTCCCAGCGCGTTCGAGAGACGACGCCCCGCCGCTCTCGTTTGTGCATGTGGTCACAAAACGATTATTCCGCCCGTTGAGCGCAGGAACAAGAGTCCGGTGTGAACAATCGGTAAAAGCTCGGTGTCGATTCGACTGCGGCGCGGAACCGCTACGGCTTCGGGCGGCACTCGGGCGATCGTGCGGTTGCGCTGTGGTGGAGGGAGCGCCGCCCACGAATCGAACGGGCGAGCTAGGGCAGGACCTCGATCGTCGCGGCCTGGCCGATCGAGCGCTGCCAGGCCCAGCCGGCGTCGCTGCTGTTGAACCAGATGTCGCGATGCAGCCCGTGGACCGCGCTGCCGGTGTCCGCGCAGCGGTAGATGCGTGCCAGTGGGTCGCCATCGATGCGGAAGCGCTGGCCGAGGTACGCAACGTCGCACGCGGCGGCGCCGCTATAGACGACGCTTCCGTCGCGCATGCGACCGCAGAAGCCGCCGCCGTCGCCGGTCGAGGCGGTCCCGGCGACCTCGCAGTAGTAGAAGGAGACCGGCACCTTCAACTGGT
>CAIXBH010000310.1 GCA_903917615.1 uncultured Chloroflexota bacterium | reverse complement strand
CGCTCGTCGAGATCGGGGACGCCCTCGGCGGGCGCGACCACTCCACCGTGCATCACGGCTGGCGCAAGATGGAGCGCTCGCTCGCGATCGACCCCGAGACGAAGCGCGACATCGGCAGCCTGCGCGAGATGATCGAGTCCTCCCGCCGCGTCGCGTAGTGCCTCGATCGAGGCGTCACCGGCGTCTCGGCATACGTCCGTGATGTCGTGGTGATGCGCCGGTCACGATCGCTTCGTCTGGCCTATCTATCCACAACCTGACCAGTTATCCCCGTCGCTCCTGCGGAGCGGCGAGACCACGTCGTCCTCGATCATCTGCGTAGGCTCATCACTGGATGAGTGGTCGTAGCAGTGGATAAGGATCGGAAATCCGGGGATATCACTGCAGAGTTGTTGCTTACTCGACGAATCGCCTGAAACGCACGGACCGGCGATTCTGCCCTGAACACGGGGCGATCCTCGAAAGTGTGGACGAACGCGCGAGTCATGACTGAGATACCCACTGCCTCGCTGAATCCGCGCGGCATCTGCTCTCCACACGATCCACACCATGACGACTACTACGATCACTCCGCTTGCCGAATGCCCTGACGCACCCGCACAGTGGAGATCACCTATCCACTTATCCCCACCGCCCTTCCGGAGCAGCGAGCGAGTTCGTCGTGATCGATAGCGTTGAGATCGAGGTCGCCGGGGGTCACGGCGGAGACGGCGCAGTGTCGTTCCTCCGCGACCGCTTCGCGCCTCGCGGTGGCCCGGACGGCGGCGATGGAGGGCGCGGCGGGAACGTCGTGCTGATTGCGGACTCGCGCCTCGCCTCGCTCGACCGGTACGAGGACAATCGCCGCCGAGAGGCCCCTGCGGGGGCCAAGGGCGGCCCCAACCAGCGTCGAGGCGCCTCGGCCCCTCCGTTGATCCTGCCGGTCCCGGTGGGGACGACGGTGTGGCTGCTGGACTCGACGTCCGAGGAGCCGCTAGCGGACCTCCAGCATCCCGGCGACACGGCGACGATCGCGCGTGGTGGCCGCGGTGGGATGGGCAACCGTCGCTTCGCCACGCCGACGCGTCAGGCGCCCTCGTGGGCGCAGAGCGGCGCCGCCGGGCAGAAGCTGACCGTGCGCCTCGAACTGAAGCTGCTCGCGGACATCGGGATCATCGGGCTGCCGAACGCGGGGAAGTCGACGCTGCTGACCGCATGGAGCAAGGCGACGCCGAAGATCGGCGCCTACCCGTTCACCACGCTGGAGCCGAATCTCGGCGTGGTGAACCTGGGCTACGACTCGTTCGTGGCTGCGGACATGCCCGGACTGATCGAGGGCGCCAGCGAGGGCGTGGGTCTTGGCCACGAGTTCCTGCGCCACATCGAGCGGACGCGCGTGCTGGTGCACCTGCTGGACATGACGCGCGAGGACCCGCTGGAGGACTTCGCGCTGATCAACGGCGAGCTGGCGGCATTCGGCCATGGGCTGCCGGAGAAGCCGCAGATCCTCGGCCTGAACAAGATGGACGACCCGGACGCCGGCGCGCGGATGGAGCTGCTCCAGCCCCAGATCGACGCCCTCGGCTTGCCGCGGTTCGCGCTCTCGGCGGCGACGCAGCAGGGCACGCGCGAGCTGGCCCTGCGCGCGCTCCAGTCGCTGCGCGAGGTGCAGGCGGCGGAGAAGGTGCTGGAGGCGCGTGAGCTGACAGTGTTGCACCCGGAGCCGACCCAGCGTGCCCGCTTCGAGGCGTACCGCGCGGAGGATGGCGTGGCGGTGGTGGAGGGCGCGACGCCGAACTGGCTCGCCCAGACGCTCCCCCTCGATGAGCGCGAGGCGCGCGAGGAGTTCTATCAGCGCCTGCGCCGCATGGGCGTCCAGCGCGTGCT
>CAIXBH010000309.1 GCA_903917615.1 uncultured Chloroflexota bacterium | reverse complement strand
CGTCGAGATGGGCGCCACCGTCGAGGACCTCCAGCGCTCGATCCACCCCCACCCGACGCTCTCGGAGACGGTGATGGAGTCGGCCGAGACCTTCTACAACACCAGCCCGCACTACATCGCACGTCGCCGCCGCTAGGGCGACCGCCTCGGCCGGTTCGAGTTGCTTGACCCTCACGTAGCGTCACGCCGTACGTTCGATCTCGACGGGAGATCGAGATGACACATCGGACGAACGAGAGCGATACGTACGGCATCGGCGAGGTGGCCCGGCTGGCCGGGGTGACCGTCCGCGCGCTGCACCACTACGACGAGATCGCGCTGCTGCGCCCCTCGATGCGCACGGCGGCGGGCTATCGCCGCTACACGCGCGTCGACCTGCTGCGCCTCCAGCGCATCCGTCTGTTCCGTGAGCTCGACTTCAGCCTCGATGACGTGCGAGCGCTGCTCGACGCGCCGGACGAGGAGCTGCGGGCCGCGCTCGTCGGGCAACGTGAGGTGCTGTTTCGCAACCTCGAGTCCACACAGTCACTGATCTCGATCATCGACCGGGTGCTCGACAGCACCCCCGCCAGCACGCATGAGGGAGGACCGCAGGTGATCGTTGACGACATGTTCAAGGGCTTCCGCAACGAGGAGTTCGCGCAGGAGGCGGAGGAGCGCTGGGGCAGCACCGAAGCCTGGAAGGACGCGAAGCGTCGCGTCGCCACGTACGACCTCGATGACTGGAAGGTGATGGCCGCCGAGGCGAAAACGATCAACGACGCGCTGCTGGAGCAGATGCAGGCCGGCATCCCCGCGTCCTCGGCGGAGGTCACAGCGATCGCCGAGGAGCACCGCCTGCACATCAGTAAGTGGTTCTATGACTGCACCACGGAGGCCCATGTCGGCCTCGCGGAGATGTACGTCGCAGACCCACGCTTCCGCGCGAACTACGACGCACAGGCGCCCGGCTTCGCCGACTACGTCGCCGAGGCGATCCACGCAAACGCCGAACGCGCCGCGTAGGCGATCAGCGCAACCGTCCGGACGCAAAGACGGCGCCCTCACGGGCGCCGTCTTCGTGTGTGTTCGAGGTGCCTCGACCTAGCGAGCGGGGACCGGGATGCGCTCGGCGGCCTCGGTCAGCAGGGTCTCGGTCTCGTCCCAACCGATGCAGGCGTCCGTGATCGACACGCCGTACTGAAGGGCGGAGAGGTCCTTGCCCAGCGGCTGACTACCGGGGAACAGGTGGCTCTCCAGCATCAGCCCGACGACGCCAGTGTTGCCCGCCGCGCGCTGGGCGACGATGTCGCGGAACGCGATCTGCTGGTTGTTGTGGTTCTTCTGCGAGTTCGCGTGGCTGCAGTCGACGAGCAAGCGCTCCTCAAGGCCCGCCTTCGCGAGCAAGGCCTGCGCCTCGCGGACGCTCGCGTCGTCGTAGTTCGGAGCGCTCGTGCCACCTCGAAGGATGACGTGGCCATCGGCGTTGCCGGTGGTGTGGACGATGCACGTGCGGCCGCCGCCGTCGATGCCCAGGAACGCGTGCGGCGAGCGTGCGGCGATCATCGCGGCGACCGCGATGTCGATGTCGCCCGTCGTGCCGTTCTTGAAGCCGACCGGCATGCTCAGCCCGCTCGCCATCTCGCGGTGCGTCTGGCTCTCGGTCGTGCGCGCACCGATCGCGGCCCACGAGATGAGGCCCGCGAGGTACTGCGGCACGATCGGGTCGAGGAACTCGGTGCCT
>CAIXBH010000308.1 GCA_903917615.1 uncultured Chloroflexota bacterium | reverse complement strand
TCTCCCACAAGTGGGAGAGGAACGAATGCCGAGGTCTGATCGCATGCGGGCTCCTCTCCCATTCATGGGAGAGGCTGGAGTGAGGGTTCCGCCACCCCTAGCGGAAGTAGGACACCACCTCGTCCATCAGGCGGTCGTAGGTCTGCTTCTTCTCTTCGAGCGTGGCGAGGTTAAAGTCCGGGATCACGATCTCCTGCGCGCCGGCCGCGGCGTAACGCTCGATCGCCTCGCGCATGTCGCGTGAGGTGCCGACGATCACCGCGCCTCGAGCCCCGGCGCGCTCCACCTGCGCCGGCTGGTCGGTGAAGGCGATCAGCGTCTGCACGGTGCGGTGGATCGTCGACGGGTCGCGGCCAACGGCCGCGCAGTGCTCGTCGAGGATGCGGCTCTTCTCGGCGAACACGTCCGGCGGGACCTGCGCATTCCATGCCTGCGCGTACTTCGCGATGGTGCGGAGGGTGCGCTTCTCGCCCACGCCGCCGATCAGCAGCGGCAGCGGCTGCTGCACCGGAGGCGGCGAGAACGGGGCGTTGTCGATCTGGTAGTAGCGCCCGTTGAAGGTCGTGCGCTCCTGCGTGAACAGGCTGGTGATGACCGCCGCCGCCTCCTCGAGCCGGTCGGAGCGCTCACGCAGCGAGCCGAGGGGGATGCCGTACGCCTGGTGCTCGTTCTCCTGCCACCCGGCGCCGAGCCCGAGGGTGAAGCGGCCGCCCGAAATCACGTCGACCTGGGCCGCCATCTTGGCGTGGATGACGGGGTGCCGCAGCGTGTTGCCGACGACGATCGTCCCCAGTCGCACGCGCGGCACGAGGGCGGCCAGCGCAGCCGTGACCGTCCAGCACTCGCCGATGAGGCCTTCGCCGGAGGGGGTGTTGTTCATCAGGTGGTCGGCGATCCAGATGCCGTCCCAGCCGGTCGCCTCGGCGTGCCGGCTGAGGTCGACCACCTCGTCGAAGGACCAGTGGAGGCGTGGCTTGATGCTGAACAACATGGGCGGCTCCTGCCATTACGCCCGCGATGGTAGTGCGGGTACCGGGACGGGGCGACACGCGAACCCTCGTCCCCCGGCCTTCTCCCGCTTCGCAGGAGAAGGGGCCGGAGGGCAGCGCCGAGACTAGACTGGCTGCATGACACTCCTCCAGCTCCGTGACGAGGACGCCCGCATCGTCTACCTCGCGACCGTCTACCACCTCGGGCGGCCGGGGTCGGAGACGGACCCGGAGACGCTGCAGAAGCACGACCTGGGGCTCCAGGCGATCCACGACACGATCCTCCCGGAGCTCGGGCACGCCGTTGTCGAGGTGGACGTGTCGCCGTACCAGCTCATGCGCATCGCGGAGGCGCTCCTCGGCATCACGAACGAACTGAAGCAGTACGCCCTGTCGGGCAACTCCTCGGTCGCTCGGTTCGCGGAGACGTTGCACTGGCTCTACCCGGACACGGTGGACAACCCGGGCGAGGCGATGGACCTGGTCCAGCACCCCGTGAAGCTGCGGAATGCCCTCGACTACGCGGTGCGCGACGCCCAGGCGCAGGTGGAGGCCGCCCGCGCGGCGGCGCAGGAGGCAAAGCAGGCGGACCGTCGCCGCTGGTGGGACGTCTTCAAGCGGAGCAAGCGCTGACGCGCGGGTCTTGAGCGGCAAGAAGGGCTGGCGCGGGGGCTGCGGCGGGTCGCCTCCGGGGCCCTGCGGAGCGGCCTCGGGCCGGTCGAGAATCATCGAGGACAGGGCGGCTTGTCCCAAGACGCACCGCGCGCCTATATTCGGGCACAGGTGGGATGACCCCGAGAACGCGACCCTGAAGGGACTCAGTGGATGACCTACATCATCACGACGCCGTGCATCGACACCACGGACCAGTCGTGCGTCGACGTCTGCCCGGTGGACTGCATCCACTTCGAAGAGGGCAAGGACCGCATGCTCTACATCGACCCGGATGAGTGCATCGACTGCGGCGCCTGCGAGCCGGCCTGCCCGGTCTCGGCGATCTTCGCCGAGGACGACCTCCCGGACGACCAGGAGGCCTTCCGCGAGATCAACGCGCTCTGGTACTCGGACAAGGACGCTTCGCGCGCCAAGGTCCCCGGGGCGTAGTCCTCGCCACTCGCGAGCATGAACGAAGGGCCGCCCATCGGGCGGCCCTTCTGTTTGCCTGCGAAGGGTCGAGGGGGACGCTTAGCGTCGGCGCGCTGGCGCAGCGAGGACTGTCCGGCGCCCGCCCCCCTCTCCCGTAAACGGGCGAGGGGCGTCCGCACGCCGTCTGCGCGAAGAGTCGCCTGACGATGCGGGGGCATCTGACGCGTGCGAGTACAGCGCCTCGGCGCTCCAGTGCCGTCAGGGCTGTCCGGCGCCCTCACCCCCTCTCCCGTAAACGGGCGAGGGGCGTCCGCGCATCGGCTGTGCGGGAGGTGTCGCAGTGGTCGTCGGGGTCTGCGACAGCAGCCCGGAAGCGTCCGCCGGGGGTGTGAGGGGCGGAGCCACCCCACATCCCATCTCATTTCCGGCTCCCCCCTCTTCGGGAGGGGGCCGGGGGTGGGCGCAGCGATCGCGGTCGCAGCCCTCGAACCTGCGACGGGGAGCGACGCTGCTCGCTAGACCTGGATCTCGTCGATGGACGGGACGTGCGGCTCCATCGCCAGCAGGCGCTCCTGCAACGCGGGGATGAGCCCGGCGATGGGGACGCGCACCTGCGCCATCGAGTCGCGCTCACGGATCGTGACCGCGTCGTCGTTCAGCGAATCGAAGTCGACCGTCACGCAGAGCGGCGTGCCAATCTCGTCCTGGCGGCGGTAGCGCCGGCCGATCGACTGCGTGTCGTCGTACTGCGTGCGGAAGAGCGGCCGCAGCATGTCGTAGACGCGGCGGGCGGTCGGCTCCAGGGTGTCCTTCTTCGACAGCGGCAGGATCGCGACCGTCACGGGCGCGATGCCCGGCGCGAAGTGCAGCACGACGCGTGAGTCGCCTCCCTCGAGCTGCTGCTCGTCGTAGGCCTCGAGCATCAGCGTCAGCATGATGCGGTCGACCCCAGCCGCCGGCTCCACGACGTGCGGGACGATGTGCTCGTTCGTGTCGGGGTCGAGGTACGTCAGCTTCTTGCCGGACGCATTGGCGTGCTGCGTCAGGTCGAAGTCACCGCGGTGCGCGATGCCCTCCACCTCGCCCCAGCCCCATGGGTAGTGCACCTCGATGTCCGAGGTCGCGCTGGAGTAGTGCGAGAGCTCCTCGGGCCGATGGTCACGCAGCCGGAGGTGCTGCGGCCGAATGCCGAGGCTGTAGTACCAGCGCAGCCGCTCCTTCTTCCAGTACGTGTGCGTCTCCAGCGAGGTGGCGCGGTGGCAGAAGTACTCCATCTCCATCTGCTCGAACTCGCGCGTGCGGAAGATGAACTGCTTCACCGTGATCTCGTTGCGGAACGACTTGCCGACCTGCGCGATGCCGAACGGCAGGCGCTTTCGCATGGTGGTCTGCACGTTGTCGAAGTTCACGAACATGCCCTGGGCGGTCTCGGGCCGCATGAACGCACGCGCCGACTCGTCCGCCACCGGGCCGACGATCGTGCTGAGCATCATGTTGAACTTGCGCGGCTCGCTGAACTGGCCGACGGTGCCGCAGTTCGGGCAGGTGTTCTCCTCGACGTGGTCGGCGCGGAAGCGGCCCTGGCACTTCAGGCACTCGACCAGCGGGTCCGTGAACTCCGCGACGTGCCCGGAGGCGCGCCAGACGGCGGGGTTGGTGATGATCGCGGCCTCGAGGCCCACGACGTCGTCACGCTCCTGCACCATCGAGCGCCACCAGCGCTCCCGGATGTTCCGCTTCAGCTCCACGCCGAGGGGGCCGTAGTCGTACGCCGCCGCGAAGCCGCCGTAGATCTCGGCCGAGGGGAAGACAAAGCCCCGTCGCTTGGCCAGCGACGTGATGATGTCGAGGTCGCCCTGCATTTCCGATGCGGGGCCCTCTTCAGCCGGATGCGCGTCGCTCGTCACGGGTCTGCTCCTGCGGTTCGCTGGGGTGAGCTGCTGAAACCCGAGTGTAACGGCGGGTGATCGGGGGGTAAACGAACGGCCCCGCGCCGATGCTATGCTCCGCCCGCAGCCCGAGGGAGGACGCAATGCGGCTGTTCATGGCGGTTGCAGTGGGCCTCGCGATCGGCGCCGGCGTGGCAGTCGTCATCGCCGCGCGCTCGTCGTCATCCTCGACCGCGCACCGCGCGCCGGCGCAGCGTGACGCCGCACCGGGAGAAGGAGCGAGCGCATGACCACGCCAGGCACGCCCGAGCCCCGCGAGGCTCCGACCAAGCTCGTCATGATGATCGTCGACGACAACGACGCCGATGCGTTGATGTCCACGCTCGTGGCCAGCCGATACTCCGCAACGAAGGTGGGCTCCACCGGCGGCTTCCTGCATCGTGGCAGCGTCACGATCTTCTGCGGGGTCACCGCCGATGAGGTGGACGAGGTCGTCGCGCTGGTGCACGAGACGTGCCGCGCGCGCCGGGAATTCGTGCCGATGCCGGCGATCCTCGCGGACGAGAGCGCGTTCAGCGGCGAACCGATCGAGGTCCGCGTGGGCGGCGCGATCGTCTTCGTGCTGGACATCGACCGCTTCGAGCGGGTCTAGCCGGCCGCTTCGGAGGTCGCGCCGCTCGCGAGCGCGCGCAGCGCGGCCGGGATCACGGCCACCACGTCCACGTCGAACTGGTGGCCCGCTCCCACCTCGAGCATGGCGAGCGCCTCAGACGCAGAGAACGCCGGGCGGTACGGCCGCTCCGCACGCAGCGCCCAGTACCCATCTGCCACCGCGAGGATGCGAGGCGGCAGCGGGAGTTCGTCCCGCGTCAGCAACTCGGGGTAGCCTCGGCCGTCCGGGCGCTCGTGATGCGAGGCGATCCATGAGGCGACTTCGCTGAGGCCCGGGGCGCCCTCGAGCAACATCGCGCCGAGGCCGGGGTGACGCCGCATCAGTTCCATCTCGTCGACGGTGAGGATCGCGGACTTGTCCGTGATGTGCCGCGGCACGCCCAGCTGGCCAATGTCGAGGAGATACCCGGCGACGCCGATCGCGTCGCAGTACGCGGGCGTCAGGCCCATGCAGATCGCGATCTGTCGCGCGAGCATGGCCACGCGGGCGGCACGCCCCGGCTCGCGGACGGCGGAGTCGATGACCTCGCCCATCGCAGCGGCCATCTGGTCCACGCGGCGACGCGACGGCCGCCCTTCGCCGATCCCCGCGAGTGCGACGAGGCGCGGCAGGTCATCGTTCGAAATCGCGAGCCAGGTCTCGTCGTCCCGCAGGACGTCGATCATGACCGCCGCGATCGCGGGCCCGGCAAGCGGCGCGATGTCATCGACCACGGCCGCCTGCAGTTGCGCGCGCGCGCGGAGCGGACTGGCCGCGGCGTCGGCGAACTCACACGCCCAGTGCGCCGCGCCGACGATGAGTCCCTCGACCGGAATCTCCGCGCCAGAGCGGCCGTCCGGGCGGCCGCGGCCATCCCAGCGTTCGTGGGTGGCGCGGATCGCGTCCGCGACCGCCTCGTCGAGCCCGAACTGCTCGGCGACCCAGGCGCCGCCGTCGAGATGACCGCCCGCCACGCGGACAGAGACGCCCGCATCGTGCAGCAGGCCCACGTAGAGCACCCGGCGGCACTCCTCGGGACCGAAGCCGAGGCGCAACGCGACCTCGTGCGCCACGTAGGCCACCCGCGCGGCGTGCCCATCGGGCTGCTGCTCCGCGAGGTCGAAGGCACCACTGAAGTAGGCGAGCAGGTCCAGGCGACGTACCGGCCGCAGCACGGTGCTGCGGGCAGCCGAAATCAGATCGGAGACCGGCGAGTCCAGTTGCGCCGCGCCCTGCACGTCGTCCACGAAGCTCCCCTGCCCTCACCAACGTGCGTCGGCATCGTGCCCGACGACGTGCGCGAAGGAATCGACCACCTGGCCGTGCCTACATCTTCGGCAGGGGCCGCATGTCTCAGGAGGGCGAGCGCGGCAGGTCGAAGAGACGAAAGCACGGGGAGATCGCACGGAGATACGGACGTGGCGTGACCAACCAACGAGAGAGAGACGAAGCGCGAAGTTATGTCGCAGATCGGGCGAGCTCGAGGCTCACTCCATCTGCATGTAGTCCTCGTAGCCCGGCGGGATGTCCGCGGGTCGCTCTACCGGCTCCGGGGCGCCGTACAGGCGCTCCTTCGCACGCGAGATGCGGTGCTCAAGCACATGGCGCGGGTCGAGGCGTTCCAGCGGGTCCTCGCCGGCGTAGGCCTTCTTGGCCGTCTCGGAGAACGTGTTCTCGGAACCGAGCAGACCGTCGTACTCGCGGCCCATCCGCTCCGCCCAGTGCGTGTACGAGCCCTCGTCGATCCCCTCGAGGCGCCCCAGCTCCTGGTTGATGTCGATGTCCTCGAGGCGCTGCGCGGCGGTCTTGCGACGCGCGAAGAGCGAGACGGCGCGCTTCAGCTTCTTGCTGCCGCACTCCGGGCAGGCGGGCGTCGCGGCCTCGGCCTTTGCGACCGTGCGGAAGAAGACCTCAACGCGCTTCTTGCAGCCGTTGCAGTCGTACTGATAGATCGGCATCGCCGCGTACCCCCCTCGCCGTCGTGCCCCACGCGGGTTTCACGCGCGGAGGAGCATACCCCCGTTATGGAAGCGGGATCAGCCCTCGACGGCGTTCTGGACGTGGTTCAGCTGGCCAACCTCGCCACCCACGGTGAGTTCGATGGCGACGAGGTCGATGCGCAGGTTCGTCGGCAGGTCCGGGTGGTCTGCGGAGTAGGCCTCGGCCAGCGTCCGCAGGCGGGCGCCCTTGGCGGGCGACACGGCCTGGACGGCCGCGCCCATCTTCCGCGACGTGCGGAGCTTCACCTCGACGAACACGAGGGTGTCGCCCTGCAGCGCGACGAGGTCGATCTCGCCCTCGGGGCGCCGGATGTTCTTGTCGACCACCTCGTAGCCCTTCTGCTCGAGGTAGCGCGAAGCGATTCGTTCACCAGCCGCGCCGAGGCGCTGCGTCCGCTCATTCATCGGAGCACAACCTCTCGGACAGGAGCGAAAGACAATCGGTGGATAGAGGAGTAGCCGAGGCGCGTCAGCGCGTCCCGGTGCTCCCGCGTGGCGTAGCCCTTGTTGATGGCGAGCCCGTAGCCCGGGAAGACTTCGTCGAGTTCCTGCATCATTCGGTCGCGTGCCACCTTCGCCACGATGCTCGCCGCCGCGATCGAGACGCACCGGGCATCTCCACCGACGACGGGCCGCTGCTCGATGCCGCCGTCGACAACCTCGCGTCCGTCAATGATCAGGGCGTCAGGCCGCACCGGCAAGGCATCGACCGCGCGATGCATGGCAAGACGGGTCGCTCGGAGAATGTTGATCTGGTCCACCACCTGCGGCGATACGGCCGCGACTGCCCAGGCGCACCGCGCACGGATCTCCGTGGCGAGGGCCTCCCGTTGCGTTTGACTCAGCTGCTTCGAGTCCCGCAGCTGCTGGATCCATGCCCACCGCGGCGCGGCACCGCCCGGCGTGACCGGCATGATGACCGCCGCTGCGACGACCGGGCCGGCCAACGGGCCACGCCCAACCTCGTCCACGCCGGCGACCCGGGCGTACCCGGCCCTCCAAAGCGCACGCTCCTCGGCCCAGCCGGGTCGTACGCGTTGCCGGTTTCGCTCCACGAGCAGCCATTCTACCGCGCGCAGCGGCGGAGCGCCCGACTCCGGCTCCAGCGGCATGAGGAGACGGCGCTTCCGGACCGATGATTGCGGGGACCGCGAGGCGGCCCCGTCGCCGGTGTTACACTCGAAAGACCCTGCCCCCACCGGGGATCGAGGCCCGCGGCGCCTCCCTCCTTGCAGGTTCACCGAGGCCGCTGGCGCGGCCAAGCGACCGGACGGATCCGGCCGAAAGCGAGCAGTCATGAACTCACGCTCGATGCGCAACGTCTTCGTCTACCTGCTCATCCTGGTGGCGTTGGTGCTTGTGGTGGTGATGGTGTTCCGTCCGGCAACGGCCTCCACGGAGAAGCCGATCTCGGAGGTCATCGCGGCGGCCCAGGCCGGCAAGGTCGAATCGATCAGCGTCCAGAACGACGTCCTGACCGTGAAGTACAAGGGCCAGGCGGAGCCCGTCCGCGCCCGCAAGGAGCCGATCACCTCGATCGACGACCTGATGAAGAACGCGGGCATCCCCGTGGGCGGCCCGAACGGCCTCGCCGTCACCGTCCAGGGGCAGAGCCAGTTCGGCAGCCTCATCAACGTCCTGCTGAACTTCGTCCCGTTGATCGCCTTCGGCGCGATCCTCATCTTCATGATGCGGCAGGCCGGCGGCGCGAATAACCAGGCCATGTCCTTCGGCAAGAGCCGCGCCAAGATGTTCACGGGGCAGAAGCCGACCGTGACCTTCCTGGACGTCGCCGGCCAGGAGGAGGCCAAGCAGGAGCTGCAGGAGATCGTCGAGTTCCTGAAGTACCCGGAGAAGTTCGCCGCCCTCGGCGCACGCATCCCACAC
>CAIXBH010000307.1 GCA_903917615.1 uncultured Chloroflexota bacterium | reverse complement strand
GTCGAGCGCGACCGACAGCAGTCCCTGTTCGTTCCCCGTGCGCAACACGCGGTCGGTGAGGTCGAGGATGGGCGCGGGCTCGCTGCCGTTCGGCACCTCGTACAGCACGCCGGCCTGCTCCGCGACGAACATGCCGGGTGCGCCGCCGCTGGCCGAGGGGTACACACCGCTGTCGGTCGGGCGCGTCCACTTATTGCTCGACACGGCAGTCAGACTGACGGGGTTCGGTTCTGCGATCGCCGCAGGTGGTGACGCGGACGCACCCACCGTGCCCGTCCCGCCATTCGCGCCGCTCGTCGCGCCGGTCGCGCTCGACGGGGACGCCGATGGCGCCGTCGCAGCGGGCGTCGAGGTCCCGCGGCACGCGCCCAGCGCCATCGTCGCGATGATGGCGATCAGGACCGATGGGCACGCGCGGGAGGGACGCATCGAGTGACCTCGCATGGTCGGGCACGCCGCCGAGCGGCGGCCGCCCGTCGATGCTACCGGACGCTCATCGTGCGATGTGCTGACGAGGCACGCCGAGCTGCGGCGATTCCATCGAGGATTCCGGCGCGCGTCAGGCGGCGGGCGCCTGGGCGATGCGGATGGTGTTGCCGGACGGGTCGCGGAACGCGCAGTCGCGCTGGCCCCAGAACTGGTCGATGGGCTCCTGAAGGACCTCCGCGCCGGACGCGCGCACCTGCTCGAAGAGCGCGTCGACATCGTCGGTGCGGAACACCAGCATCGGCAGGACGCCCTTGGTGAGGAGTTCCTGGAGCGCGTCACCATCAGCCTGCGAGCGACCAGCGTGCGGCACCGAGATCACGATGTCGAGGCCGGGCTGATCATCGCTGCCAAGCGTGACCCAGCGGAAGTCGCCGGAGGCCACGTCGTTGCGCAACTGGAGGCCGAGCGCACCGTTGTAGAAGGCGATCGATTCGTCGACATCGTTCACGGTGATATTGCAGTTCTGGAGCGTGATGGTCATTGCAGACCTCCTGGAGTTCGTCGCGGTTGATACCTCGACTCTAGACAGCAGCCGCTCCCGCCGCTTCTCCGATCCTGCTCGATGCGTTGTTGCGCATCGGACGCGTGAGCGTCTTGGCGATGCAGGTGGGCATGACGTTCACCGCGTCGTGCTCGCGACTGCGGTACGCGGTCGGCGTCTCACCGACGACCTCGGCGAACCGTGAGCTGAACGAGCCGAGCGAGGAGCAGCCGACCTCCATGCACGCGTCGGTGACGCTCGCACCCGCCCGCAGCAATGCCATCGCGCGTTCAATCCGGCGCGTCATCAGGTAGCTGTACGGCGTCTCGCCATACACCGCGTGGAACCGGCGCGAGAAGTGCGCAGGCGACATCAGCGCCCGGCGGGCCATGGCCGGAACGTCGAGGGGCTTCGCGTACTCGCGATCGATCAGATCGCGGGCGCGGCGCAGGTACGTGAGGGTCTCGATCTCCTGCGGGGTCATGACCCTACGTTAGCACCCGCCTAGCGCGCGGCGTCGCCGCGACGGTACGCCTCGGTCAGGTCGTTGAGGCGATCGACGAGGTCCGCCGACAGTGGCTCGTTGACCGCGGCGATCGAGTCGCGCAGCTGGTCCGGACGGCTGGCGCCGATGATCGGCGAGGTGATCACCGGGTTGGCGAGCACCCACCCGATCGCCATCTGCGCGAGCGGCAGGCCCGCCTCGTCCGCCATCGCGCGCAACTCCTCGACGGTCTGGAACTCGCGCTCGTGCCAGTAGCGGTCGCGATAGTTCGCCGCGCCGCCGCCGACCTCGAAGCGCGTGCCCTCCAGGGGGCCCTCGGTGAGGTTGTGCTTGCCGGTCAACAGGCCGCCCGCGAGCGGGTTGTACGGGATGACCGCGATGCCTTCCTGCTTGCAGAGCGGGAACATCTCGCGCTCGAACTCACGGAAGACGAGGTTGTAGCGCGGCTGCACCGAGTCGAACCGCGCGAGGTTCTGCACCTCGCTGCGACCGACGCTGAGCGCCAGTCGGTACGCAAGCCAGTTCGACACGCCGATGTAGCGCACCTTGCCCGAGTGCACGAGGTCGTCCATCGCGCGCAGCGTCTCGTCGACGGGCGTGTTCGGGTCGTCGCCATGGAGCTGGTACAGGTCGATGTAGTCGGTGTTGAGGCGACGCAGCGAGCCCTCGACGGCGGACATGATGTGCGCCCTCGAGTTGCCCTGGTCCCACGGGCGCGGGCCGTTGCGGTTGAAGCACTTGGTGGCGACGACGTACTGGCTGCGCTGCCCCGTGAGCCAGCGGCCGAGGATCTCCTCGGTGCGTCCGGTGGTCGTGGCGTCGCCGCCCATCGGGTAGGTGTCCGAGGTGTCGAGGAACGAGATGCCCCCCTCCGCCGCGCGGTCGAGGGCCGCGCGGGACGTCTCCACG
>CAIXBH010000306.1 GCA_903917615.1 uncultured Chloroflexota bacterium | reverse complement strand
CGCCGCCGCGGTCGCCGCGGAGGCGGTGCGCTCGGGCAACGTCCGCGCGCACGGTTCGCGCATCTTCATCTAGCAGACGGTCCAATCCCAGGGCGGGAGTGGACAGCAAGAAGCCCGGCCTCACGGCCGGGCTTCTTCGTGTCCGCTGGTTCGCGCCCGCCGGCTCGTGTGTGCCGGTTCGTGGCTGGACGCGCGGTATCGATCAGCCGTAGCGCTCCTCGGTCCACGGATCGCCGTGCATGTGGTAGCCGTACATCTCCCAGAAGCCGGGGCGGTCACGGGCGACAAACTCGATGCCGTTGATCCACTTCGCGCTTTTCCAGAAGTAGAGGTTGGGCACGAGGCCACGCAGCGGGCCCCCGTGCTCGGGCGTGAGCGGCTGCCCCATGTGCGTGTGCACGAGCATGTTGTACGGGGCCTGCAGCTCCGCGAGCGGAACGTTGGTGTTGTAGCCGCCGTAGGAGTGGAACACGACGTGCGCCGCCTCCGGCTGCACCTTCACCAGCGCCTGCAGATCGACGAAGGGCACGCCGACCCAGTCGTTGTCGTACTTGCTCCACGTGGTGACGCAGTGGATGTCACTGCGGCTGCTGACCTGCGGGAGCGCCATGAAGTCTGCCCAGGAGAGCGTCTTCGCCTCGTCGACGAGGCCGAAGATCTTCAGTTCCCAGGTCGCCAGGTCGATGTTCGGGATGCCGCCGTAGTGGAGCACCGGCCAGCCATCGGTCAGCCGCTGTCCGGGAGGGAGGCGCGGCCGCCCGTCCTCGCGTGTCTCCTGCGGCTCACGCTGTCGCGATCCGAACAGATTCACCGGGCACCTCCGCACGAGCCATCAGGACTGGAGTGGGTGCATCCAGTGTATCGGAGCCCGGTGCTCCTCCCCCGGCGGCCCGGTCAGGCCGCGAGCGTGCTCGTGCAGTGCGCGCAGCGCTTCGCGGCGAGCGGGATCTCGCTGAGGCACTCGGGGCACTTCTTCGTCGTGGGGTCCGCCGGCGGCTCGCGGCGCGACCGCGCGACCAGGGCGTTCACCGGCTTGACCACGAAGAAGAAGACCGCCGCCGCGACCAGCAGGAACGCGACGACGGCGTTCAGGAAGTCGCCCACCGCGAAGACGCTGCCGTTCACCGCGAACTTGAAGGCCGAGAAGTCCGGCGTCCGGGCGATCGCGCCAATCAGCGGCGTCAGCAGGTCCTCGACGAACGCCTTCACGACCGCGCCAAAGGCGGCCCCGATGACCACGCCAACCGCGAGGTCAACCACGTTTCCGCGCAGCAGGAACTGCTTGAAGTCCGACAACATCCGAAGACCCTCTCTGGCGCGGTCACGGCCGGCCAGGGGCCATCATGCCACAGCATTCCCGCTTCCCGCCTCCCCGGCTCAGGCTGCTGGGGGCGACCCAAGTACGCGCGGTGCGTACGATGGGTGGGCGATGAATCTCCCCACGCCCGCCACCACCGACGCCCCCGAGCGCGCCTCCGCCCGCGCGCTGCGCCGGCTTCGGGGCTTTGTGACCATTGCTGCACTGGTCGTGCTCGCTGACCAGGCGTCCAAGGCGCTCGTCCGCGACCGCCTCGGGTTCGACGAGTCATGGCCGGCCGGCTGGACGCTCATCCACTTCTCACACGTCGAGAACGCCGGAGCGGCATTCGGCATCCTCCAGGGTGCTGGGGGATTTCTGGTCGCTGCGGGGCTGGTCGCCGTTGCGGGCGTCACCTTCTTCCTGCTGACCCTGCCGTCGCACAGCCGCTTCTATCCCACCGCCCTCAGCCTTATTCTGGGCGGCGCGCTCGGGAACCTGATCGACCGCGTGCGGTTCGGGGCGGTCACGGACTTCATCGACCCGATCTACTACCCCGCGTTCAACCTCGCGGACTCGTGCATCGTCGTTGGGGTGGCGGCGCTGCTTGTACTTTCGTGGCTCGACGACCGCGAGCAGTCCCGCACGAAGACCTCCGGGGCACCCGCCTCCAACCGTGAGGCCCAGCAATGACCGCTCCCACACCCACCGTGTCCATCGTCGCGGAGATCGAGGATCGCCTCGACCGCGTCGTGACGGCGGCGATGCCAGCGCTCTCGCGCGCGCAGGTACGGCGACTCATCGAGGCCGGGCGCGTCCAGGTCGAGGGCGTCACGACATCGAAGTCGAGCACCGCGATCTCGCCGGGCACGCACATCGAGGTGGATCAGCCGGATCTGCCCGACCTCGACACCGCAGCAGCGGAGCTCCCGCTCACCATCCTGTACGAGGACGAGGAGACGCTCGTCCTCGACAAGCCGGCGGGGATGATCGTCCATCCGCGTGAAGGCCTGCATGAGGTCACCCTGATCAACATCGTGCGCGCGCGCTACCCCGAAGTGCGGGTCATCGACAGCACGGACCGCGGCGGCGTGGTGCATCGCCTCGACCGAGACACCTCAGGCGTGATCGTCTTCGCAAAATCGGAGGCCTCGCAGTACGCACTCAAGGAGCAGTGGCGGCTGCGCGAGGTCTCGAAGCAGTACCTGGCGATCGTCGAGGGCAACCCCGACCCGCGCGAAGGCGAGATCGACGCGCCGCTCGGCCCCGACCCCGCGGACCCGCGACGGCGTGCGATCGTCGAGCACGGGCAGTCCGCGCGGTCGGCGTACCGCGTACTCGAACAGTACGGCGACGAAGCGGCCCTGTGCTTGGTGCGCATTTACACCGGGCGGACGCACCAGATCCGCGTGCACATGGCGGCGGTCGGCCATCCCGTGCTGGGCGACTTCCTGTACGGGAGCGAGTCGAAAGAGATCGCGCGACAGGCGCTGCACGCATGGCGGCTGGCGTTTACGCTCGCCTCCAACGGTGCGCGGAGGGAATTCGTCGCGCCGGTGCCATCCGACCTGCGCGACGCGGTTCTCGCGCTGCGCGCGCGGCACAATACGAAGCCAGCGACAGAAATCGGACCGCTGACATGAGCACGTTTGTTGGCCCCGCACGCGTCCGCTACGCGCCCAGCCCCACGGGCGAGCCGCACATCGGCAACATCCGCACCGCGATCTGGTCGTGGCTCTTCGCCCGCCACACGGGCGGTCAGTTCCTCGTCCGGATCGAGGACACCGACCAGTCGCGCGAGGTCGAGGGCTCCGTCGGACGCATCCTCGAATCGCTGCGCTGGCTCGGGCTCACATGGGACGAAGGCCCGGACATCGGCGGTCCGTACGCACCCTACGTGCAGTCGAAGCGGCTCGATGACTACCACGCAGCCGCGCGGCGACTGCTGGATTCGGACAACGCGTACCGCTGCTTCTGCACGCCGGAACGCCTCGACGCGCTACGCAAGGAGCAGCAGGCAGAGCGCCGCTCCCCCGGGTACGACGGCCTCTGCCGGAGCATCCCCGCAGCGGAGGCAACCGCCCGTGCGGCCTCCGAGAAGTTCGTCGTGCGATTCAAGGTGCCGCACGAGGGCTCCACGACGGTCGAAGACCTCCTGCGCGGCCCGATCACCGTCGAGAACCGCACGCTGGACGACTTCGTCATCCTGAAATCGGACGGCTTCCCGACCTACCACCTCGCCCATCCCGTAGACGACACGGCGATGCACATCACGCACGTCACCCGGGGAGACGAGTGGCTGCCGAGTGCGCCCCGGCACGCGCTGATCTTCGACGCACTCGGGTACCCGCGTCCGATCTACGTGCACAACGCGATCATCCTCGCGCCCGGCGGCGGCAAGCTCTCGAAGCGCCACGGCGCGAAGTCTGTCCTCGAGTTCGCCGACGACGGCTACCTGCCGGACGCGATCGTGAACTTCCTCTGCATCACCGGCTGGGGGCACGGCGACGACACCGTCCTCTCGCGCGAGGAGCTCATCAACGTCTTCGATATGGCCGACCTGAGTCTGGCCCCCGCGACGTTCGACATCGAGAAGCTCAACTGGATGAACGGCGTCTACCTGCGCAACATGCAGCCGGAGGACCTCGTCGAGCAGATCGCAGCGCGCCTCGACCGTGACCTGCCGCCCGAGGTGCCGCGGCCCCTCGACCGCGCCAACCTGGCCGCGATCGCGCCGCTCATCCGCGAGCGCATCCAGCTGCTATCCGAGGTACTCGGCTTCGTCGACTTCTTCTACGCGACGGACATCCCAACCCCACCGGTGGAGCAGTTCCTGGTGAAGCGCTGGCGTGAGAAGGCACCCGAGGCCGCAGCAGCCCTCGCGGCAGCCGTCGAGGCCATCGCGGGCGCCGCGTGGTCCGCGAACGGCCTCGAGGAGACGCTGCGCGCTGCGGCGGCGGCTGCGGGCGTACCGGTCGGCGACCTGTTCTCCCTGATCCGCTTGGCCGTGACGGGCAAAGCGGTGACCCCGCCGTTGTTCGAGTCCATGGAGATCGTGGGCGCAGAGGCGTGCCTGGCGCGGCTCCGTGCCGCGGAAGCGGCGCTGCGCGCGGCCTCGTGACGACCGTCGGGAAGGCCGCGTGACCCTAGTGCGAGGCGTTTGCTAAACTACCGGACAGCGCTGGGGATTCGTCTAATGGTAGGACAGCGGATTCTGGATCCGTCAGTCGGGGTTCGAATCCCTGATCCCCAGCCAATCGCTAATCGATGAAGAAGCCCCCGGTGACGGGGGCTTCTTCGCGCCCGGTCCCGGCCGCAGGGCTGCGCGAGGACGCGGCCGCCCGCGTACACTGACGCCCTCGGCGGGCGAGGTGGACGGAGTCCCGCATGCACGAGGCCCTGCGTCTGGCCGGCGAGTTACGCCCGCTGCGGGATCCCGTCCTGATCGCGGCGTTCGCGGGATTCACCGACCCGAGCGGCGCTGCCGTCGCCACGGTGCGCTACCTGCAAGAGCACTGGCACGCGGCCCCGCTCGCATCGATCGACCCCGACCAGTTCTACGACTTCACCGTCCAGCGGCCCGCGATACGTTATGTCGAACACGAGCGGATCCTCGATTGGCCGGAGAATGTGTTCTCAGTCGCCAGCCCGCCCGGCGCTGACCGCGACTTCGTCCTCCTGGCGGGCATCGAGCCGCACCTGCGCTGGCGCACGTTCCTCGCCGCCGTCGAGGAAGTGCTCCGGGAGACCGGCAGCACCATGAGCGTCACGCTGGGGGCACAGTCCTCTGCCGTCCCGCACACGCGGCCGCTGCCGGTGACCCTCTCATCGCGGGACGAGGACTTCGAGCGCATCTTCGGGATGCGCGCGCCGCTCTCCCGCTACCAGGGACCGACGGGGATCGTGGGCGTGCTCAACCTGCAAACGCGGGCGCGCGGCTGGAAGAACGCGTCACTCTGGGCGCTGCTGCCGCACTACCTCTCCTCTGGCCCAAACCCGAGCGCCGCGGTTTCTCTGATCAGGCTGATCGACCGCGGTTTCGGCACGGACACGCCGACCGCCGAGCTCGAAGAGCATGCGCGGGCGTACCAGGAACAGGTGCGCATCGGCCTCGAAGCGTCCCCCGACGTCGAACGCCACGTGCTCGAGCTCGAGGAGCAATACGACGCGCAGCACCCCCTGCTGGCCGCGCCCGGGGCGTCCTCGTCGGACGCGCCAACCGCTGGTGCGGACCTCGATCTGCCGTCAGCCCCCGACCTGCTCGATGACCTCGATGAGTTCCTGCGCGGGCAGCGCGGCTCGTAGCGCGGCACGTCGCGCGCTGCGCGATCTGGTGGACGCAGACGAGGGTGCGGCGGGACATGCCTCGCCCGGCGGAACGCACGGGGGCCCGATGCTCCGAGACACGTTCGCGCCTACCGTGGATCCATGAGGAACACGCTCCGATGCCCATGACCCGCCTCACCGGATGGGGGCGCACGGCGCCGTCGTTCGCCGACGTGGTCCGTCCCGCATCCGCGGAAGCAGCGGGGCGCGCGGTCGCTGAGGCCGGGCCCCGCGGCGCGATCCCTCGCGGCCTCGGTCGCGCCTATGGCGATGCCGCACAGAACGGCGGGGGCACCGTCGTCGACTGCACGGCCCTCGACCGCATCGGTGCGATCGACGACGCCGGCGTGATCGAGGTCGGCGGCGGCACCAGCCTCGACACGCTGGCGCGTGCGACCTACCCGCAGGGATGGGCACCGCCGGTCACGCCGGGGACACGCTTCGTCACCGTGGGCGGCGCGATCGCCAGCGATGTCCATGGCAAGAACCACCACGTGGATGGCTCCTTCTCGCGGCACCTCCTCGACTTCACGCTGCAACTCCCGAGCGGCGAGCAACGTGTGGTCTCCGCCGAGCGTGATCGCGCCGTGTTCGACGCCACCACGGGAGGCATGGGGCTCACGGGCGTCGTCGTTTCCGCGCGCATCCGCCTGCGGGCGGTCGAGACGAGGTACGTCGCGGCCGACACGCGCCGGACGCGGAACCTCGCGGACACAATGGTCGCCCTCGCGGAAACGGACGGGACGCAGCCACTGACCGCCGCCTGGATCGACCTTCTCTGCGGCGCCCGCGAAGTGGGACGTGGCATCGTCCGCAGCGGTCACGCCGCCCCACTCGACGCGCTCCCGGCGCCGCTGCGCGCGGGCGCACTCGCCTACGCGCCGGCGTGGCGCCCCTCGCTGCCCGTTGACGCGCCAAACGCCGTGACGAGCCGCACATTCGTCCGCGCGTTCAACGCGCTGCGCTATCGGCGCGCGGAGGACCGCACGGGGCAGATCGTGGCGGCAGAGGCCTTCGCAGCGCCGCTGGACGGGGTCGGTGCACTCCATCGGCTCTACGGCGCGGCGGGCCTGATCCAGTACCAGTGCGCCCTCCCACGCGGCGAGGAGCGCGCCCTCGATGACGTCGTACACAGCCTGGCTGCCATGGACGCTCCGGCAACGCTGGCTGTGCTGAAACGCCTCGGCCCGGGCGCCGGCGCGCCGCTCTCGTTCCCGATCGAGGGCTGGACGCTGGCCGTCGACTTCCCCGCAGCCGCCCTGCCTGCCGTGCGGGTCATCCTCGACCGGCTCGATCGGCGGGTCGCCGAGGCCGGAGGGCGCGTCTACCTGGCGAAGGACGCGCGCATGCGGCCCGAGGTGGTGCCCCTGATGTACCCCCGCATCGAGGAATGGCGGGCCGTGCAGGCCAGCGTGGATCCCGAGGGACGCCTGACGTCCGACCTCGACCGCCGCCTGCGGCTCACGGCGGGCAGCCGCCGATGAGCAGCCTGATCGTCCTCGGCGGCGGTTCCGAGATCGCCCTCGCGATTGCGCGGGCGCTCGTGCAGACCGGCGTCCGCGGCGTCGTGCTCGCGGCGCGCCACCCCGAGGCGCTCGAGCTGTCGGCGGCGTCGCTGCGCGCGGCGGGCGCTGCCGTCGAAACCATCGCCTTCGATGCGCTCGACTTCGACGGGCACGCGGCGACCGTGGAGGATGCCTTCGCACGCGCGCGCCGCCTCGCCGGGGACGTGGACGTCGTTGTCATTGCATTCGGCGTCCTGAGCCCGTCACGACCGCTGGACGACGATCCCGCGGCCGTCGGTCGCGCCGCCGCCGTCAACTTCGCGGGGGTGGTCTCCGCAGGAACGGCTGTGGGGCAGCAACTCCGGGCGCAGGGTCACGGGACGCTCGTCGTCCTGTCGTCGGTCGCGGGCCAGCGATCGCGCATCTCGAACTTCCCGTATGCATCCGCCAAGGCGGGCGTCGACGCCTTCGCGGAAGGACTGAACGAGGCGCTCCGGGACTCGGGGGGCCGCGTCATGACGGTGCGCCCGGGCTTCGTGCGCACGAGGTTCGTCGCGGAACTCGATTCGACGCCCTTCGCCACCTCGGCGGAACGCGTCGCTGCGGACACCGTCCGAGGACTCGAGCGGGGCGCGAGCGTGGTGTGGTCGCCACCGCTCATCCGCTGGGTCGCGCTTGTCCTCCGCTACGCGCCTCGACAGCTGTTCCGGCTGGTCACGCGGCGGCGATAGACTGGCGTCGTTGGACAGCCGTCGCAAGCCGAAGAAGGTGGCGTGGTGAACACGCAGACAGTGGACGACACGATCGCCGCGTTCAAACAACGGGCCTCCGACGCTCGCTCCATCGTCCACGAGATGTCCGACTGGCACGAAGTCAGCGCGCTCGCCCTCGAACTCGCGGGGAGCGGCACCATCGCCGTGTCGTCCCCGGTCACGGAGGCATGGCCCGGGCTCCTCGAGTCCATCGGCGAGCGGGCCACACCGCCCGGCCAGGACCACGCGGTCACCGCGACCGCGTCGGTGGGCATCGTGCGCGGGGCGCTCGGGATCGCAGAAACCGGGTCCGTGCTGCTGGTGGAGGAACACTCCAGCGACCGCGCGGTCTCGATGCTTCCGCCGGTGGTGGTGCAACTGCTCGACCGCGCGGACATCCGCCCGACGCTGGATGCGCTGCTCGAGCGCGTGTTCGCCGCGCCGCCGACGTTCGCGTCGCTCACCACGGGCCCGTCGCGCACGGCAGACATCGAACGCGCGCTCACGATCGGCGTGCACGGCCCGCACGACGTGCACGTGGTGATCCTCGGATGACCGCCTCGACGGAACCACACGGACCGCAGGTCGATCCGTTTCCGGAGCGGTACGCGAAGGCGCTCGCCGATCCCAACATCCGGGACGGGCTGCTGGACTTCCAACGATCGTGGCGCACAACGCGCGACGCGCAGATGGAATCGCTCGAGGCGATCACGGGCTTCACGTTCGGCGACCTTCGCGAACGGCTGACGACGGCGAAGGACCACGTCATCGCCGATCCGGCGGGGCACGTCGCACGGTTCCGGCGCGCAGCCGAGGCTCGTGGCGTGCGCGTCGTGCAGGTGCGGTCGGCAGACGAGGCCAACGCATACATCGCGCAACTCTGCCGTGAGCGCGGCGTCTCGCTCGTGGTCAAGGGCAAGTCGATGGTCTCCGAGGAGATCGGACTGAACGCCGCGCTGGCGGAGGCGGGAATCGAAGCGGTCGAGACCGACCTCGGCGAGTGGCTGCTGCAGCTCGACGGCGACCACCCGAGTCACCTCGTCATGCCCGCGATCCACAAGCGCCGACACCAGGTGGCAGCGCTGTTCACGCGCGTCCTCGGCCGTCCGTTCGATCCGGACGATATCCCCGCCATGGTGGTGGCCGCGCGCACGGAGCTGCGCAGCCGCTTCCTTGCGGCTGGCCTCGGCGTCACCGGCGCGAACGCGCTGATCGCCGAGACGGGCACGGCCATGCTCGTCACAAACGAGGGGAACGGGAGACTCACCTCCAGCCTGCCCCCGGTGCACGTGATCACAACGGGCGTCGAGAAAGTCCTCCCGACCGCGGCCGACGCCATCACGCAGATCCGTCTGCTCGCGCGGTCTGCGACGGCGCAGCCGATCACGACGTACACCACGTTCATCTCCGCGCCGGCGCCCGGGCACGAATTGCACGTGGTGATCATCGACAACGGCCGTTCCGTGATGGCCGCGCAGCACGGGCTCGAGGATGCCATGCGCTGCATTCGGTGCGGCGCGTGCGCGAACGTTTGCCCGGCCTACCAGGTGGTTGGCGGGCACGCGTTCGGACACGTCTACACGGGGCCGATCGGCCTCGTGACCACCGGCTTCCACCACGGGCTCGACGCCGCGGACGGTCCGCAGTCCCTGTGTGTCTCCTGCGGCGCCTGCGCCACCGTCTGTCCCGTGACCATCCCGCTGCCACAGCAAATCCTCGAGGTGCGACAGCGCGTGCTTGCGCAGCGCCCGGATGGGTGGCGCACGCGGCTCGCGCTGCGCGCGTTCGCCTCGCGCACCGTGGTGGCCGCCGCGATGCGCGTCGGCGCGATCGCGCTGGCACCGCTTCGTCGTGGGCAGTTCACGCGCCTGGCGTTCGGCATCGCGAGTCGATACGTCTCATGGCGCACGCCTCCGGCGCTGCCGGCCCGCCCGGCACGCGACCAGGCTGCAGAGGTGTCCCCACGCGCGATCACGGGCAGCCCGCTGGCCGGACGCCGCATCGCGTTCTTCCTCCAGTGCGTCGGTGATCGCCTGGCGCCGGAGATTCCCCTCGCGGCGATCACGCTGCTGCGCGCCGCAGGGGCCGAGGTGAACATCCCGAGCGCGCAGCATTGCTGCGGTCTGCCGGCGTTCGACGCGGGCGACCGCGACAACGCTCGCCGCATGGCGCGGGACACGATCGTCGCGCTCGAGGGCAGCGACGACGTCGTTACCCCGGCGCCGAGCTGCGTCGTGGCGATGCTCAAGGAGTACCGGACGCTGTTCGACGACGATCCGGCGTGGCAGGCCCGCGCCCAACGGCTTGCGGAGCGGGTCTACGACCTGGTCGGATACCTTTCGGGGCCGGGTCGACTTCCGGCCGGCTCACTGGCGAGCGGCGCGTCGGACGCCGTCGCGGTGCACCGCTTTTGCCAGGGCTCGAACATGCTCGACGCCGGCGACCGCCTCGAGCGGCTGATCGCAGAACTGACCGGTGTCGAGGTGGTGCCGCTGTATGAGGCTGAGGTGTGCTGCGGCTTCGGCGGCTCAACGTCCGTCCGTGCGCCTGAGATCTCCGCGGGGATCCTCGAGCGGAAGCTCGCTAACGTCGGCGCGGCAGGCGCGCCGATCCTCGTGACCGACAACCCGGGCTGTGTGTTGCACCTGCGCGGCGGCGCGGACGCGGCGCGTGCGCCGTTCCGGGTCATGCACGTGGCGGAGTTCCTCGCAGCGCGGCTGCCTCGGGACTAGCCCGCCGGCAGGCCGAGGAGCGGCGCTGCTACGAGGCCGCCGACGTCGCCGGCTGCACCATGAGGGCGTCGTACATACCGATGACCGGGGGCCCGGCAAGGACGCCCATGAGCGAGCCCTGCGCGTGGCCGCGCCGGAACGCGTCGCTCTCCGTCCACGCGTCGAACGCGGCGCGCGACTCCCACGTGGAATGGGAGATGTACTCGCCCTCGTCGCCGCGCAGGAGCATGAACTGGACGAAGCCCGGGACACCGGCCAGATAGCTGTCCCGCTCGCGCCAGATGCGCTCGAACGCGTCGCCCTGCCCCGGCTGGACCCGGAAGCGGTTCATCGCAACAAACATCGATATCTCCCGTCGATCAGACCCGACCTGGGCCGATGCTCTCGTTGGAGGGACGGCTGACATACGCCCGGGAACGGGTATCATGTCCAGCAACGCCCGCGTTTGCGGGCGATGCGGAAAACTCGGCGCAGAGGGTTCCCCTATCGGGGGCTGGGTTGCTAGACTTGACCGCCGGTCGCAGGAGTGTAGCTCAGTTGGTAGAGCGGCGGTCTCCAAAACCGTAGGTCGGGGGTTCGAGACCCTCCACTCCTGCCAGGTCCGGTGACCGTTGCAGGTTCGATGCCCAGGTGGTGAAATCGGCAGACACGCTGTCTTGAGGGGGCAGTGCCCTTACGGGCGTATGAGTTCAAGTCTCATCCTGGGCACCATCCACGCGACTGTGCGAGGATGGAGCATCGGGCGGAAGTAGCTCAGTGGTAGAGCACGTCCTTGCCAAGGACGGGGTCGCGAGTTCGAGCCTCGTCTTCCGCTCCAGTCTTCTCCTCGTTCCGGCCAACGCGGAACACACAGAAAACGCGACGCCCTCGAGCGTCGCGTTTGTCTATGCGCCGCCGCCGGCGTCCTACTCCGCTGGGGGCGGTGTCGGCGTCTGATGGCCGGCCTGCTTCAGCGCTTCGCGACGCACGAGGCGCACCGCGAACCACGCGCCTACGGCGAGCAGCGGCCACAGCCACCAGAGGTACACGACCGTCACGAGCACGGCTGTCCCGACGACCTCGAGCGTCCGCAGCGAGGCGGCCCAGGCGGCCCGCGCGGCGGCCAGCGGGCCACCACCAACCGGAGCGAGGCTGCCCTGCGGCGCGAGCGCGACGGTCACCGTCGCCATCTGCGTCTGAGAGGCCAGGAACTGGCGCCGGGCCTCCGTCCGGTCGATCTGGAGGCGCGTCTGGTTCAGGCGGTCCTGTACCTGCAGGACGTCGGTGATTGTGCCGGCCCGGCTCAGGAGCTGCGTGTACTGCGCCTCCACGGCACGGAGGTTGCGCAGCGTCGCCTCGACGTCGGTGACCTCATCGGTCACGTCCTTCGAGGTCAGGCTCGAAGTGCGCACCTCGATGGCCAGCGCTTGCAGCTTCGTGACGGTGGCGTCCAGCCGATCGACCGGGATCCGGAGCGTCAATTGCGCGGACTGCTCGCCACCCGCACCGATGAACGAGGAGTCCGACACCAGCCCCCCTGCGGCCGCGGCCACCCCGCGCACCGACTCGATCGACTCCGTGACCGATCGCACGACCAGCTCCATCGAGCCGGTCCGGATGACGGCGCGATTCGTCGCAGTCGGCAGCGAGGTACTGCCCGCGTCACCGGCGCTCCCCGCCGTGGGCGGGACGGCAGGACTCTGCACCTCGGCCTTGACGGATGGCGGCGGCGCGCCCGGTGCGGTCGCGCTCACGCCGGATGAACGGGTGTTGGACACGGCGCTGCATCCAACGACGAACAAGAGCACTGCGCACGCGCCGAGAAGTGCCCGGCGGTATGCGAACCCAACAAATGCGCGATGGTGTGGCGCCGAAGGCAACGTGGGATGGGGCATGGGGGGCTCCTCGATCGTGCGGAATACTTCCGTACTGACGACGAGGTACCCGTTCGGGTTCCCGCACCGGTAACCCGCAGGCCAGATCGCGTGTCACCTACGGTACGCGTCCATGCACCCGTCGGATCGGCTTCGGCGTGACGCTCAGGATCGAGGATGGTAACTTCGCACGTAGCCCCGCCCGGACCAGAGGGCGTTCGCTCCGGGGCCTCGTAGCCAAGTGGCAAGGCAGAGGTCTGCAAAACCTTCACCACGGGTTCGATTCCCGTCGAGGCCTCCAACAATCACCCCGGGACGCGCACATCGAGCGAATCACCGCTCACTGAGTCGAAGGCACCGCCAGCCATCGGCGGGCGCCGGCGTCCCCCGACGTACGATCGCCTTCTCGAGTCCTGTCGTTCCGGAGCCGTCGGTGGTCGAAACGCACGGCACTGCGTCGCTGGTCATCGCCGCAGACATCGGCGGCACCCTCCTTCGTGCGGCCATCGTCGACGCGGACGGCCGCATCCTCGCGCGGCACGCGCTCCCGAATGAGCCCGCCCGCGGGATCGAGCACGCACAGGCGCAGTTGATCTCGCTCTTCGACCGACTGATCGAGGAGCACCCCGCCAGTGTGGTCGAGGCGATCGGTATCGCCTCCGCCGGCCCCATCGACCCGACGGACGGCACGTACCGCCATCCACCCAACCTCCCCGGCTGGCACGGACACTCAATGCGCGACGGCCTGCGCACCCGCTATCGCGTACCCGTGGTGTTCGGACATGACGCGACCCTGGCCGCGCTCGCGGAGACGCGCTTTGGCACGCACCGGGGCAGCGAGCACCTCGTGTATCTCACGATCGGCACCGGGATCGGCGCAGGCATCGTTGCGCACAGCGCCACCGTGACCGGCGCGCACGGTGGTGCCGGCGAGGCCGGGCACATGATCGTCCGCCCCGGCGGCCCGCAGTGCGGCGCCGGCTGCTCCGGCTGCCTCGAAGCGATCGCGTTGGGCAGCGGCATCGCGGCGGCCACTCGACGCGCGGTTGCGGCAGGCACCGCGACCTCCCTCGGCGCCGACGCGACAGCCCTCGATGTCTTCGCGGCGGCGGACGCAGGCGACTCGTTCGCGCTGCGCCTGATCGCGGACGTCGTCGACGCCCTCGCGATCGGCCTCGCCAACCTGCTCGCGGTCCTCGACCCGGAGGTCATCCTGCTCGGGGGCGGTGTCGTCGACGGCCTGCGTCCGCGCTGGCCGTCGCTGCTCGCCGCGACGAAGGCGCACGCCCTGCCGCGATACGCGGGTGGCGTGCCCATCGAGCCGAGCGCGCTGGGTTCCGACGCGAACCTGCTGGGTGCCGCGGCAATCGCGCTCGGTGCCGCCTCGCACGCACGTCCCTAGCCGCCCGATACAGCCACAGTGAGCGCACAAGGGCCCTGCCTCACGGCAGGGCCCTTGTGAATTCATTCGAAGTAGACCGGCCCAACCGCCTAGGCGGACACGTCGACGTTCTTGCCGATGCCGAGCGAGGCCATCGCCGAGCGTCCGGCCTCGGCGGCCTCGGCGCCGCCGTCGTGGTCGCCGTCGCTATCTACAGGGGCAGTTGCCGGAGCCTTCGCGGCGGCAGCCTGCTGGACGGCACCCGCGTTCACGCCCGCGATATTCATGAGGACTCCTCAAACTGGTCGCATGTTGCCCCGCTCGGGAATTGTCGGTCGTCGACTTGAGTCTCCGTAGCCCCGGGGACGCGAAGAGGGCGGCCCGAACGGCCGCCCTCACGTGATCGATCGCGACGAACCTTCGCTAGTACACCGGCACGCCGGTGCCGCCACCGTCGATGGCCAGCGTCTGGCCGGTGATGGCGCCCGCGTAGTCCGAGCACAGGTAGGCGATCGTCTGGCCGAGTTCCTCGGGCTCGAGCATCCGTCCGATCGGGATACGCGCGACGGTGCGCCGCTCCGCTTCCTCGCGCGTGATGCCGAACTCGTCCATCGCCGTCTGCATGTTCATGTCGTGACGTTGAGTGCGCATCGCTCCCGGGTGAATGCAGTTCACCGTGATGCCCTCCTTCGCCACGAGGTTCGAGAGACTCGCAGTGAAGTTCGCCACCGCCGCGTTCGTCACGCCGGCCGTGTTCGGGGCCGCCAGATTCAGGCGTGCGGCGATGCCGCCGATGTTGATGATGCGGCCCCAGTGCTGCGGCCGCATGTACGGCAGCACCGCACGAGACATGCGCACGTAGCCGAGCACCTTCACGTTGATGTGGTAGACCCACGCCTCATCCACGGGGATTTCGCTGCTCGGGAACACCGGGAAGCTCGTCGCGTTGTTCACGAGGATGTCGATCCGGCCGAAGCGCTGGCCGACGACCGCGGCGAGTCCTTCGATGTCCTCCGGCACCGTCATGTCCGCCTGCACCGCGAGCGTCTGCACGCCGAGCGCGCCGAGCTCCGCAGCGGTGGCGTCCAGCGCCTCCTTGCCGCGCGCGCAGATCGCGATGTTCACTCCCTCGCGAGCAAGCACCTGCGCGACGCTCTTGCCGAGCCCCTGGCTCCCGCCGGTGACGAGCGCCACCTTGCCTCGAAGTCCGTAGTCGACCATGTGTGTTCCCTCTCGTGCGCGTCCCGGCGCTCCATGATTCGAAGTGGGGGTCGCCAGACGCATCATCCGCAGCCCTGCGGATGCAGTCCACCGTGGGGCCGCGTCAGCGCACGGCGAAGAGCGCGACCGCGGCGGCACCCATGATGCCGACGGTGAGCCAGCCGAGGCCGAGGAGCAACGGCCCCGGGACGCGCTCGCCCATGACGCGTCGGTCGCGCGCCACCACCATCACGAATACCAGGAGCACCGGGGCGATCACGCCGTTCACCACAGCGGCGATGTACAGCGCGGTGATTTCCGGCAGCGGACTGAACACGATGCCAATGCCGACCAGAGTCGCGAACCCGATGACGCCGTAGAACTGCGGCGCCTGCGGGAACGTCCGGTTGAGGCCCTCGCGCCAACCAAACAGTTCAGCCGAGGCGTACGCGACTGCCCCGGCCAGCACCGGGATCGCGAGCAGGCCCGTGCCGAT
>CAIXBH010000305.1 GCA_903917615.1 uncultured Chloroflexota bacterium | reverse complement strand
ATTCCTCGCGCCCTTCCGACCCCCTCCCCCCGCGAAGTGGGGGAGGGTTGGGGTGGGGGGCCGCGAACAACCCTCGGGCGGACGGATCACGATGCGCGATCCGTCGAGTCCGCGCCCTCCGGCCCCCTCGCCCACTACGTGGGAGAGGGCGGGGGGTGAGGGCGGCAGCCGCCGCGCTGAGACGGAGCCTCGAGGACGCGCCTCTGACCCCCTCCCCCCGCGAAGTGGGGGAGGGTTGGGGTGGAGGGCCGCGAACAGTCCTCGGGCGGACGGATCACGATGCGCGACCGTCGAGTCCGCGCCCTCCGGCCCCCTCTCCCACTACGTGGGAGAGGGCGGGCGGTGAGGGCGACAGCCGCCGCGCTGAGACGGAGCCTCGAGGACGCGCCTCTGACCCCCTCCCCCCGCGTAGTGGGGGAGGGTTGGGGTGGGGGGCCGCGAACAACCCTCGGGCGGACGGCTCACGGTGCGCGATCCGTCGAGTCCGCGCCCTTCGGCCCCCTCGCCCACTACGTGGGAGAGGGCGGGGGTGAGGGCGACGGCCGCACGAAGCCTGCACGCCCGCCGAGGTCGCGCGCTCTGTCCCCCTCTTCCTGCGACGTGGGGGAGGGTTGGGGTGGGGGGCGCGAACAGCCCTCGGGCCGACGGACCTCGATGCGCGATCCGACCAGGTCGCGCGGGACAACGAGGACGGCCGCGAACTGGCGCGCAGCGTGCCACTCGTGAGAGATTGCGCGCATGAGATTCGGACTCTTCGGCGGCCCCTCACGCGGCGAGACGGACGACGTCACGGCCTACAGGTCGTACGTCGAAATGGTGCAGGAGGCCGAGCAGCTCGGCTTCTACGGCGTCTACCTCGTCGAGCATCACTTCACCGGCAACGGGCAGCTCTCGTCCTCGCTCAGCCTGTTGAGTCACCTCGCCGCGAAGACGTCGACGATGCGCCTCGGCACCGCCGTGGTCGTGCTGCCGTGGCACAACCCGATGGTCGTCGCCGAGCAGGCAGCGACGGTCGATGTGCTGTCGAACGGTCGCCTCGACTTCGGCGTGGGGCGCGGCTACCGCGACTACGAGTTCAGCGGCTTTGGCATCGACATCGACGAGGGGCAGGAGCGCTTCGAGGAGGCCATCGAGGTCATCCGCAAGGCGTGGACCTCCACCGGCCGCTTCTCGCACCACGGCAAGCGGTGGCACTTCGAGAACGTCGTTGCGGAGCCGACGCCCGTGCAGCGCCCGCACCCGCCGATCTGGACCGGCGCCGGCAGCCAAGGATCCATCGAGGCCGCCGCGAAAGCCGGCTACAACCTGTACCTCGACCAGGTGGGGCTCTTCGACCTGTGTGCGGAGCGCGTCGGCTGGTTCCGCGCCGCGTGCGAGGCGATCGGCCGCCCCTACGACCCGTCGATGGTGGCGCTGACGCGCAGCCTGCGGCTGGCCCACACCCCCGCCGAGCGCGAGGGGCTGGTGGAGAGCCAGATGGCCGCGCTCACCGAGCTCGCGGAGTCCACGCGCCCGCCTGAGCAGGGTGGCCGCAACCTCTTCTACTCACCGCCCGAGGCGCGCCGCGAGACCGTCGAGGGCGCCTCGATCATCGGCACCCCGGACGAGTGCATCGAGCGCCTGAAGCGCCTCGAGGCCGGTGGCGTGCAGCAGGTGCTGTTCACGCGCACGCGCCCGCAGGACCTCGCCCTCTTCGCCCGCGAGGTCATGCCCGCGTTCGCTTAGCTCGGGAAAACGGCGTGAACGTAACCGACAGGAAGCGGAACTAACGCCGTCAGGGATTGCAGACCTGACAGTGGCGAGGGTCGGCGTGAATCATCCCGTCTGCACGGGGCCTGAATTCCTCCCGATCGCACGCGAGGCAGCCTAGAACTTCACCCCGAGCCATCTCTGTAGGCGTGCCGCACAGCGAGCAGGGTAGGCCGTCCTCGACCCGGATCCTTCCCCATCCAGGGGCGCTGCAACCCGGGCATGCCGTGGCCAGCCTGCGAGCCAAGCGGAATGCCACCCGCCTGATGACACCCATGCGCGTCGGATTGAACGAAGCGCGCATGTCTGTCTCGAGCCTAGCGAGGCCGTCCGCTGAAGAAGCGGCGGCTTCACTCACCGACTTTCTTAGCAGGGACAGATCGCAGATTCCCTTTTGGATGGAAGAGGATTCGATTCTGTCGTTCGGTCGAACAATGACAGCGTGACTCGGGAAGAGCGCACGACCAAGGAATACGTCTAGCTCGTCGATGGGCGACACGGCGATCGTGGCTGAATTCGTCTGCGGCCACAACACCGATTCCGTGATTACGATCCCCCTCGAATCATCCACGAAGACGATCAACTCGTGGTCGACCGCCGAGAAGGGCATGTATGGATGCGCGCCGAAGGTTCCCTCGTTGGCGACGCCCAACTCAAGACCGGCGGCCTTCATACCCATTCGGGCTTTTCGAACAGCCACGTCGCGGGGTGTTCCGGCACGCTCCACTTCTCCCGCAAATGTTCCAAGTCCATCAGTATCGACGTCGCCCGTCACGCGCAGGCTAACGCCGAGTGCTGCCGCGAACGGTACGGCGATTGCGAGCTCCTTCTTGTGCATCGTTGCGAGCGCCGCAGTGCTCCCGACATAGGGCCCAGTTGGGAACTTCATCGGTGATGTCCGAGACAGGACTCGTTGTCGTCCGGGAACATGTCGACGGCGCCCAATTTGATCTCGTGCGTTCCCGCCGACTTGGCCGAGCACCCCGCAGCCAATCGGATACCTTGCTCCGCCATGAAACGGTACCTCTCGTCTTGCCGGTCACGCGGACGCAACGAGGTTGCCGACTAACTCCGTCGCGATTCTTCTATCGACAGCTCGTAGACAACGTGCAGCGAATGGCGCGCCTCTTCCCATACGACCGCGAGCACGCTGGTATAGCCTTCGAATGCCCCGGACCGCACCAATTCGACAAGCTCGCGATCCAGTCCGCAGCGTTCGTTGCTGGCATCGTCCGTCCCTCGATGCACTTGTTGAGCCTCTACGCAACCAAGATGGCGCGCCCATACGAAATGCCGGACTCCGCCTTCTAGGTTGGCGCGCTTGACTAGCCCACGAACCTCCGAAGTGAAATGCGCGCCAACATTCAGGAGAAGCGGCGTACGCGCCATGAGCTCTTGTTTGGCGATCTCCCAGAGGAACGGGGATTCCGGACAGGTGAACACCATCGTTTCAGGGCCTAGCGGAACGCCTGCCGTGGCGGCCGTCGTCACTGTCCTTGCCCCAGCGAGAAGCCAGGGACTCCATCGAAGGTGCACAAGGACTCCATCTTGATGAAGTCAAGACCAGCCGCCTGGACTCCGGACAGGAGGCCGACGATTTGACTGTGCGATACAGATTGCCCGCCCTCTCCCGCGAACCGGCATCGCCAGTGATCGGTGCAGAACGTCTCGCCGAAGCCATCCGGCCAGACTTTGATGCCTCGGTTTGTGATCATGGAGAGGGTCAACCCATTCCCATCTACACCACCGAGAACGGCGGCGAGGTCATCGGGCGTCCCCGCCTTCCAGTCAAGGAATACATCGACACCGATCATCGCCTTCGTTGCGCGAGGCCGAAATGCGGGTTTGGGAAGTACGAGCGCACCAGTCCCCGCATAGCTCACAGGTGTCAGCCGCTCCGGAGACTCTCCGATCCGCGCGATGACTGCATCCGCGAATGCGCTCGTCCCCACCTGCTTCGTGCTTACACCCTCCTCGAAGACATCGAAGGTGTGGACACCGTCTTCGATCGTGCGCAGCCAGGCGTTGTGAACGCGGGTCGCGACGTCAGGCTGACCGATATGCACGAGCATCATCACGGCGGCGAGAAGGAGCCCCGATGGGTTCGCGAGATCTTGCCCCGCGAGGGGGGGCGCCGATCCATGGATCGCCTCGAACATGGCGCACTCTTCGCCAACATTGGCCGAGCCCGCGAGACCGACCGACCCGGCAATCTGCGCAGCCACGTCGCTGAGCATGTCCCCATACAGGTTCGGCATCACGATGACATCGAAGGCTTCCGGAGTGTCCGCGAGCTTCGCGGCGCCGATGTCTACGATCCAGTGTTCGTTCACGAGGTCCGGGTAGTCAGCCGCAATCTCGTCGAAGACGGCGTGGAAGAGTCCATCCGTCATCTTCATGATGTTGTCTTTTGTGAAGCACGTGACTTTCTTGCGGCCGTTCGCCCGCGCGTACTCGAACGCGTAGCGAATGATCTTTTCGCACCCGGGCCGGCTGATGAGCTTGAGGCACTGAACAACTTCGTCCGTTTGCCGGTGCTCGATGCCCGCGTACAGGTCCTCCTCGTTCTCTCGCACGATCACGACGTCCATCGCTGGGTGCTTGGTGTCGAGGTACGGGGCATACGCGACACACGGCCGGACGTTGGCGTAGAGGCCCAGGGCCTTACGAACGGTGACGTTCAGGCTCTTAAATCCACTGCCCTGAGGAGTCGTGATGGGCGCCTTCAGGAACACCTTCGTGCGGCGAAGTGAGTCCCAAGACGCGAGCTCGATGCCCGCCGAGACGCCGCTTCGATAGACGCCTTCGCCGATTTCGATCTCCTCGATCGCCAACGACGCGCCAGCCGCTTCCAGCACGCGAAATGTCGCGGCCATGATCTCAGGCCCGATGCCGTCTCCGTAGGCAACCGTGATTGGTGTCCGCTCCAAACCGGCGGTTCCTTTCGCGGTGGTAGTAATCGCGCTCGCCATGACGGGTGCCTCACATTCATCTGCTATCTGAGTATGGAATGTATATACCGGAGTTACAATTCCTGTGTCAATGTTCATGCGTGACATATGATGCCGGCCATGGAAGAACGAGTGCCGCGCTGGACGTTCCTCACGAATCACGCGCACGTCCTGTTGTGCCTGTCTCGGGATCCAGCACTTCGGTTGCGAGATATCTCAGAGATGGTGGGGATCACGGAACGGGCCACCCAGCACATCCTGACTGAGCTGGAAGAGCAGGGGTATGTGGAGCGCCGTCGCGTCGGTCGGCGGAACGCGTATGAGCTGAACCTCAGCCTGCCGCTTCGGCATCCCCTTGAGCGCATGTACTCGGTCGGGGAGCTGCTCGGGGTCCTCGAAGCGGACAGATCCCAGTCATGATCTTCAGGGCGGCTGAGTTTCGATGTCGGGCGCACCCATCCGGTCGTCTCCACTGAGCGTTGGTGAGGCACGCCACCGTTTGCGTGAGCGAATTTGCCGGTGTCCTACGTCGATGGATGGCGACAGGGCTTGAGGCCGTCTGCAGAGAAGCGGTGTGGTGCGGGCCTGCCTTCGCACGCGTTGACATATTCCGCCTCCACTCGTAGCCTCGACGCCTGACCTTCGACGTACATATCGACGTTGAACGGGAGTAGTAGGCCGCATTGCGGGGCCAACTCCTCGAGGCCCTCAGGGGTGTCGAGGAACCTAGAGAGCCGGGGCAGGTGGAAGCCCGGCGCCCGCCAGCAGCGACTGAATGGACCCGGGAGTCTCGGCCCGATCCTCACCCCACCTTCGCGGAGGGGGTCGAGGGGTAGGCGCCGACGGTGCGGGCGCCGTTATCCAGGCCCAGGGCATCGCGCCCGCTGCTCGCGTCCCCTCGGGGTGCGATGCGCGTGACGCCGTGCCTCGACGAGCCTCTCGCGGCTGCCCTTCGGGGCGGGCGTCGAGGGGGCAAGTGGGTGGCACCGCGAGGAACCATCGCCCCACAGTGGCGGTGGTTTTTTTGTGGGCGCAGAACGGGTGCTCCCGGCGGAATGAGAGCAGCCCCCACCCGGCCTCTCCCATAAATGGGAGAGGGGCCGGAATCGGACTAGAGCGGGAGAGGAACCCTCCTTTCTCACCCTCCCCCACGAAGGGGGGAGGGGATCAGAAACTCCCTCCCCCTCGGTGGGGCGGGTTGGGGTGGAGGGTGCGGAGGCGAACATGATGCAGCAGACGACCTCACGACCGAATATCGATCGCGCCTCGTCGTGGCTGCGCTGGCGACGCTCGAACGCGCGCGTCCACGCCTCGACCATCGCTCACGGAGTTACTCGATGACTGGCATGCTCACACCCTCGCTCGCGGACGTTCGACGGATGGTCGGGCAGGGCGACATCGTCCCGATCTACCGCGAGGTCCGCGCGGACCTCGAGACGCCCGTGTCCGCGTACCTGAAGGTCGCGCGCGGGCCGTACTCGTTCCTCCTCGAGTCGGTCGAGGGTGGGGAGCGGCAGGGGCGCTACTCCTTCATCGGCACCGAGCCGCACCGCGTCTACGCGGCGAAGCACGAAGACGGCGACCCCCTCGACGTGGTCGAGCAGGAGCTCGCGCGCTCGCGCAGCGTCGAGGTGCCGGGGCTGCCGCGCTTCCACGGCGGCGCGGTGGGCTACCTCGGCTACGAGGCGGTCACGCACTTTGAGCCGCGCGTGAAGCCGCAGGGAACGGACGTCCTCGGCGTGCCTGAGTCGTGGCTGATGTTCACGGACACGCTGCTCGTCTTCGACCACGTGAAGCAGTCGATCAAGGTCGTCGCGCACGTCCGCCTCGACGGCGACATCGACGCGTCCTACCTCGCGGCGACGCAGCGCATCGACGACCTCATCGCGCGGCTCGAGACGCCGCTGGGCGCGCTGCCGTACGTGCCGGGCGCCGGCCCGCGCGGCCGCGAGGTCACCTCGAACTGGCAGAAGGACGACTTCCTCGCGGCGGTGCGGAAGGCGAAGGACTACATCATCAAGGGCGACATCATCCAGGTGGTGCTGTCGCAGCGCTTCACGCGCGAGACCGGTGCGCATCCGTTCGAGGTCTACCGCAGCCTGCGCGCCATCAACCCCTCGCCCTACCTGCTGTTCCTGCACTTCGGCGACACCTCGATCGTCGGCTCCTCGCCGGAGCTGCTGGTGAACATCGAGGAAGGCGTCGTCGAGGTGCACCCGATCGCGGGCACGCGCGGCCGCGGCGCGAATGCGATGGAGGACGCGCGCCTCGCCGAGGAGCTGAGCCACGACCCGAAGGAGATCGCCGAGCACGTCATGCTCCTCGACCTCGGCCGCAACGACGTCGGCCGCGTCGCGGAGACTGGCACGGTCGAGGTGACGCAGCGCCTCGACCTCGAGTTCTACTCGCACGTGATGCACCTCGTGAGCCACGTGAAGGGCAAGCTGCGCGCGGGTATGTCCGCGTACGACGCGCTGCGCTCCGCGTACCCCGCGGGCACCGTCTCCGGCGCGCCGAAGATCCGCGCGATGGAGATCGTCGCGGAGCTCGAGCCCGACCAGCGCGGCCCGTACGCGGGCGGCGTCGGCTTCTTCGACTTCTCGGGCAACATCGAGACGTGCATCACCATCCGCACGCTCGTCATGCAGGGCGGCCTCGCGCACGTGCAGGCGGGCGCGGGCATCGTCTACGACTCCGACCCCGAGAAGGAGTTCGAGGAGACGCGCCAGAAGGCGCGCGCGCTCCTCGCGGCGATCGATGACGCCGAGGGCGGTGAGGGCGCGGGCCCCTCGGGAAGCCTGGGCTACTGATGACCGCGGAACACGACGAAGAAGCCCCCCGCATCGTCTCGGGCGCGCTGCTGGTGCGTGCCGACGGCGCGGTCATGCTGCTGCATCACCGCGCCGGCCCCTTCACCGGCCGCTGGTCGATGCCGCTCGTCGGCGTCGCCGACAACGAGACCGCGGAGCACGCGCTGGAGCGGATGCTGAAGCAGATGCTCCACGTCGAGCCCGGTCCGTTCGCGTTCCTCGACACGCTCCAGCTCACCGGGCACGACGGCGACCGCTTCGTGCTGAACACCTTCTCGTGCGTCGACTGGACCGGCACGCCGGCGCTCTCGTCGGGCATGTACGACGAGGCCGCCTGGGTGCCGCCCGCCGAGGCCGGCGTCCTCGAGCTCGTGCCCGAGGTGCGCGACTGGCTCGCCTCACAGACTGCGACGGTCGAGGCAGGGCTGCGCTACGACGCCTCGGTCCTCCTCGACGCACTGACGGCGACGCGCGGCGCGCTGATCGCCGCGTTCGACAAGATCCCTGCGCCGCTGCGCACGACGCGCCTCGAGGCCGATGCATCGCCCCTCGACCTGCTCGCGCACGCCGCGGACGTCGAGGCGTACACGGTCGCGGAGGTGAAGCGCGTGACCGGTGAGCCCGGCCGCGCGTGGCAGGACTTCAACGAGGCGCAGTGGGCGGACTTCCGCGCGCTGCGTCCGGCGGACGTCGAGGCGGACGTGCGCGCGCGCCTCGAGGCCGCTCGCGCCGCTACGCGCGCGTGGCTGCAGGGCGGCGACGCGTCCACCGTGAACGCGTACGCCGACCACGGCACGCGCGGCGTGGTGCAGGTGGGCGCGAACCTCATCGAGCTGGCGTCGCTCGACCGCGCGGCCTCGGAGCGACTGCTCCGCATGGCGCTGACGGCGACGATGCAGTCCTCGAGTGTTGCGAGCAGGGGGAACTGATGCTGCTGCTGATCGACAACTACGACTCGTTCACCTTCAACCTCTACCAGTACCTCAGCGAGCTGGGGGAGCAGGTGGAGGTCCACCGCAACGACCAGATCTCCGTCGAGGACTGCCTTTCGATGGGGCCGACGCACATCGTCATCTCGCCGGGCCCCTGCTCCCCCGCCGAGGCGGGCATCTCGACCGCCCTCGTGACGGCGAGCGCGGGGAAGATCCCGCTGCTGGGCGTGTGCCTCGGGCACCAGTGCATCGGCGAGGCCTTCGGCGGGGACGTGGTCTCGGCCGGCGAGATCATGCACGGCAAGGTCAGCGAGATCACCCACGACGGTCGAGGCGTCTTCCAGGGCATCCCGAGCCCGTTCGAGGCGATTCGCTATCATTCGCTCGCGATCGAGCCGAGCACGTTCCCGTCCGTCCTCGAGATCAGCGCGCGGTCGGAGAGCGGCGTCATCATGGGCGTCCGCCACCGCGAGTACGCGATCGAGGGCGTGCAGTTCCACCCGGAGTCGATCCTGACGCAGCACGGGCACCAGTTGCTGGGCAACTTCCTCGCCATGCGCGAGGGCGCCGCGGCCGGCGTCAGGTAAGAGGGGGCCACGATGATCAAGCAGGCACTCGCGGCGATCGTCGACGAGCACCGCGACCTGACCGAGGCCGAGGCCGCCGAGTCGATGCGCGAGATCATGCGCGCCGGCCTGACGGACGCCGAGGGCGAGAAGGCCACGGAAGCGCAGTTCGGCGCCTTCGTCACCGCGCTCCGCATGAAGGGCGAGACCGTCGACGAGATCGTCGGCATGGCGCGCGCGATGCGCGAGCACTCGCTCCACGTCGAGGTCGCTGCGAAGCCGCTCCTCGACACCTGCGGGACCGGCGGCTCGTCGAAGAAGGTGTTCAACGCCTCGACCGCGGCCGCCTTCGTCGCCGCCGGCGCCGGGGCCAAGATCGCGAAGCACGGCAACCGCGCGATGACCTCGCAGTCGGGCTCTGCCGACTTCCTCGAGGCGCTGGGCGCGGTCGTCACGCTCGGCCCCGCGCAGGTCGCCGAGACGATCGAGAAGACCGGCGTCGGCTTCATGTTCGCGCAGACCTTCCACCCCGCCATGCGCTTCGCAGGCCCGCTGCGTCCGCAGCTCGGCATCCGCACGATCTTCAACATCCTCGGCCCGCTCACGAACCCGGCCGACGCGCAGTGCCACGTCCTGGGCGTGCCGAACGCCGCCCTCGCGGACAAGATGGCGCACGCCCTCGCGCGCCTCGGCATGCGCCACGCGCTCGTCGTGTCCGGCTCGGACGGCCTCGACGACATCACGGTCACCGGCCCCACGACGGTCTTCGAGGTGAAGAGCGGCTCCGACGTCACCGAGCGCACGGTGACGCCGTTCGACCTCGGCATCTCGGTGCACACCGCGGAGGAGATCGAGGGCGGGACGCCGCAGGAGAACGCGCAGCTCCTGCGCGACGTCTTCGCCGGGCGCGGGCCCGAGGCGCTGCGTGACCTCATCGTCGCGCAGGCCGGCGCCGGTCTGTACGTGACCGGTCTCGCCTCGTCGCTGCGCGATGGCGTCGACCGCGCCAAGCGCTCCATCGACGAGGGCGACGCCGCAGCACGCGTCGGCGCGTTCGTCGAGGCCACCCGCCGCGCGAGCGGGAAGTAGTCGTCCGAAATGGTGGAGGCACAGTGACGATGGATCCGCGCGAGACCGGCACCGTCCTAGACCGCATCGTTGCGGATCGCCGCGTGCGGCTGGCCGAGGATCAGCAGAAGCGCGACGTGATGTCGTTGCGCAGCCGGATCGCCTCGCTCAACGCGCCCGTCTCGTTCGAAGCGCGCCTGCGCGAGGGCCGCAAGGCCACGCCGGCGCGTGCACGGCTGCGGCTCATCGCCGAGATCAAGCGCGCCTCGCCCAGCAAGGGCGTCTTCGACGCCGACCTCAACGCGGGCAAGCAGGCGCGCGCCTACGCCGAGGCGGGTGCCGCGGCGATCTCGGTGCTGACGGAGCCCGATCACTTCAAGGGCACCGTCGAGGACCTCGCGGCGGCGCGCGCGTTCGTCATCGACAACGCCGACCGTCCCGCGATCCTGCGCAAGGACTTCATCTTCGACCCATACCAGGTGATCGAGGCGCGCGCGTTCGGCGCGGACGCGCTGCTGCTGATCGTCGCGCTCCTCGAGCCCGCGTCGCTCAAGGAACTCATCCGGATGGCGCGCGCGTACGAGATGGAGCCGCTCGTCGAGGTGCACGACGAGCAGGAGGTCGAGGCGGCGCTCGAGGCCGGCGCGCGCGTCATCGGCGTGAACAACCGCAATCTCCACACCTTCACGGAGGACCTCGCCACCACGGAACGCCTCGCGCCGCTGATCACCCCGCACGCAACGCTCGTCGCGGAGTCGGCGATCAAGGTGGCCGAGGACGCCGACCGCATGGCGCGCGCGGGCGCGAGCGCGATCCTCGTGGGCGAGGCGCTCGTGCTCAGCGGCAACGTCGATGCGAAGGCGCGCGAACTGATGCTCGTGGGGGTGCCAGCGTGACCCTCGTGAAGATCTGCGGCAACCGGACGCCCGAGGACGTGATCGCGGCGGCGCAGGCCGGCGCGGACTTCGTCGGGATGATCTTCGCGGCCTCGTCGCGCCACATCGAGATCGAGGACGCGCAGGCGATGGTGCGCGCGCTCGGCGGTCCGTTGCGGGCGCATGAGTTCACGCTCCCGCCGCCTTCCTTCGGCCGCGTGCGCGAGGAAGTGGGGCCCTGGTTCCATCACGGCACGCAGGTCGTCGGCGCCTACCTCGAGGCGAAGCGTCCGCTGACCGTCGGTGTCTTTGCCGACCAGCCGATCGATGAGGTGAACGCGATCGCCGAGGAGGCCGGGGTGGACCTCGTGCAGCTCTCCGGCGACGAGACCTGGGAGGACTGCCTGCTCGTCACGAAGCAGGTGATCCAGGTGGTCCATGTCGGGCAGGTGGATTCGCCGTCGGACTTCCTCGATCGCGTCGAGCCGGGATTCTCGCTCGCGCTGATGCTGGACGCCGCGCACGGCCAGTATCGCGGGGGCAGCGGGCAGGTGTTCGACTGGGACGTCGCCCGCGGCGTCTCCTCGCGCGTGCCCATGATGCTCGCGGGCGGACTGACGCCGCAGAACGTGGGCGACGCGATCCGACGCGTGCGTCCGTGGGCTGTCGACACATCGAGCGGCACCGAATCGAACGGCCGCAAGGACTACGACCGGGTACGCGCGTTCGTCGAGGCGGTCCGTACCGCCGACGTCGCGCTTGCGGCCGGTGAGGTGAACGAATGACCACGACCGCTCACGACCCCGACGTCAACGGCCACTTCGGCGAGTTCGGCGGACAGTACGTCCCCGAGACGCTGATGCCCGCCCTCGCGGAGCTCGAGGCCGCCTACCACTTCGCGATGGGCGATCCGGCGTTCCACGCGGAGCTCGATGGGCTGCTGAAGGACTACGTCGGCCGCCCCTCGCCGCTGACGCACACCGCGCGGCTCTCGGCGGAAGTCGGCGCAAAGGTCTACCTCAAGCGCGAGGACCTGAACCACACGGGCGCGCACAAGATCAACGCCGTCATCGCGCAGGGTCTGCTGGCGAAGCGCATGGGCAAGAAGCGCATCATCGCCGAGACCGGCGCGGGGCAGCACGGCGTCGCGACCGCGACCGTGTGCGCGCTCTTCGGGCTGGACTGCATCGTCTACATGGGCGCCGAGGACGTGCGCCGGCAGGCGCTGAACGTCTTCAAGATGAAGGTGCTCGGCGCGGAGGTGCGCACGGTCACCGGCGGCTCGCGCACCCTCAAGGACGCCACGAACGAGGCGATCCGCGACTGGGTCACCAACGTCCGCGACACCTACTACATCATCGGCAGTGTCGTGGGGCCGCACCCGTACCCGGCCATGGTCCGCGACTTCCAGTCCGTCATCGGCCGCGAGACGCGCGAGCAGATGCTGGAGAAGGAGGGCCGCCTCCCGACGATCGCCGTCGCGTGCGTCGGTGGTGGCTCGAACGCGATGGGCCTCTTCTATCCGCTGCTCGACGACCCCGTGCGCTTGATTGGTGTCGAGGCCGCCGGCGAGGGCCTGCAGGCGCGACACGCCGCGACGCTGAGCGCGGGACGCCCGGGCGTGCTGCATGGCGCGCGCTCATACCTCCTGCAGGACCAGTTTGGTCAGGTGATGGAGGCCCATTCGATCTCGGCCGGCCTCGACTACCCGGGCGTCGGGCCCGAGCACTCGTGGCTCAAGGTCAGCGAGCGCGCCGAGTACGCCGCCGTCACTGACGCCGAGGCGCTCGACGCGCTGCAGAAGCTCTCGCGCCTCGAGGGGATCATCCCGGCGCTCGAGTCCTCGCACGCGATCGCGCAGGTGCTGAAGATGAAGGGCACCTTCGCTCCCGACGACCTCGTCGTCGTGAACCTCAGCGGTCGAGGCGACAAGGACATGAACACCGTCGCGGAAGCCCTCGGCGTCACGCTCTAGGCAGCGAACCCCGGCAGTCCCCACTCCCTGGGGTCGAATGCCTCAAGGGTGGGGAGCACGCGATGGGCGTGCCTCACCAGCGAGGTGTAGGCGGGCTCCGGCACGGCGACCACGGACATGCCGGCAGCAAGTGCCGCGTCGACGCCCGAAGGCGCGTCTTCGAACACCAGACAAGCGTCTGGTGCAACGCCCATCAACATCGCGGCGTGCAGAAAGATGTCGGGCGCCGGCTTGCCGTTCACGATGTCCTCTCGTGTCACAAGGGCCGCGAACGACGCGAACCATTCACGATGCCGGGTCGTCTTGAGGTCGAGGCCCTGCCGGGTGGAGCTTGTTGCGATCGCCTGTGGCACGTGGTGCTTCGAAAGATGCATCGTCAGCGTTCTTGCTCCCGGCATCGCTGCGGCGCGTGGGAATAGCTCGGCCAGACGCGATTCGCGCTCATCGAGGAACGCCTCCGGTGTCATCGGGAGACCCAGCGCATCAACGAGAATGCGCGCCGATACCAGATTCGGTCGACCGATCATCCGGGCGCGAACCTCGGGAGGAAGCGTGTGACCGAACCGGCTCAGTATGGAGCTCGTGACCTCGACGTATAGCGGTTCGGTGTCGAGGAGTGTGCCATCGAGGTCGTAGATGACGGCGCTGATCGATTGCACGCGAGCCCCCTAGTTCGAGGGTAGCGCACTCGGTTCGGACACGAACGAGCCCGGCGGCGATGGGACGTTGCAGCCCCACCATTGACCGGGCTCCTCCGCCGATCGACCAGCCCGAGGAACTACGCGGTCGCGGGCACCTTCGCGTAGGTCGGTACGCGCAGGTGGAAGTCGGTCACGCGCTGGTAGGCGTCGCCGACCTGGAACACGGTCGCCTCGTCGAACGCCGCGCCGAGGAGCTGCATCGACAGCGGCAGCGGTAGCGCCGCGCTCGAGAAGCCGACGGGCACCGCCATCGCGGGGATGCCGGCGAGGTTCCACTGACCGGTGAAGGTCGGCTGGCCGAACTGTCGCTCCGGGCTCATGTCCGCACGCAGCGCAGCCGGGCCCATCGTCGTCGGCGTCACAATGACGTCCACCAGCGTGAAGAGCCGGGCGATCTGCTCCCGGAAGTAGGAGCGGAACCGCTGTGCCTGCACGTAGTCCGCGGCGCTGATGAGCATGCCGCGCGACACGGTCTGGTTCGTGTTCTTGCCGTAGTCGTCGTAGCGGGTGGCGAGGTCGTAGCGGTGGTACGCCGACGACTCGCCCCACATGATGATCTGGTTCGCGTCCTTCGCCTCGGAGGCGTAGGGCACCTCGACCTCCGACACGATCGCGCCCAGGCCCTTGAGCACCTCGACCGCTGCGAGGACGGCCGCCTTCTGCTCCGGGTCGAGCGCCGGCTGGTCGAAGAAGTACTTCGTCGCGACGCCGATCTTCACGCCCTTGATGTCGCCGCTGAGCTTCGCCGTGTAGTCCGGCACGGGCACGTCGACGGTCGTGGGGTCACGCGGGTCGTAGCCCGCCATGACGTTCAGCATCAGCGCGCAGTCGTACGCGCTCCGCGCCATCGGGTTGATCCCGTCGAGGCTGTAGCCGAGCGGCACGCAGCCGAACTTGGACACGCGCCCGAAGGTCTGCTTCATGCCCGTCGCGCCGTTGACGGAGGACGGGTTCCGCGTCGACCCACCGGTGTCGGTGCCGAGTCCGCCCAGCACGAGGCCCGACGAGACGGCGATCCCCGTGCCCGAGGAGGAACCGGCGGCGGTCCGCGGGAGGTCCCAGGGGTTCTGCGGCATCGGGAACGGCTTCTCCGGGTCGGGCGCGCCGTTCGCGAACTCGTTCAGGACCGTCTTGCCGAGGAGCACCATGCCCGCGTCGCGCAGCTTCTCGATGACGGCGGCGTCGTAGCCATCGCCCCACGCGGGATCGAGGACGAGGCTGTTCGCCGTGGTCGGCGCGGCCTTCGTCGCGATGATGTCCTTCGCCGCGAACGGGATCCCCTGCAGCGGCCCGAGGTCCGTGCCCGCCGCGAAGAGCGCGTCGGCCGCTTTGGCCTCGGCGAGGGCGGTCTCCGGCGTGACCGCGAGGAACGCGCCCAGCGTCGGGTTGAGCGCCTCGATCTTGGCGAGGTGGGCCTGCGTCAGCTCGACGCTCGTGATCTCGCCGGCGCGCAGCGCTGCGGCCGCTCCCTGGATGGTGATGGGCATGTCCAACGAAGGTTCCTCCCCGGTTCGCGTGTCCTGATGCGACAGCCTGCATCGTGCGAGCCGGCCGTTTCCCCTCGGTGACCGCTTCGTGAATCAGCGGTGAAGAGATCGCCACGGTTCCGTCACGAAGCGATTCGCCGCGCGGCGCCCGGCGCTGATAGCCTCTCGGCATGTTCCAGGAATTCCCCGCCGTGCCGACGCTCGAGGCCGCACCGCCGTCCGAGGCGCGCTGGCGCCCGATCGACCTCGCCGCCGGCGTCCTGCTGCTGGTCGTCGGGTTCCTCGTGATCGGCGGCATCGCGTACCTCGTCGATCGCGCGCATCCGGGCGGCGATCGCGATCCGGGCCTCGCCCTCGCGCTCACCGTGATCACGCTCGGCTTCGAGGTGTGGGCCGGCGTGGCCGTGCTCATCCTGGCGCGGTGGCGCGGCATTTCGATGCGCGCCCTCGGCTTCCACGCGCCGCGGTCGTGGGGGCTCACCGGCACCGCCGTGGCCGGCGCGTACGCGACCATGGTCGTCTACGCGGTCGTCGTCGTGGTGATCGGCAAGACCACCGGTCTGCGCATCCCGGATCCGACGAATGCGATCCCGGAGACGCTCGCACGGACGCTGCCGGTCTGGACCGTCCTCGGGATTGCGGTCGTGGTGGCCGCCCCGTTCGGCGAGGAGTTGTTCTTTCGCGCCCTCGTCTACCGGGCCGTGAACGGGTTCTGGGGGCCTGCGCTCGGGATCATCGCCAGCGGCGTCGCCTTCGCCCTGATGCACTTCAACCTGAGCGTCGTGGTGCCGTTTGCGGGCATCGGCATGATCTTTGCCTGGGCCTATCGATCCTCAGGGTCGATCTGGACGACCATTGCCGCGCACGCCATCTTCAACGGGGTGAGTTTCGCCCTCGCCGCATCAGGGGTCGCCCGATGACCACGCCCGCCTCCCAGCCCACCTCGACCGCCGCGCCCGACCGGCTGGCGACCATGTTCGCCAGCGCGAAGGCTGAGGGCCGCCCGGCGGTCATCCCCTTCGTCCCGGCCGGCTGGCCGGAGCTGGACGCGACCGTCGAGATCGTCGAGGCGGCGGTGGCCGGCGGGGCGGACGCGCTCGAGCTCGGGATGCCGTTCAGCGACCCCCTCGGCGACGGGGTGGTGAATCAGCTGGCCTATCAGCAGGCGATCGCCGCCGGCTGCAACCAGGACACCGTATTCGAGGCGGTCCGGGAGCTGCGCCGCCGCGGGTGTTCCGTCCCCTTACTCGTTATGGGATACTTCAACTCCGTCCTCGCCTATGGCGTCGGGCGGTTCGTGCAGGTGGCAGCAGACGCGGGCGTCGACGGACTCATCATCGTCGACCTCCCGCCGCAGGAAGCGGCGGAGCTGGAAGTTCCAGCGCGGGCTGCGGGTCTGCATATGGTGTACCTGCTGGCGCCCACCTCGACCGACGATCGCATTCGCCTGGTCGCCGAGCACGGCAGCGGGTTCATCTACTGCGTCAGCGTCGTCGGGATCACCGGCGAGCGCCCGGAGCTGTCGGCAGAGTTGCCGGAGTTCATTCGCCGGGTGCGTGCGCGGACGGAGTTGCCGCTGGCCGTCGGCTTCGGCATCTCCGCACGGGAGCACGTGCAGGCAGTCGGGGCGCTGGCGGACGCGGCAGTCGTGGGCAGCGCGTTCGTCCGTGCGATCACGGAGGCGCCTGCGGGCCAACGCTCGGCGGCAGTCCGGGCATTCGTGGAGGGGATCACCGGCCGTGAGCCTGGTCATCGTCCCTGAGCCGCTCGAGGGGTATCTGCCCCTGGCCGTGGCCGCGTCGTATACGCGGAGCCACGCGGTTCAGGCTGACCGGGTGTCGGCCGGGTCGTTTGGCTCCTGACTGCAGCGCGTACGCAATCATCTGGCCGTGAAGGCCCTCAAACCGTCCAATGTTCCGAAGTCTCGACGAAGGAGTCCCGCTCGATGCTGGTGCGTGGGATTCGCGGTGCAACCACTGTCTCGACCAACTCGCGCGACGAGATTCTCGACGCCGCGCGTGAACTCCTCGATGAGATCGTGCGCGCCAACGAGATCCCGCACGAGCACGTGGCGTCGATCATCTTCACGACGACCCCGGACCTGACCGCCGAGTTCCCCGCCGTCGCCGCGCGACAGGCGGGCTGGACCGACGTGGCGCTTGAGTGCCTGCACGAGATGAACGTGCCCGGCAGCCTGCCGAAGTGTCTCCGCATCCTGATGCACGTGAACACCGAGCGTTCCGCTGCCGACATCAAGCACATCTACCTGCGCGGGGCGACGGTGCTGCGGCCCGACCTCGCGAAGCAGAGTCAGTAACAAAGGAACCCTCCGATGATCATCGTCATGGATCTCGACCACACGGCGGAGCAAGAGCAGCGCGTGATGCAGCGGCTCGTGGAGCTCGGCCTGACCGGTCAGAAGGTGCAGGGCACCGAGCGCGCCGTGATCGCCGGCCTCGGGCAGGTGCTCCAGGAGCACCGCGACGACATCTCCTCGCTCCCCGGTGTGAACGAGGTGATCCGGGTCTCGAAGCCCTACAAGCTCTCCAGCCGGGAGACCCACCCGGCGGACACGGTCATCGACCTGCCGTACGGCGTGAAGGTCGGCAACGGCCACCCGGTCTTCATGGCCGGCCCGTGCGCCATCGAGACCGAGGACCAGCTCTGGGCGGCCTGCAAGGGCGTGAAGGCCGGTGGCGCGCACATCCTGCGCGGCGGCGCCTTCAAGCCCCGCACGTCGCCGTACTCGTTCCAGGGACTGGGCGTCCCGGGCCTCAAGATGCTCGCGCAGGTCGGCAAGGAACTCGGGATGCCGGTCATCTCCGAGCTGCTCTCGCTCCGCGACCTCGAGCCCTGCATCGAGTACACGGACATCCTGCAGATCGGCGCGCGCAGCATGCAGAACTTCGTGCTGCTCGAGGAGGCCGGTAAGTCCGGCAAGCCGGTGATGCTGAAGCGCGGTCTCGCCGGCACCATCGAGGAGTGGCTGATGGCGGCGGAGTACATCCTGTCGCAGAACAACGGCCAGCTGATTCTGTGTGAGCGCGGCATCCGCACGTTCGAGACGGCGACCCGCAACACGCTCGACCTCAACGCGGTCGCGCTGGTGAAGCACCTCAGCCACCTGCCCGTGATCGCCGACCCGTCGCACGGCACCGGGAAGTGGTACCTCGTGAAGCCGATGTCGCTCGCGTCCATCGCGGCCGGCGCCGACGGACTGATGATCGAGGTGCACCCGAACCCGGACCACGCGCTCTCCGACGGCGCGCAGTCGCTGACGCCGGCAAACTTCGGCGAGCTGGCGAAGGAGGCGCGTGCGCTCGGTGCGGCCATTGGCCGCTCCTTCGCCGAGCCGCCAGCCGCCGTCCACGCGTAGTCGGCGAGGCATCACCGCGTGACGAACGAGCACGACACGGACGCTGCCGCTTCTTCGGAGTCCTCGAACCCGGAGGAGGGCGGCAGCGCCGTGCTCGCCGCCGAGGTCGAGGTGACCGTGGCGGTCACCGGCGACACCGCTGCGGAAGCGCCCGCTGAGGACACCGCCGTCGAGGCGCCGGCCGAGGACGCCGAGGGTGCTCCCGCGGAGGACGCCTTCCGCTTCGAGCTCCCCGCGTTCGAGGGACCACTCGACCTGCTGCTGCACCTCATCGAGCGCGAGGAGCTCGACATCACCGAGGTGTCGCTGCTCGCCGTCACGGAGCAATACCTCCACCACCTGCGGACGCAGGAGCACATCAACCTCGGCGCCCTCGCGGAGTTCATCGCGATCGGCGCGCGCCTGCTGCTGCTCAAGTCGCGCGCGCTGCTGCCGCGCGAGGTGCAGCCCGCGGTCGAGGCCGAAGAGGAGGGTGACGACGTCCGCGCCCTCATCGAGGCGCTGCGCGAGTACCGCCGCTTCAAGCACGCCGCGGAGTTCTTCCGCGACCGCGACGGCAACAGCATGTCCTTCCCCCGCGAGGCGGAACCGCCGGAGGTGCCGCTTCCAACGGGCCTCGAGGCGGTGACGCTGAACGCCCTCGTCGACCTGATTCGCGAGGTCGTCGCGCGCATCCCGGAGGAGGCGCCGGTCGGCGAGGCCCCGCGTGAGCCGATCCGCCTGCGCGATCGCATGACACGGCTGGTCGGCACGCTCGACCGTGACGGACGGACCTCCTTCCGCAAGCTCATCGAGGGGGCCGCATCGCGCACCGAGGTGATCGTCGACTTCATGGCTGTGCTTGAGCTGATCAAGCAGCGCTACCTCGAGGCGCGCCAGTCGGAGTCCTTCGGCGACATCGACCTGGTGAAGCTCGCCAACGCCGAGGCACCGCAGTGGCAGATGGTCGAAGAGGACGTCCCCGGTGAGTAGCCAGCCCGCGGGCGGCGCTGGCACCGACCTCGTCCGCACCGAGTTGCACCGGACGGCCACCGCGGGCGCGCACGCGATCTCCATCGGCGTGTTCGACGGCGTGCACGGCGGTCACGCGGCCCTCGTGCGCTGCATGCTCGAGGAAGCGCGCGTGCGCGGCCTCACCGGTGGCGTCGTGACCTTCCATCCACACCCGGAGACCGTCCTTCACCCGGAGCGGCCCTTCTCCTACCTCGAGTCGCTCGAGCGGCGCGTCGAGCTGCTGCGCGGCCTCGGTGTCGCGTTCGTCTCCGTGCTGCCCTTCACCTCCGAGCTGCAGCAGGTGTCCGCCGCGGACTTCGCGCGCGTCCTCGTCGAGGACGCGCGGATGCGGCTGCTCGTCGTCGGCGAGGACTTCCGCCTCGGGCGCGGCGGCGAGGGCACGGCCGCGCGCCTGCGCGAGATCGGCGAGCGCGACGGCTTCGAGGTCGTCACGATGCCCGCGCATCGCGACGGCGAGGGCGCCAGCGAGGGGCAGCGCATCTCCTCGACGCGTGTGCGCGAGGCGCTCGCTGCCGGCCGCATGGACGAGGTCGAGCGGCTGCTCGGGCGGCCCTTCGCGCTGCGGGGGCCGGTGCTGCACGGCGATGAGCGTGGGCGCACCATCGGCTTCCCGACGTTGAACATCGGTGTGAGCGCCGACCGCGCGCTGCCGCCGAACGGGGTCTACGTAACCCGTGCCGAGGCGGCGGGGCGCACGTATGCCGCCGTCACCAACGTCGGCACGCGACCGACATTCGACGGCGCAGGCGTCACCATCGAGACGCACCTGCTCGACTTCGAGGGCGACCTGTACGGGCAGAGCGTCACCATCGAGTTGCTGTCGATGCTGCGGCCCGAGCAGAAGTTCAGTGGCATCGAAGCGCTGGTTGCGCAGATCCGCCGCGACGCAGACGCGGCACGCCAATGGTTCGCATGATGGAGTGGTTCGCATGACGACACGCAAGATGGCCCCGGTCGAGGAGCAGATGCGCATCCTCCTCGCGGGCACCGAGTTCGGCGACGAGGCGACACGCCGCGTCATGACCGAGGAGCTGAAGAAGCGCCTCGAGGAGGACCGCCCGCTCCGCGTCTACGCCGGCTTCGACCCCACGCGTGTCGACCTGCACCTCGGCCACACCGTCCCGATGCGCAAGATGCGCGACTTCCAGGACCTGGGGCACGAGGTCACCTTCCTCATCGGCTCCTTCACCGCGACCATCGGCGACCCCACCGGGCGCGACAAGACGCGGCCCGTGCTCACCGACGCCGAGATCGAGGCGAACGCGCGCACCTACACCGATCAGGCCTTCGCTGTCCTCGACGAGGGCAGGACGACCATCCGCTACAACGCGGAGTGGCTCTCGAAGCTCACGTTCGCGGACGTGACGCGGCTGACCGCGCACTACACCGTGCAGCAGTTCATCCGTCGCGAGAACTTCGCGAAGCGCCTCGACGGCGGCGAGCCGATCCACATCAGCGAGATGCTCTACGCGATGATGCAGGCCTACGACGCCTGGTACCTGAACGCGGATGTGCAGCTCGGCGGCACCGACCAGACCTTCAACCTCCTCGCCGGTCGCCAGCTGCAGGAGGCGATGGGCCAGCGCCCGCAGGTGGCGCTCACGCTGCCGATCCTTGTGGGCACCGACGGCCACGAGAAGATGTCGAAGTCCTACGACAACTACATCGGCATCACGGAGGAGCCGCGCGACATGTTCGGCAAGGTGATGTCGATCCCCGACAGCGCCCTCGCCGAGTACTTCACCCTCGTCACCCCGCTGCGCCCCGACGAGGTCGAGGCGATCACCGCCGACATCGAGGCCCGCCGTCTCCCGCCGATGGACGCGAAGAAGCGCCTCGCCGCCGAGATCGTGACGGTGTTCCACAGCGCCGACGCGGCCGCGGACGCGCGCGATTACTTCGAGGCCACCGTGCAGCGCCGCGAGACCCCCGAGGAGATGGCCGAGTACGCCATGAAGGAGCGCGCGCCGCTGGCGCAGACCGTGGTTGCTGCGGGCCTCGCCGCGAGCAACGGCGAGGTGCGTCGTCTGGTCGAGCAGGGCGCCGTCCTCGTGAACGGCGAGCGCGCCTCGGACTTCGCGTTGGAAGTCGGACCCGGCGATGAGCTCCGCGTCGGTCGCCACCGCTTCCTCCGCCTCGTCGAGGGATAACGCACCGAACCGCAGGGACTCAGGAGACACCTATGCCCGAGGAAATCCGCCGTGTCGTCATCGGCCACAACGCTGAGGGGCAGGCCACCGTCCTCTACGACGACGTGCAGCGCATCACCGGCGACACCTGGCCCGATACGGACGCCCCGCTCTGGATGACGCGCGGCTTCCCGATCTCCAACGAGGGCTCCGAGGACACCTCCACGGGCGAGGCGACGTGGAAGGACGGCACGATCTTCCGCGTCATCGCGTTCCCGCCCGGCCACCCCGGCAACATGCATCGCACCGACTCGACGGACTACATCGTGGTCATGCGCGGCGAGGTCGACATGGACCTCGACGACGGCTCGACCGTGCACCTCAAGGCGGGCGACACGCTCGTGCAGCGCGGCACGGCGCACTCCTGGGTGAATCGAGGCACGGAGACCTGCCTCGCCGCCTTCGTCATGATCCAGTCCGAGGTCGTGCCGGGGCTGCCAGAGCTCACGCGCTAGCGGCGTCGAGGACTGCGGGGGCGGCCCACCCCCAGCCCCCTCCCTGCGCGGGAGGGGGAGTCAGAAATCAGAAGTGAGGGTTCGCCCATCCCCCCCCCCGGCCCCCTTCCCTCGTGGGAAGGGGGAGCTGGCGAGAGCGCTTCGCGACTCCCGGGAGCCCAGGTGCTCGGTGTTCAGCCCCCTCGCCCGCTACGCGGGAGAGGGCGGGGGTGAGGGCGCTGGCCCGTCGCACACGACGGTGCTCCCGAATCGACGACGTCTGACCCCCTCGCCCCTTGAGGGAGAGGGTTGGGGTGAGGGGTGGCGGCGCAACGCGCCGCGCTCCGCGTCTGCCGCCCTCGTTACCCCGCGACCACAGCCGTCCCCACGCTCTGGATCGGTGGGAACAGGTACTCCGCCTGCCGCCACGAGTCGCCCTCGTCCGCGCTCAGGTAGAGCTGCCCTGTGTTCGTGCCGACGTACACGCCCGCCTGTGGCAGCGCGTCCACGGCCATCCCCTCGCGCAGCACGTCGAGGTATGCGCCCTCCTGCGGCAGGCCCACCGTGAGCGGCTGCCACGAGGCGCCGCGATCACGGCTGCGGTAGATCGTCATCGCGGCGTCGGGCATCCAGTGCTTGTAGCTGCTGGTACCGGGGCACACCCACACCGTGTTCGCGTCGTGCGGGTGCACCGCCATGCCGAGGCCCCACTCGCCCGGCAGACCGTCGGTGATCTCGTGCCACGCGTCGCCGCCGTCGTCGCTGCGGTACACGCCGCAATGGTTCTGCTGGTACAGCCGCGCGGGCTCCGAGGGGTTCATGACCATCTTGTGCACGCACTGGCCGACCTCCGGGTAGACCGGCGGCGAGGTCGGATCGAAGTTCGCGCGCGTGCCCTGGTTCGCGGGCTGCCACGTCGCGCCGCCGTCGACCGTGCGGAACACGCCCGCCGACGAGATGCCGACGTACATGCGCGCCGCGTCCGCCGGGTCGAGGACGATCGTGTGCAGGCACAGGCCGCCCGCCGCGGCCATCCAGTACGGCCGCGAGGGGTGGTCGTTGAGCGACTGCACGAACTCCCACGTGCCGCCGTTGTCGCTGCTCTTGAACAGTGCCGCCGGCTCGACGCCTGCGTACACGACGCCGGGCTCCGAGGGACGCCCCGGCTCGACGTGCCACACCTTCTCGAGCTTGAGGCCGGTGGTCTCGGGGAACACGGGCCCGGTCGTCGGCTCGTCCCACGTCAGGCTGAGGTCAGTGCTGCGGTAGACGCGCGACCCGAACCACGGGTCGCCGACGGCGGCGAAGAGCGTCCGCGTGCGCGGGTCGAGCGTCATGTGCATGACGTTCTGCCCCTCGAGGTACGGCCCGCGCGTCACCCACTCGCGCCGCCCCTCGTCGCTCTCGAGGACGAACGCGCCCTTCCGCGTGCCGACGAAGACGAGAACTTGCTCTGTCATGGTGTGCTCCCTCCAGCAGCGAAGAGTCTAGAGCAGGCACCTTGATAGCCGTCCAGCGTCCTGTCACCCTCCGACACGCGCGCTACGATCCGGCTCCTCTCCCACTTGTGGGAGAGGTTGGGTGAGGGTTCCCGTGCGACCGGAGGCAGACACGCCACGGCCCCCTCGAGGCTCAACCACCGGCCAGCGCCGCGCGCTCCGTCGCTCCCAGACCGATGCCGAGCGGCGCCTCTGGTACCTGCTGCGTGCCCGACAACCGGGTGCCCTGAAGTTCCGTCGTCAGCACGCCGTCGGCCCCTACGTCCTCGACTTCTACTCGTTCGAAGCGCACCTGGCGGTGGAGTTGGACGGCAGTCCGCACGGCGAGCCTGAAGGTGTCGCACGCGACGAGCGCCGGACGCGGTACCTCGTGCAGCAGGGCATTCGGGTGCTGCGCTTCAGTGACGGCGACGTACTTCGGATGCCGGAGAGCGTTGTCGAGGCGATCCTGGTTGCAGTGAGCGCCGAAGGCGGAAGCAGAACCCTCACCTAACCTCTCCCATGAATGGGAGAGGAATCAAAACAGCCACGCCTGTCATCGAGCTCCGGCGGCTTCCGGCTCCTCTCCCACTTGTGGGAGAGGGTGGGTGAGGGTTCTTACGCTCACCGCAGGGCGTTCTGACCCTCGAGGTACGGCCCGCGTGTCACCCACTCGCGCCGCCCCTCGTCGCTCTCGAGGACGAACGCGCCTTTCCGCGTGCCGACGAAGACGAGAACTTGCTGTGACATGGTGTGCTCCTACTCCTGGTGAGCTCGATCTCGTGGACTCGGGCCACCAACCACTCAGCCTCGCAGAGCTTCGATCCGTGCTTTCACGTCGACCGCCGGTCGTGTCACGGCAACGTTGAATCGCTCGTGCACGTGTGAACCCTCTGACAATCGGATGTCGAGAGTGATGCGGATGCTCCGCAACTCCTCATCCGATCGCGGCACCAATGCGCTGTAGTTCAGGAATTCTTCGGTGGAGTTGTACGCCCGGTGAAGTTCAAGGTTACCGGCGTTGGGCGAGGGCGACCCGTAGATCGGCGTCGCGGCAATCTCGTCGTGCCCGATGCGGCAGGAGACGCTGACGCTCTCCTTAACGAATGGTCGGTGATAGAAGACGTAGCCGTGGATGACGACACCCTGTCCGACCACCTCAGCGCTCCAGCGCCGATGGAGTACTGAGATGACTTGTTCGCGGCGGTACATCAGGCGGACGGACCAAGCAGCGAGGGCTACGCCGATCCAGATCGGAAGAATCGTGAACAGCACCGCGAAATAGGTTGGCTGCGCGGCCGGGAAGTCGTGAAGCCATGCGAGCATCGCGGTCTGCCGCTACTCCGCAGGCCGCAGGTCGAGGACCTCGAGTTGCAGGGCGTCGCCGCCGCGGAAGTCGTCGCGCTTGAAGGTGTAGACGATGTCGGCGCGCTCGCCGCGAGGGACCGCGTACTCCGCGTTGCCGAACGAGATCGCGCGCCAGGTGACCGCGCCCTCCTTCAGCGTGAACGACAGGTGCGTACCCTCCGCGCCGACAGCGCGCGCATCCGCGACCGTCACGCTGCGCGCGAGGAACGTCGGCGTCGGGTTGCCGATGCCGTGCGGGCCGAGCAGCGCGAGCCACTGCAGCACTTGCTTGTTGACCTCGTTCAGCCGCAGCTCTGCGTCCACGGGGATCGTCGGCGCGAGGTTCGCGAGGTCGAGGTGCGCGGCGGCGTCCGCGGTCAGGCGCTGGCGCAGCTCGGGCAGCCTCGACGCGTCGATGCTGAAGCCGGCCGCGGCGCGGTGGCCGCCGAAGCGCAGGAAGAGGTCGGCGTGGCGGCGCAGCAGCGCGGTGATGTCGAACTCGTCGATCGAGCGGCAGGACGCGCGCCCTTCGCCGTCCACGAGCTGCATGACGATCGCGGGGCGGTGGTGCTCGTCCGCGAGCCGCGAGGCGGTGAGCCCGACGATGCCCATCGAGATCTCGTCGGACGCCACGATGATCAGCGGCCCGACGAGGTCCGCGGGCGTCAGCGTCGCGCGCGCCACCTCGACCGCGTCGGCGGTGGACTCGCGCCGCTGCTTGTTCAGCACATCCAGGCGCTCCGCGAGCGCGCGCGCCTCATCGGCGTTGTCGGCGAGCATCAGGTCGAGTGCGAGCCGCGCGTGGTCGATGCGCCCGGCGGCGTTGAGCCGCGGGCCCAGCGCCCACCCGCAGGTGTCCGCGGAGATCGTCGCGGGGTCGATGCCCGCGACGGCGCACAGCGCGCGCAGCCCCGGCCGCGTCGTCGTCTTGAGCGCCTCGAGCCCGATGCGCACGAGGTCGCGGTTCTCGCCGAGCATCGGCGCGAGGTCGCAGATCGTGCCCAGCGCGACGAGCGCGCGGTGCGACTCCGGCGCGTAGGGGCGGCCCATCTGGTCGTAGAGGTCGTGGATCACCTTGTACGCGACGCCGACGGCCGCAGGCTCGGAGCCATACTCGGACCCCGCGAGCTTGGGGTTCACGATCGCGAGCGCGTCCGGCAGCACTTCCGGCACGGTGTGGTGGTCGAGCACGAGCACGTCCATGCCGAGCTCGTTCGCGACGGCGACCTCCGCGACGGCCGAGGTGCCGCAGTCCGCGGTGACGAGCACCGTCGACCCGAGGTGCGCGAGCGAGCGCACGGCGGCGATGTTCGGGCCGTAGCCCTCGGAGAAGCGGTGCGGGAGGTAGGGGATCGGCTTCGCGCCCAGGTCGCGCAGCCCCTCGGTGAGGATCGTCGTCGAGGTGATGCCGTCGACGTCGTAGTCGCCGAAGACGGCCACGGTCTCGCCGTCGCGACACGCGCGCGCCAGCCGTTCCACCGCGATGTCGAGGTTCGGCATCAGCGCGGCGTCGGTGAGTTCCCCCGCCCGGCCGAGGTAGCGCCTCGCCTCGACGGTGGTGCGCACGTCCCGGTGCGCGAGCAGCACCCGCATGAGCGGCGGCAGCCCGACACCGGCATCGCTGAAGCCATCGAGATCGGGGGTACCCAGCAGCCGCCACTTGCGGCCGCCGGAGCCCTGCAGGAGCTGGTCGGGCGTCACGAGGGTGGTCATTGGGCGGCGCACATATCGCGCACGTACCTCATCAGTTCGGGGAGAACCTCGACCGATGTTAGCACAAAGGTACTGATGCCGGCGGTGCGTGTCACGCGTCGAGCCCGGCCGCCCGCGGGCCTACATGTGGTGGCCGGGCGCGGCGGTGTGGTCGTAGGCAGCCTCCGCGGCGAGGACGCCCGCCGGGTCCTCCTCGAAGTCCACGCGGCAGCCGCGCGAGCAGAAGTAGTACGTGATGCCCTCGTGCTCGAGGGTGGCCGCCGCGGTCGCAGGGGCGAT
>CAIXBH010000304.1 GCA_903917615.1 uncultured Chloroflexota bacterium | reverse complement strand
GGGATGCGCAGCGGGATGCCACGCCCGGAGAAGAGCGCGTCCGAGATGAACCAGACGTGCCCGTACGACTGTGCGCTGTCATCGCCCAGGTAGATCCGATGCGCGAGCACGACGCCGAGGTAGTACGTGAACGCCGCGAACAGTGGCAGCACGACCACCATCGCCGCGAGCGATCGGCGTCCCGGCGGCAGGTCATGCGCGCACGCAGCACGATACCTCGCGACCAGCGTCGCGAGGATGCGACCGGCAGCGCGAGGCGTGTCCTGTCGAGGCGGGGGTGGGGCGGATCGAGTGGAGTCGCTCGATGCGGCGGTCGTCATGAATCCTCGGATGGAGAACGCGAAGCGGCTATGAACGCCAAATTATACCGGCTCCCCGCTTCTCGTATGTGACGCGACGCGCAAACGCGGGTAGAGATTCGGATCGGCCGAGGATCGCCGCGCTGCCGAGGGATCTCTCGAGGGCTACGACTCGACGAGCATTCGATCGCGGCTCCGCGAGAGGTACAGCGCTCCGACAGCCACGCCGACGCCGCACATCACGGCCATCTCGATCACCATCCACTGCACGCCGCCGTGCTCGGCGGCGAACCCGACGATGATGCTGCCGATCGGCGTCGTCCCCGCGAAGAGCAGGGTGTAGATGCTCATCACGCGGCCTCGATAGGCGGGGGGCGAGACGAGCTGCATGCGGGTGTTCGCCGTCGCCTGGAACGCGATGCTGAACAGGCCGAGCAGGACGACCATCGGGATCGTCATGATCCACCAGTGCGAGAGCCCGACGCCGAGGAGTGAGATCGTGAACCCGATCCCGCCCGCGAGCAGCAGCCGGCGGCTCGCCTGCCCGCTGTATGCGATCCCTCCCGCGGCGAGCAGTGATCCCACGGCCATCGTCGAGGTCAGTGCCCCGAACCCGATCGAGCTCGAGTGCAGCACGTACACCGCGATCAGCGGCAGAACCACCGTGAAGTTGTAGCCAAAGGTCCCGAGGATTGCGAGCAGGATCACGATCAACGCGAGGTCGGGCGTCTGCGCGCCATAGCGCAGCCCCTCCCACACCTGCCGGAACATGTTGCCTCGCCCGATGCGCTCGCGGCCGTGGAACTCAGCGGGACGCATCAATACCAGTCCGATGAGCACCGCGACGAAACTGACCGAGTTCAGCAGGACGCAGCCGGCGACGCCGAACGCCGCGATCGCGAGGCCACCGAGGCCCGGACCGACGAGGCGCGCCGTGTTGAACTGTGCCGAGTTCAGCGCGACCGCGTTCGGCACATCCTCGGGGCCGACGAGCTCCGAGACGAACGCCTGTCGGGTAGGGTTGTCCGCTGCGCTCGCAACGCCGAGCACCGCGGCGAGGATGTACAGACTGGTGAGGTTGATGTGGTGTGTTGCGGTGAGCAGCGTCAGCACCGCGGCCTGAACGAGCATGATCGACTGGGTGATGATCAGGAGGCGTCGCTTCGGGAGCCGGTCGGCAAGCACGCCCGCGAACAGCGAGAAGAGCAGGACCGGGGCGAACTGGATCCCGGTCAGCACGCCCAGCGCGAGCGGCGAGTTCGTGATCTGGAGCACCAGCCACGCCTGGCCGATGCGCTGCATCCATGTCCCGATCTGGGAAACCACCTGCCCGCACCAGAACAGGAGGTAGTTGCGATTTTTGAATGCTCGAAACGTCTGGCTCACGCCACGCTGCGCCATGCGACCCGCTTCCTGCTCGGTGGGACACCGATAATGCAGGCCGCGTTCTCTTAGCTACCAGCCGTGATCGAGCCT
>CAIXBH010000303.1 GCA_903917615.1 uncultured Chloroflexota bacterium | reverse complement strand
GCCCCACGAGAAGAGCAGGTTGCCCTCCGGCGTGTACTTGTGGACGCGGGCGTTGCCGTAGCCGTCGCTGATGTACAGCGAGCCATCGACCGGCGATACCGCGACATCCGTCGGGCGGTTGAAGGGCAGGCCACTGAATCGTCCCGAGGACACGCCGGGCGTGCCGATCGTCATCACCAGCTCGCCCTGCGGCGTCCACTTTGTGATCGTCTGCGCGCCGTCATCCGCGCCGTAGAGGAAGCCGTCCGGCGCGACGCGGATCGCGTGCGCGCGCGGCGTGAACACGCCCTGCCCGAACGTCTGGACGAACGTCCCGTCCTGTTCGAGGACGACCACCGGATTGTCGACGTTCCTCGTCAGGAGGTAGACGCGGTTCTGTGCGTCGGTCGCCACGCCGGCCGTCTCGTGCAGCGTCATGCCGTCCGGGAGCTGCTCCCAGTCGCTGGTCGCGTCGTAGGTGAAGGGGGCATTGCCGATCTGGACCATGCTGTCTCCTGCGGTGCTGCGGTGCTGCGGTAGTGCGCGGCTCGACTAGTGCTTCATCGCGGCGGCGGCCTCGAACGTCCGTCGCGTCGAGCGCACCATCATCGCGTCGATCTGGTCCTCGGTCGCGCCGTGCGCGCGGAGCCACGGCAGCTCCCACTCCGGCACGAGGCGCCACACCTTCGGGTCCTCGGCGCGCGGGCCGCCGGTCGCGGGGCCGCCGGTGAGGCTGTACCCGGCGCCGTCGTGGCCCAGCGAGATCTGCTCGGCGTAGCCTGCGTTCGCGAGGTCGAGGGCGACCTGCGAGCGGCGCGCCATCTCCTCCTCGCCTCGTCGAGGCGTGAAGCGGTCGAGGCCGACGTTCGCGCCCTTCTTCGCCAGCCCGATCACGTAGTCCATGTCCGTGCTGTCGTTCGTGTGCCCGATCGTGACCGCCGCGAGGTCGAGGCCTTCCTCCTGGAAGATCTCGATCAGGCGGTCGCCGTGGCGCTCGGCGGGGGCGGTGTGGCAGGTGATCGGTACGCCGCCCGCCTTTGCCGCGCGCGCCGCGCCTCGCGCGGCGGTCTCGAGGGGGCCACGGAGTGCCTCGAGCTGCGTCTCGATGTCCCACGCGATCTTCAGGATGCCCGCGCGGATGCCGGTGCGCTCCATGCCCTGCTCGATGTCGCGCAGGAAGTAGGCGGCGTAGGTGTCCGGATCCCACGCGCGGTAGGAGATCGGGATCGCGCGGTACACACCGACGGCGGCGATCACGTTCATTGGCGTCTTGCCGGCGACGCGCTCGAAGACCGCCGCCTGCCGGCCGTTGTCGACGGGCGTGCAGTCGATGACTGTGCGGATGCCCGCCTCGTACGCCTCGAGCAGCGCGGCCGTCGCGCGGCGCACGGCCTCGTCGAGGTCGAAGATGGCCGTGTGGTCCATCCCACCGAATCCGCTGCACAGGTGCTCGTGCGCGAGCGTGGGGCCGAGGTCGGCCGTGTCCTTCGGGCCCTCGATCGTCTGGATCATCGCCATCGTGCAGTGTCCTCTCGAAGCATGTACGTGACTCGTCGGTCCTCGTGCCTCCCGTGGCGCGAGGCCGGAGGTGCTACTTCCAGGGCGTCTCCGCCGCGGCGTTGCGGCCGGCGACGCGCCCGAAGGCGAGGCACTCACCAATGTTGCCAGTGCCCTGGTACAGGTAGCTGTAGATCGACCCCAGCTCACCGGAGCTGTACAGGCGCGGGATCGGCGTGCCGTCGGGGCGCACG
>CAIXBH010000302.1 GCA_903917615.1 uncultured Chloroflexota bacterium | reverse complement strand
ATGGAGATGCCGCCGCTGTCGAAGGTGATGCCCTTGCCGATCAGCGCGAGCGTCCGGCCGCCACGGCCCGCGCCGCGGTAGTTCAGCACGATGAACTTGGGCGGCTGGATGGAGCCGTTCGCGACCGACAGGTAGGAGCCCATCTTCAGCCGCTCGGCCTCGGCGCGCTCAATGATCTTGCACTCGAGGCCCACCTCGGCCGCGAGCTGCTGGGCCTTCGCGGCCATGATCGTCGGCGTCATCAGGTTCGCTGGCTCGTTCGCGAGGTCGCGCGCCATGTTGGTCGCCTCGCCGAGAACCGTTCCGACCTCGACGCCGCGGCGGACCGCCGCTGCCTTGCGCGCGTTCGGCTCCACGAGCGTGACGCGCTCGATGCTGTACTTCGGCCGGTCGGCGGCGCGCGTGTGGTGCTTGTCGAAGCGGTAGAGGCTCATCGTGGCCGCCTCGGCGTAGGTGCGGCCGGCGTCCTCCGGGTCGAGGGCGGCCGTGATCTCCTGGAAGGAGGTCGCGACGTGGCCGGCGTCGAGGTCGCGGAAGCGGCGCGTGAGGTTGCCGGTGCGCTCGCGCATCCCGTCGATGGTGGCGCCGCCGCGCTGGCCGAGGCCGACGACGAAGATGCGCTTCGCCTTCAGGCGGCGCCCCGCGGGGAGGATCGTGAGCTCGCCGGCGGTGCCCTTGATGAGGCCGTCCTCGATCATCTGGGCGATGGTGCCGCCCATCAGCGCGTCGATCGCCTGCGCATCGGTCGAGATGCGCTTCGAGCCCTCGTATACCTGGACGGCGTAGGTGTCGGCCACCACGGAGGTGATGCTGCCGCTTGCGACCGTGATCTCCATGAGAGGCTCCCGTTCCTGACGCCCGCCATGCGGGCGTATCTCGACCCGCTTGCGATCCTGTGCGGCCGAGCATAGGCGGCCCGATCCGAGGCCTTCAACCGGGGTCAGCGGCTACAATCAGTGCTCGAAGCGGATGGGGATCTCCTTGCGGCTGACGGTGCTCCGATACTTGCGCGAGGTGGTCACTCCGGAACGTCGGCGTCCGACGTGGTTCGACCTCCCCGAGCTCGGGGTCATGGTCCTCGCGTTCCTCTGCTACTTCCTCGTCCGCGGCGGGGTCGTAGACCGGCCGGGCGAGGCGCTCCAGAACGCCCGCTGGATCATCGACCTGCAGCGCAGCCTCGGCCTGTTCGTCGAGCCGGCCGTGAATGCGTGGACGCTGCGCGCGCCCTGGCGCGTCGACCTGTTCAACTTCGTCTACTTCTGGCTGGACTTTCCGCTGATCGTCGCGGTAGGCGGGCTGCTGTTCTGGCGCAGCCGCTACCACTACACGGTCCTGCGGGACTCGATGCTCCTGTCCGGCGCGCTGGCACTGGTCTTCTACTGGACGTTCCCGGTCGCGCCGCCTCGGTTTCTGCCCGAGTGGGGCTTCGTGGACACGATGCGCGAGTTCTCGCAGCTCTCGTACCAGGCGCAGTCGTTGCAGCCGTTCGTGAATCCGTTCGCCTCGGTCCCGTCGCTCCACGTGGGGTGGTCGCTGCTGCTCACGATCGTGCTGTTCCGCGTCGCGACGCGACGCGCGGTGCGGGTGGCGGGCGTGGTGGTGCTGGGCCTGCAGTCGGTCGCGGTCATCGCGACGGCGAACCACTACCTCTTCGACGCGGCGGTCGGCGTGGCGGTCTCGCTGCTGGCGCTCGTCATCGCTGTGTGGCTGGAGCGCAACGGCTATCCGCGGCTGCGCCTCTGGCTACGCACGCAGGTCCGCCGAGGCGAGCGCGCGCGTCCCGCTCAGGCCTAGCGCGCTAGCGCGCCGGCTCCCAGAACCACGCGACCCCGATCATGCCCGGCCCGAGCCGGCGCGCGGCGTGCCGCGTGAGCGGTGCCACCGTCACGTCGGCATCCTCGAAGCGCCGCGTCGCCCATGTCGCGAACGCGGTGGCTCCGGCCTGCGCGCCCGCGTGGTGGACCGCGATCCGCAGCCGGCCGGAGTCCTCCGGCACCGCCGCGAAGTCTCCGAAGCGGTCACGCAGGACGACGAGCGCCGTTTCGCGGTGCGGCAGCAGGCCGAGCAGCGGCAGCTTCGCGCCTTCGAGGCGGACGATCATGCGCCCGGGCGCGCGGTCGCGGCCGGGCGGGAGCATCCCGGTCATCTCCGGGTGCTCCAGCATCGCGATGACGCGGGTCCGGTTGGCGGCGTGCTCGGCGGCCGCGAGCGCCTCGTCGAGGCTGCCGCCGGCCGCGATCACCTCGGCCGCGCGCACCGCCGCCCAGCCGGCGCCCATGAGCGCGCCGCGGGTCGCGACGTAGGCGAAGGTCGCGCCGCGCGCCTCGACCGCCGCGCGGGCGAGGTCGACCGCCTCGTCGGGGCTGGCGTGGCCGTCCTCGGCGCGGACGTAGATCACCGCCTCGCCCGGCTCGGCGACCGCGCCGCACGCGGCGGCGATCGCTTCGGCCTCGATGGCGACGGGCTCGGCGACCAGCTGGAGGATCGACTCCTGCTCGAGCAAGTAGTCCGGCGCTGCCGGCGCGCTGACGATGCCCAGGGCGTCCAGCAGGGCGGCGGGGATGGAGGCATCTGCGTCGACGACGACGCGGATGCGCGGGATCGAAGGCATAGGTTGGTGCTCCTCGGGGTGCCGCCCCAGCGCACCGTAGCGTCAGCCGAGGGCCTGTGCTAGCGTTATTTGCGTCCGGGGCGCGTTCTCCCTTCACGGCGAGGGGAAGCATGACCCGTGGGCGACCCCAACACCCAGCCGACAGGGTCCTTGACCCGCGGCGGGCCGAAATCACACCGCGTGGGGTCGCGAAGTGTGGCGTGAGCGAATTAGGTAGCGGATACAACTTCCCCGATGCAGACGACCGAACGCAAGATCGAGATCATCGACCAGTACAAGCAGCACCCTTCCGACACCGGCTCGTCCGAGGTCCAGGTGGCTCTGCTCACTGACCGTATCACCCGCCTGACGGCACACCTCCGGGAGCACAAGCACGACTTCGCCACCCGGCGCGGGCTGCTCAAGCTCGTCGGCCAGCGCCGCCGGCAGCTTCGCTACCTGAGCAACACGGACGTGGCTCGATACCACGCCCTCATCCAGTCGCTCGGGCTGCGCCGCTAGCGCAGCCCGACCCGTTTCCAGGCCGCTGCGCCGGACGGGTAGGCCCGCCGGCGATGCTGCCGGACTCAGTAGGGCTCAGGAACACAACACTTCACCACACCCGCGGACGTTCCCGTCCCGCCCGTGCGGCATCCCGCCCCTCCGCCTCACGTCGCATGACCTCGAGGCTGCCCGACGGCACTGCCGCCCCCGCACACACGCGAACGCCGCGCTCCGGCACAGGGCCGGATGCGAGCGATCCCGCGCCTGTTCGGGCTCCTCGACAGATGTACACGAGAGATAGAGGTATCCATTGAACACCGGAGCGCAGACGCGCACCTTCACGACTGAGATCGAGGGCAAGACCTTCGAGATCGGCATGGGCCGCCTGGCCCCCAACGCCCTCGCCTCCTGCACCATCCGCTACGGCGACACCGTGCTGCTGGTCACCGTCTGCGACGGCGAGCCCCGCGCCGGCATCGACTTCTTCCCGCTGACGGTCGACTTCGAAGAGCGCATGTACGCGATCGGCAAGATCCCGGGCTCGTTCTTCCGCCGCGAGGGTCGCCCGGGCACGGACGCGACGCTCGCCGCCCGCATGACCGACCGCCCGATCCGCCCGCTCTTCCCGAAGGGCTTCAAGCGCGAGGTGCAGGTCGTCGCGACCCTCATCGCCTCGGACCGCGAGAACCCGGCGGACCCGCTGGCGACCACCGGCGCCTCCACCGTCATCAACATCTCGCACCTCCCGTTCGAGGGCCCCGTGTCCTCCGTCCACGTCGGCCGGGTCGATGGCAAGCTCATCGCCTTCCCGACGTACCAGCAGCGCGAGGAGTCCGACCTCGAGCTCACCGTCGCTGCGACGAACGACTCCATCGTCATGATGGAGGCCGGTGCGAAGCAGATCCCCGAGGCCGAGCTCATCGAGGCGATCGAGTTCGCCGAGAAGGTCTGCCGCCAGCTCAACGACCTGCAGACGCAGATCATCAAGGAGCTCGGCACTCCGAAGATGGAGTGGCACAAGCCGGCGGACGACGCCGAGCTCGCCGGCCGCATCACCCGCTACCTCGACACCCTGGGCGACGAGGCCCTCAAGGCCGTGCAGTCCGAGGGCTTCAGCGGCATCAACGCGATGAGCCGCCAGGTCTTCGGCGTGCTCTCCGCAGAGACCCCCGGCCTGGACGAGAAGGTCGTGACCGCCCTCACCGAGGCCGGCCTCAAGGCCCTCGTCCGCAACTACGTCCTCACGAAGAACATGCGCGCGGACGGCCGCGCCCCGGAGCAGATCCGCCCGCTGACCGCGGACGTCGGCGTCCTGCCGCGTGTGCACGGCAGCGCGATCTTCCAGCGCGGCGAGACGCAGGTGCTCTCCGTCGCCACCCTCGGTGCGCTGCGTGATCGGGCGAAGCTCGACAACATCGACCCCACCGAGTGGAAGATGTTCATGCACCACTACAACTTCCCCGGCTTCTCGACGGGCGAGGCGCGGCCGCTGCGCGGCGCCGGCCGCCGCGAGATCGGCCACGGGATGATGGGTGAGAAGGCGCTCGAGGCGGTCATGCCGCCGTTCGCCGACTTCCCCTACACGGTGCGTGTCGTCTCCGACGTGCTCTCCTCGAACGGCTCGACGTCGCAGGCCTCCATCTGCGCCTCGTCGATGGCGCTCATGGACGCCGGCGTGCCGATCCAGGCGCCGGTCGCAGGCATCGCGATGGGTCTGATGACCTCCGACGAGAACGCAACCTCGTACAAGATCCTCACCGACATCGCGGGCATCGAGGATGCCTTCGGTGACATGGACTTCAAGGTCGCCGGCACCGAGAAGGGTGTCACGGCCGTGCAGCTCGACATCAAGCTGCACAAGCTCCCGGACAACTTCCTGCAGCAGGTGTTCAGCCGCGCCCGCGAGGCGCGCATGCAGCTGCTCCAGGTGATGAACGCGCAGATCGCCGCTCCTCGTGAGGACGTGGGCGAGTTCGCGCCGAAGATCACCACGATTCACATCGACCCGAGCAAGATCGGTGCGGTCATCGGACCAGGCGGTCGCGTGATCAACGCGATCATCGCGGCGACCGGTGCGGCGATCGACGTGCAGGAAGACGGCTCGGTCTACGTCGGCGGCTCGAACAAGGATGGCGTCCGCATGGCGGTCCGCCAGATCGAAGGCCTCACCAAGGAGATCATGCCCGGCGAGGTCTTCGAGGGTAAGGTCGTCCGGATCATGTCCTTCGGCGCCTTCGTCGAGATCCTGCCCGGCAAGGACGGCATGGTGCACATCTCCGAGCTCGGCGGCGAAGGCCGCGTCGAGCACGTCGAGGATGTCGTGAACCTGGGTGACATCGTCAAGGTGAAGGTGATGGAGATCGACAACCTCGGTCGCGTCAACCTCACCATGCGCAACGTGGACGACGACGGCCCCGTCGGCTTCACCGACGGCGAGGGCGGCGGCCGTGAGGAGCGCCCGCGCAGCGGTGGCTTCGGCGGCGGCGGTGACCGCGGCGGTCGAGGCGGCCCGCGCGGTGGCGGCGGCGACCGTGGT
>CAIXBH010000301.1 GCA_903917615.1 uncultured Chloroflexota bacterium | reverse complement strand
CGCCTGCCGCATCGCCTCCAGAGGATCACGCCCGTGAGCACGCTCACCCTCAAGCGCGTCGCGCTCAAGGCCGGCTTTGCCTTCTCGGTGTTCCTGCTGGTGTCGCCCGCAATCCTCGTGTTCCTGTGGATGCTGTCGCTGTCGTTGAAGAACGAGGTCGACAACACCGCCTGGCCGCCGGTCTTCATTCCCAGCCCGCCGACGCTCGCCAACTATGTCGAGGTCTTCGCGCGCAACAACTTCCTGCTCTATCTGTGGAACTCGATGCTCGTCACCGGCGGTGCCGTGCTGGTCGGGCTCGTGCTCGGCGTGCCCGCCGGCTACGGGATCGCCCGCTCCAAATCGGCCAAGTTTGCGGTGCTGATCCTGATTGCCCGGATGACGCCGGCGCTGTCCTACCTGATCCCGCTGTTCATGGCGTTCCAGTGGCTCGGCCTCGTCGGCACCATCCCGGCGCTGCTGATCACCCATCTGGTCATCACCATCCCGATCATCGTCTGGATCATGATCGGCTATTTCGAGAACGTGCCCCAGGAGCTGGAGGACGCCGCGCTGGTCGATGGCTGTTCGCCCTGGCAGAGCTTCCGCCACATCGCGCTGCCGCTGGCCAAGCCCGGCATCGTGGTGGGCGGCATCCTCGCCTTCATCTTCTCCTGGAACAATTTCATCTTCTCGGTGGTGCTGGGCGGCAAGTCGACCCGGACGCTGCCGTCCGCCATCTACAACGTGCTCACCTTCGAGCAGATCTCGTGGGGTCCGCTCGCCGCGGCGGCGCTGCTCGTGACCCTGCCGGTGCTGCTGCTGACCGTGATCGCGCAGCGCCAGATCGTCGCCGGGCTGTCGGCCGGGGGACTGAAGGACGGCTGACCGGCCGGGGGATCAAATCGCTTGCGTACAGTCTGCGCAAAACTAACATGTCAGTCAGGACACGCTGTCCGACGGATCATCAGGGAGACCCACTCGTGACTCACGCTTCCGGCCGCTTTGGCCTGTCCGTCGCCCTTTCCACCCCCTTCACCGCCGCGGGCGCCATCGATCTGCACCGCCTCACCGCGCATGCGCGGTGGTGCGTGTCGCAGGGCTGCGACTCGGTGACCGTATTCGGCACGACCGGCGAGGGCGCCGCCATTGCGGCCGGCGATCGCCATGCCGTCCTGGGCGCACTGGTCGGGGCCGGCTTCGAGCCTGCCCGGCAGGTGATCTCGGGCGTCGCTGCGGTCTCCCAGGAAGACGCGCTCGAGCAGGCGCGCATCGGCTACGCGCATGGCTGCCGGGCGCTGCTGCTGGCGCCGCCCTTCTACTTCAAGGGCGTCGACGACGAGGGCCTGTTTGCCTGGTTCGCCCGGCTGATCGAGAGCCTCGGGGCGCAGGCGCGCGACATCATCCTCTACCACATCCCCTCGATGACGGCGGTCGGCATCAGCCCCGCCCTGATCGGCCGGCTGCGGGAGGCCTTCCCCGGCGTCATCACCGGCGTGAAGGACTCGTCCGGCGACTATGCCAACACCCAGGCGCTGCTCGACCACCATGGCGACCTCGCCATCCTCGTCGGCGACGAGCGTCAGCTCGCCAAGGCCGTGCGGGCCGGCGCCCAGGGCACGATCTGCGGGCTCGCCAATTTCGCCCCCGACCTGGTCCGGCACCTGGCCGTGGACGGGCGGGATGATCCGCGCGTCGACGCCATCGTCAACGCGCTGTGCGAGATGCCGGTGATCCCCGCCGTCAAGGTGATGGTGGCGCACCGCCATTCCGACCCGGCCTGGCGGACGATGCGGCCGCCGCTGTTGCCGATCGACGAGGCGCAGGCCCGCGCCCTCGCAGCCACCGTCGACCGCATCATCGGCGCAAAGGCCGCCTGAGGGGGAGCGATGACCGACCGCCCGGCGGAGGACCGCGAGCCCCTGAAGCTGCGTGAGCGCGCCTATGATGCGTTCACCCAGCATCTGCTGGCACGCGACATCCGCCCCGGCCAGTTTGTCTCGCAGCGCGAGCTCGTCGAGCTCACCGGCCTGACGCTGGGGGCAATCCGCGAGCTGATCCCGCGGCTTGAAGCGGAGGGGCTGATCCGGACGGTGCCGCAGCGCGGCATGCAGGTCGCCCATGTCGATCTGCCTCTGATCCGTGACGCCTTCCAGTTCCGCCTGATGCTGGAAAAGGAGGCTGCGGCGGTTTTCGTCATCGAGGCGCCGGACGCCGAAATCGCTCGCCTGCGTCACGAGCACGAGGATATTCTGGCCCGTGCCGCCGTCGAGATCACGCCGGCCCTGATCGTCGACGCCCAGGCGGTCGACTGGCGGCTGCACGACACCATCGTGGATGCACTCGGCAACGAGATCATCTCCAACGCCTATCGGGTGAACGCCATCAAGATCCGGCTGATCCGGCAGGAGCGCACGCGCCTGCGCGATGACCTGCTCGTTCCCGTGATGGAGGAACACATGCGCATCGTCGAGGCGCTGGAGGCGCGTGATCCGGCCCGCGCCATCG
>CAIXBH010000300.1 GCA_903917615.1 uncultured Chloroflexota bacterium | reverse complement strand
TCAGCACCGCCCGCATGCCATCCGCGGCGCTCTGCATCAGCGGCGTGTGAAACGCGCCGGAGACGGAGAGCGGCAGGACGCGCGAGGCGCCCGCCTCGGTTGCCGCCTTCGAGGCGGCCTCGACCGCGCTGAGCGTGCCGCCGATGGTGATGTTCCCCGGTGCATTGATGTTGCAGACGGCAGCGCCGTGCTGCGCGCAGATCGCGCGGAGCGGCTGCGGCTCCATGCCGAGGACGGCAGCCATCGTGCCCGGCTCGAGGTCGCATGCCTCCTGCATCAGGCGGCCGCGCTCGCGAACGAGGCGGACACCGGTCTCGAAGGTGAGCGACCCGGCTGCAACCAGCGCGGCGTACTCGCCCAGCGAGTGCCCGGCGACGAACGCGGGCCGCGAGGTGATGACGCCGGCCTCGATCGCGCCGGCGAGTGCGGCGATGGCGTGCGTGACGAGCGCAGGCTGTGTGTTCACCGTGCGCAGCAATTCGGCCTCAGGCCCCTCGAAGCAGATCTGCGACAGGGGGAGTCCGAGCGCGGCGTCAGCCGCATCGAAAATCGCGCGCGACGCGGGGATCGCGTCTGCGAGGTCGCGGCCCATGCCGACCGACTGCGCGCCCTGGCCCGGGAAGAGCCATGCGGTGTCGGCCGCAACGGGCAGAGCGGCGATCGATGCGAGGTCGGTCATCGGTGGGTGAGGTGAATCAGACGTGCGGGGGCTACGCCTCGCGCTCGATCGGGCGACCCTTGTGGTCGCGCGACGCGCCTGCGGTGTGGTTCACCTTGAAGCGCCCGTTGGCCGGGTCCTTCACGATGTTTGGCACGGCCACGCGGTCGTGGCTACGACGCGTGCCCTGCTTCGAAGCCGGGGTCCTACGCTTGGGGAGCGCCATCGCCATCCTCCACATCGAGCCGCTGCAATCGGGCGAGCGCGCTCCATCGATCATCGGGGTCAGTCTCGGCACAACCACAGGGGCCGAGGTTCAGGTTGGACCCGCATCGCGGGCACAGCCCTCGGCAGTCCGGTCGGCACAGGGGCCGGATCGGGAGCGCCGCCTGTTCATATTGCCGTACTGCCTCGCTGAGGTCGAGGTGCCGGTGCTCGTCGATGTGAAAGTCGTCCGGCTCGGTCGGCAGCGGGCGCCCCGTCAGCGGGTCCCGGTCCAGGACATATTCCTCGTCGAAGGTCACCGAAATCGGCGTCTCGAACGGCTCCAGGCACCGCGCGCACTCCAGGCCGACGGGCGCGAGGTCGAGTTCCGCCATGACGAGGACGCCCCGTTCGCTCCGGATCAGCCGGAGGGAGCCCTCGATGATCTCGCCGGCGAAGTCCTGCTCGGGGACGAGGAGCGGTTCGTGCGCCACGGAGTAGCGGCGGTCAGAGCCGACGGGTTCCTGGAGGAGGGTGGAGACGTTGAGCAGCACGGGGCCTCCGTAGGCGAGGTGGATGCCTCCTATCGTACGCGACGCCGCGCTCGGGTCCGCCCGGGTCGGGCGTTATCCTGAGCGCATGACCGGACCGGCGCGCCCCGAGCCCGCACCCGCCACCCCACATCCGGTCCTCGCCTACCTCCGCCCCGTCCCCGCGGATGCCGACCTCGACCTGGCCGTCCAGCGGCTGGCCATCGACGCCGCGTGCCAGGGCGAGGGGCTGCTGGAGGTCGCGGCGTTCGAGGAGGCCGATGGCACGTCGAGCACCGCGTTCGTGGCGCTCACGCTCGCGGCAGGCGACCAACCGGGCGTCGAGGTCATCGCCGCCAGCGCGGAGGTCTTCGGCGACCGAGCCCGCGACCGCGCGCGCCGCCTCCTCCAACTCGCCGCGATCGGGGTGCCCGTCCGGCTGGCCGACGGCCGGCGCCCGGCAGGGGCGCTCCTCGATGCCTGGGAGGATCGGGGCGACGAGGAGCGACGCCGCGAGCGCGCGCGCGATGGGATGCGCCGCCGCGCCCTGCGCGGCGAGGTCCTCGGGCGCGCGCCCTATGGCTACCGCGTGGTCGGTCGGCGCCTCGCGCCAGCGCCCGCGGAGGCGGAGGTCGTTCAGGGGGTCTTCTCGCGCTATCTCGACGACGGGGAGGGGGTTCGCCTCATCGCGAAGCGCCTCAATGCGGACGGCCTGCATACCCGCTCCGGGCGGCCCTGGACCGCGGGGGCGGTGCGGAATCTCCTGCGGAACCCCGTCTACACGGGGCTCTACCGGCGCCTGGGCATCGCCGTTCCGCGGGCCCATGACGCGCTCATTCCGGAAGCGCGCTTCGCGGAGGTGCAGCGTCGCATGGAGCAGCGTCGGACGGCGCCGGCCGAGCAAGAGCGCATCGCGTATCTCCTCTCTGGCATCGTTCGGTGTGGCTATTGCGGCAGCCCGATGATCGGGGCGCGCCGTCCCTCCGAAGCAGCCGCCGGCGTCGAGTACGCGCTGTACCGCTGCGCTTCCGCGACGAACGAAGGGCGCTGCGCCTATCACACGCGCCGGGCGGAGGCGCTGGAGGCGGCCGTACGCGAGGAACTGGTTCGCGCGACGCGCGGCTCACCGGTCGCGGCTCGTCCGGTCGAGGCAGCCGGTGGCGAGGCGCGCATGGCTGCCCTCGGCCGCGCGCTCGACCGGATGCTGGAGCGCCGCGCGGCCGGCGAGTGGACGGACGCTGAACTCGTGCGGCACGCGGCGGCCAACGTCCTCGAGCAACTCGACATCGAACGGTCCGCCGAGCAGGGCGCGGACGAGGTGCCGCCCGAGGAGGCGCGGAAGCGGCTCCTCGGCGAGTGGGAGAACCTCGAGTTCGCCGAGCGGCGTGCGCTGCTGCGCCGGGTGGTGGCGGAGGTCGTGGTGACGGATGAGGGCGTCCGCGTGACCAGGCGCCGGTGAGCCGCTCGGGCTACGATGGGTGCGCCAGGGGGCCGGGCGACCGCCGGTTCCTCGCCTCTCGGGGCGAGGGGCGGGAGGAAAGTCCGAACTCCACACGGACAGGGTGCCGGCTAACGGCCGGGCGGCGCGAGCCGACGGAATAGTGCCACAGAAACAATACCGCCGGGTCTTGTTCGCCTCACGGCAGCGAGGTCAGGTAAGGGCGAAATGGCGCGGTAAGAGCGCACCGGCGTCGTGGTGACACGGCGGCCGAGGCAAACCCCACCCGGAGCAAGGTCAAATAGGGGGACGTGTGAGGTGTCCGGCCTCGTCCCCGGGTAGATCGCTGGAGGCGGCGGGCAACCGCCGTCCTAGATGGATGGTCGCCGCTTCGTCCTCCCTGTGAGGGCGGAGTACAGAATTCGGCTTACAGGCCCCCTGGCATGCTCGACAACGAATGAGCCCCTCCGGTTCCGGAGGGGCTCATTCGTGTTTCGCAGGTTGGTTCCGCGAGGAGGCCGACGCGCTCCCCGAGGAGTGCGCCGGCCGGTCTAGTCGACCTTCGCGCCCACGAGCTCGTCGCGCGACTGCACGACCTCGCCACGCTGGATCACGCGGACGATGTCCACGATCACCGCCGTGCCGATGCGGTCCGGGTCGCCCTTCTGCTCCGCCTCCGGAGCGGCGTCGTAGACGCGACGCTTCGTCTCGTCGTCGTCCGCGCGGCGGGCCTCACCCTGCACCTGGAAGCCGAACTTCGTGGCGTGGTTGCGGTACAGCATCGACACCTTCGGGTTGCCCTCGATCCGCTTCAGGAAGCCGCGCGAGGGGCTCTTCATCCAGATGCCGATCTGGTTGTCGCCGATCACCTGCGCGCTGCCGAAGAAGGCGCTGTTCGGCTGTCCGGTCTCGTCGACCGTGGTCCACATCGTCGGGAAGTTGTCGGTCAGCGCGTTGTCGATCGCGGCGCGCATCTCGTCCGTCAGCTTGATCATCGGTGCTCCTCGGTGCCGTTCGTGTCTGGGTCGCGGGGACGAGGCCTAGTCGACCTTCGTGCCCGATTCGCCGTCGCGCGACTGGACGACCTCGCCGCGCTGGATGATGCGCACGATGTCCACGAGGACCGCCACGCCCTCCATGTTCGCGTCGGCGGTGCGCTCCGGCTCCGGCGACTGGTCGTAGATCTGCTTCGCCAGCGCCGGGTCGGTGATGCGCTTGGCCTCACCCTGGATCAGGAGCGTGAGCCGCGACTCTGGCGTCGGGTCGTTGTACAGCATCGTCACCTTCGGGTTGCCCTCGATGCGGCGGAGGAAACCGCGGCCGGAGGTGCGCATCCAGAGGCTGAGCTCGTGGTCGCTGTGGGCGTGGGTGCTGCCGTAGTAGGCGATGCTCGGCTGGCCGTCGGCCTCGACGGAGGACCAGAGCGGGGTCTTGTTCTCGATGCGCGCGTTGTTGAGCGCGGTCTGCCAGTTCTCAGGAAGCTGGATCACGGAGTCTCCTCATCAAGCATGTTGCTGGCCCCGGGGGGCTTCCCGGCGGGGCGCGGTAGATTGTACAGCGCCTTCTCGAATGCGCTCGACAGAGTACGACGCGCCGCCGGCGCGGGATCGCAGCCCGGCGTCGCCCTAGGATGACGGCACGATGACCTCCACCTCCCCACGCAGCGGCGACTGGCGCGAAGGACTCCCGGCGAACCTGCGGGAGGGACTCCCGGACGCCCGGGCGATCCAGTTCGACTCCCGGCACGTCGAGGCGGGTGACGTCTTCGTCTGCATCCCGGGCGAACGCGCCGACGGCCACGCCTTCGCGCCGCAGGCGGTCGCCGCCG
>CAIXBH010000299.1 GCA_903917615.1 uncultured Chloroflexota bacterium | reverse complement strand
TGTTGAGCCGTTTCGAGATGTAGAACGGGTCGACCTTCGATCCGCCGCGCTCGATGATCGTGCGCATCGTCGCGTCGTCGTCCGGCATACCGCCGCCGCCGTTGCCGATGAGCACGCCGATGCGCTCGCGGTCGAGGCGGTCGAGGTCGAGCCCGGACTGCTCGAGCGCCATGCGCGTCGCGCCGACGGCGAACTGCGAGAACCGCGCCATGCGGCGCCCATCCTTGCGGTCCATGTACTGCGCGTAGTCCCAGTCGGGCACCTCGCCCGCCACCTGGCAACCGTAGGCCGAGGGGTCAGCGAGCGTCATGCGTCGGATGCCGGACTCGCCGGCGACGGCGTTCTTCCAGAACTCCTCGACGCCGATGCCGAGGGGCGTGATCGCACCCATCCCCGTCACCACCACGCGCCGGCGTCCGTTGTTCGTCATGTGAGCGATCGTACCAGCGCCGGCGGGGTCGACATCGCGAAAATCACCGCCCGCGCGTCATCTCGCGCTGGATGTCGTCCTCGCTCAGTTCGCCGCGATAGACGGCCCAGCCGTTGAACGCGATGCCGATGCCCCAGCCGAGGAGCGGGAATGCGGGCCAGAACGGCATGTTCATGCCCGTGACGGCCCAGATGCCGATCAGCAGCGTGTTGACGACGAGGTACACCGCGAGGTGCATCTGAAAGCCGCGCTTTCGCTCCAGCCGGGCGATCGCCGCCTGCCGCGCGTCCGGACTCGATCCGCTCGTCATCTCGGGCTCCTTGCCGTGCGCAACCGAGGCGATCCTACGCCTCGCCCGATTGCATCGCGGTTAACGGATGCCCAGCGCGTGGTCGCTCGTGATCGCGAGCAGGTGCTCGCGCGCGGCGGCGACGGCGTACAGGCTGCCGCAGACGATGACCGCGCCGCGGTCTCCCGCCTGCTCCGTCGCGCGGTCGAGGGCGGCCGCGATGCTCGTGGCGCGCTGTGGGAGCGCGCCGAGGTCGCGCGCGGCGCGCACGATCTCGCTCACGTCGACCGCGCGCTCGCTCGGCGGTGGCGCGACGATGACGTCGTCGCCCTCGCCGATCAGCGGCTCGAGGATCGGCGCAATCGCGCGGCCGCCGAGGATGCCGATCACCCAGACGCGCCGCTTCGGGATCGGCAGCGCATCGAGGGCCTCACGGAAGCGCTTCGCCGCGAGCGGCGTGTGCAGGCCGTCGACGATCGTCACCGGGCGCTGCCGGATCACCTCGGCGCGGCCGGGCATGCGCGCGTGCTCGATGCCCTGCGTCACGGCGGCCTCGGGTAGGTCCTCGCCGGTCTGCGCGCGCCAGGCTTCCTCGGTCGCGCGCACAGCCGTCGCGATGTTCTCCGCCTGGTGCTGGCCGAGCAGGGGCGTGCGGAGCGCGCGGTAGGTGCGGAGCGGCGTGCGCAGGTGGAGCGTCTGCCCCTCGAGGCCGCGCGACTGGACGCGGAGCGCGCACTCGGTCGCCACCTCGTGCAACGTCGCGCCCATCTCGGCGCAGCGCGCGCGGATGACGTCGAGCGCGCTCTCGCGCATCGGTGCGGCGACCACGGGCACCGGCCCGGTGATGATGCCCGCCTTCTCGGCGGCGATCTTCGCGATGGTGTCGCCGAGGATCTCCATGTGTTCGAGGTCGATCGGCGTGATGACGGCGGCGGTCTTCGACGCCATCGCGTTTGTCGTGTCGAGGCGCCCACCGAGGCCGACCTCGACGACGTTCCAGTCGCAGTTGGCCTCGGCGCCCGCCAGCCAACCCATGACCGTCAGCAACTCGAAGTACGACCAGCCCTCCGCGGAAGGGTCATCGAGGAGCTGCGTGGCGACCGCGGCGAAGCGCGCGTAGTCGATCGGCGCGCCGTCGATCGCGATGCGCTCGCGCGCGGAGTGCAGGTCAGGCGAGGTCATCAGCAGCGTGTGCGCCCCCGCCGCGTGCAGGATCGCCTCGGCGAGGGTCGCGACGGAGCCTTTGCCCTTCGTCCCGGCGACGTGGATCGACGGGCGTGCATCCGGGCGCCGTCCCTCGCTGGCGTGGGCCTCGAGGTAGGCGGTGATGTGGGCGAAGCCCCAGTCGCGGGTGGCGGCGATGTTGCCGGTGCGCTCGTAGCCGCCGTGCGCCAGCAGCCGCTTCGCGGCGTCCACGTAGGCGGCGAGGTCGCCCGCGGAGGGGCCGCCAGGAAGGCCAGCGGGGGGGACAGCGGTCACGTCGATCCTCGTCCGTCGCGTCGAGGGTGGGGAGTCGCAGTGTAGACCGCGCTCCCGGCTGCGGTATGTCGCATCTGCGGCGGCACGGTACCCTGAGCGCCGCGATGACGAACTCACTCCCACCCGACGCAGGCAGTCCGTGGCGCCCGCTCGCCGAGGCCGGCGGCCATCCGCTCGAGCTCATCGAGGGCGCGATGGTGGGGAACGGCGTCGCCCTGGTGTTTCACCTCGGGCCGAAGAGCCGGGTGGGGAGCGACTCCTTCCGGGCGTTCCTCGACAGTGGCGCGCTGGGTGCGACCACGGAGCCCGTCATCTCGGGGCTGATCAATCGCGGCGCGCGTCCCGGATTCAACTGGGTCGAGGTGACCGCCTCGACCGACCGGGTGTCGCTCGCGAGCGGCGAGGGTGTGCAGGTCCCCGAGGGCATCCAGCTGCGCATCGTCGAGGCGCTCGCGTCCCTCGTGCCCCCCGGCGGCCACCTCATGATGGAGTACGAGTCCGAGCATCACGAGATGACGGCGCGCGCCCTCGCGGCCGGCGTGCCGCCCGTGGCGACGCCGCTGGGCGCGATGATGTTCGCCGCCGGCTGCGGCATCGCGTTCACGGACTGGTACATCTCCGCCGGCGGCCGCGAGGGCCCACGCAAGCTCCAGGGCTACCGCGCGCTGGATGCCGCGCACGAGCGCCGGCGCGGCATGGAGATGCTCGCAAGCCTCGATGCGTTCATGTCGCGATCGAAGGACGTGGACTGGGACATCCAGATGGCCGTCCGCCCGCTCGCGGAGGCGGCAATCGTGGTGCTGCACGAGCGCCTCGGCACGCAGGCTGGCCCGATGGTGCAGCCGGCAGGCTGACCCGCCCGCGACGTTGACCGCGCTTCTGAGCGCCGAATAGCATGCAGCCCTGCTGGTTCCCGGCGACGTGCGACACGCATCGCCGGCGCTCACACCACGACACGGAACGCACAGACAGGCGCCCTCGTCGAAGCGAGCGGCCGCCGGGTCGAGGACACCGATGCCCCAGACGCTCAGCGTGATCAAGGCCGGTGTCGGCGGCTGGGTCGGCCACACCGCCGTGCATCCGGACCTCCTGGACGTCGGTCGCGAGGAGCTGGCGAAGGCCGTGCAGCGTGGCCTGCTGATCGACGGGCAGGCGTGGGCCTGCGGCGATGACCTGTTCCTGATCATGTCGCACGACCGCGGCGAGGGTGACACCGACGTACACCGGCTCGCCTGGGACACGTTCTCGCTGGGCACCGAGGCCGCGAAGAAGTTGAAGCTCTACGGCGCGGGTCAGGATCTGCTGGCTGACGCGTTCTCCGGGAGCATTCAGGGGATGGGCCCCGGCTCCGCGGAGATGCAGCTGGTCGAGCGCACCTCGGAGCCCGTCGTGGTCTTCATGAGCGACAAGACGTCCTCGGGCGCCTTCAATCTGCCGCTCTACAAGACGTTCGCCGATCCGTTCAACACGGCAGGGCTCGTCATTGCGGAGGCGCTCCACCAGGGCTTCGCGTTCGAGGTGCACGACCTCAAGAGCCAGAAGAAGATTGTCTTCAACGCGCCTGAGGAGCTCTACGACCTGCTGGTGTACGCCGGGTCGCCCTCGCACTACGCGATCAAGCGCGTGATCGCGCGCGCGACGGGCGAGGTCGCGGCGGTCTCCTCCACCGACCGGGTGGCGCAGATCGCAGGCCGACACGTCGGCAGCGACGACCCCACCGCGATCATCCGCTGCCAGAACGCGTTCCCCTCCGTGGGTGAGGCGATCGAGCCGTTCACGACGCCCCATCTCGTCGAAGGCTTCGGGCGCGGGTCGCACCTCGGGCCGTGGATGCCGACGTCGCTTCGCGACGCCCACGCGGCGCGGTTCGATGGTCCGCCGCGCGTGGTCGCGCTCGGCTTCCAGCTCGCGCAGGGCAAGCTCATCGGGCCGCGCGATCTCTTCGACGATCCCTCGTTCGACAACGCGCGCCACAAGGCGAATGACGTCACCGATTTCCTGCGACTCCACGGCCCGTTCGAGCCGCACCGTCTCCCGATGGACGAGATGGAGTTCTCGACGATGCCGGGCGTCTCGGCCCGGATGGCGAACCGCTGGAGCGAGATCTAGCCCGACGCACGCGGCCGCAGTGGATCCAGTGCTCTGCACCGACCGCGCGAAGAATGGAACGCTGATGCCCCGTCTGCTCCTCGCAACCGGCAACGCAGGAAAAGTCCGGGAGATCCGCGCGATCCTCGGTGAGGCCGGCTGGGAGATCGTCACGCCGGCGGAGGCCGGGATCTTCGCCCCCCCAGTCGCGGAGGGCGCGCGCACCTACTCGGAGAACGCGATCGCGAAGGCGGTCTCCGCCGCCCGCGCCGCCGGCCTGCCCGCTCTCGCCGACGACTCGGGCGTCGAGGTGGACGCGCTGGGCGGCGCGCCGGGCGTCACGAGCGCCCGCTACGGCGGCCCCTCGATGCGTGACGACCACGACCGGAACGCGCTCATCCTGCGCCGCCTGCAGGGACTTCCGGGGCCGCGGCGGCTCGCCCGCTTCCGGGCCGTGGTCGCGCTCGTGCTACCGGGTGGCCGAGTGTTCACCCGCGAGGGTGTCGTGGAGGGTCGGATCGCGGAGGCCCCGCAGGGCGCGAACGGCTTCGGCTACGACCCGATCTTTCTGCTCCCGGACGGCCGCACGATGGCCGAGGTGGGCGACGAGAAGCTTCGCATCAGTCACCGCGCGCTCGCGCTCGCCGCGCTCCGCCCGGTGCTCGAGGCGCTGAAGACGAGCCTGACGTAGCGGCGGTTATGTTGCGGCAGATCGCGCGCCGTGGGGTGCGTCAAATGTCGCATTCCTCGTACGGAAGCGCCGTCCGGCTGTGGATGCGCGCGCGTATGATGTTGCCGACCTGAGGGCATCGCCACACTCGCCACACAAGGGGTAGCCATGACCATTTCACAATCCGCCGTCCGCATCGCAGTCCCTGCCGACGTTCCGGCCAGCATGCGGAGCGTGTACGAGGAGAACTTCCAGCTGGTCACCAAGGGCACGGGCAACCTCGCGCTCTTCGCCGGCGACCAGAAGGTCGAGCACCTGAACGACGACTTCTTCGGCGCCACCAAGCAGGGGCCGATTGCCGAGGACGACAACGACCCGGAGCACCTGTTCCGCATCGCCCAGCAGGGCGTGATCGGCTGCTTCGCGAGCCAGCTCGGGCTGGTCGCGCGCTACGGCCCCGACTACAGCGACGTCCCGTACCTCGTGAAGGTGAACAGCAAGACCCACCTCATCGGCACCTCGATCGGCGACCCGCGCAGCCGCGACTGGGTCACGGTCGACCAGGTGGTCTCGTTGCGTGACGCGGGCCTCAAGATCGTCGGCGTTGGCTACACGGTGTACCCGGGCAGCCAGTTCGAGGCGGAGCAGATGGCCGGCGCGGCGCAGCTCTGCTACGAGGCGCACCGCCAGGGTCTCCTCGTCGTGCTGTGGGTCTACCCGCGCGGCAAGGCCGTCCCGGACGAGCGCAACCCGCACCTCATCGCCGGCTGCGCTGGCCTCGCCGCGACCCTCGGCGCGGACTTCGTGAAGGTGAACTACCCGAAGGTGAGCGAGGGCAGCGTCGCGGAGGCGTTCCGCGAGGCCGCGAAGGCCGCGGGGCGCACGCGCCTCATCACGGCGGGCGGCGAGGGTGTCGACGCGGAGTCGTTCCTCCAGTCGCTCCACGACCAGATCTTCATCAGCGGTGCCGCGGGCAGCGCCACGGGCCGCAACATCCACCAGAAGCCGCTCGCCGAGGCGGTCCGGATGACCAAGGCGATCAGCTCGATCACCTACGGCGGCCGTTCGGTCCAGGACGCGGTCGCGGTCTACGAAGGCAAGCAGGACTTCGTCATCTAGCGGATTCCGATCGGCACTGCGGGACGACAGGGCCGTCAGCGCTCGGGGAGCGCGTCCACCGCATGACGCGGTGGATCGGCTGGAGAGGGATGCCTGATGCCGGGGACCAATTCCCCTGATCTCGCCACCGTATTGCGCGAGCAGTTTGCGGCGCCGGTCGGCGTCATCCTGCAGGGGTTCGCGGACGCGAGTGCCTCGCTACGCGATCTCCTCGCGGTGGCGCCGCTGCGCGATCTCATCGGCGCCACGGGCGACGTGAACGTGCAGAGCGAGATGACCGCAAAGCTCGATGTGGCAGCGAACACGCTGTTCCTCGACGCGCTGCGGCTCCCGGGCGTGGCCCGGCTCATCTCCGAGGAGGAGCCGCACCCGGTCGAGGTGGGCGATGGCGCCTACACGTGCTGCTTCGACCCGCTCGACGGGTCCTCGAACATCGGTGTGGCGCCGGTCGGCTCCGTGCTCGGCATCTACACCGATGCCGCCGGCGCGTTCGAGGCGGGCTACGCGATCACCGGACGGCAGCTCGTTGCCGCCGCGTTCACGGTCTACGGCCTGCCGACGATGCTGATCGTCGCGAGTGCCGAGCGGGCCGATGGGTTCGCCTTCGACCCCGAGGACCGGACCTGGCGCCTCGTCTCCCCGCAGATGCGCACGCCCGCCCCGCAGTACACCAGCATCAACTGGACCTACCGCGACCGCTGGCCGGCGCGCGTGGCGCGTGCGGTCGACCGCGCGTCCGACGGCCTGCGCGGCCGCTACAGCGGCTCGATGGTCGAGGACGTGCTGCGCGTGCTGATGGCCGGCGGTGTGTTCATGTACCCCGAGGACGACTCGTCGCCCAGCGGCAAGCTCCGGATGCTGTACGAGATCTGCCCGATCGGCTTCATCGTGAGCGCCGCGGGCGGCGATGCGATCGACGGCACGCGCGCGGTGCTCGACGTGCCCGTCACCGGGCCGCACCAGCGCGGCCCGCTCGTCGTGGGGGACCGGGACGCCGTGCGGCGTTACCAGGACGGCTACGCACTCGCGGACTGACCCCGCGCGGCGCGTATCGGCGCGTCAGTTCGTCACGAGGTACACGTCGTAGCGGGCGGCGCGCCCGGGCACCTCGAGGTCCGGTGACCGCGCACCCGCCATCGACGGCGCGTGCGCGGGACGCTTCACCACCACCCGGCGACGGGCGTGCGTGAGCGCGGCCTCCAGGAGCGCCGCATCCTCGCCCTCGGGCGGTGCGCCGAGGAGCATCTGCAGTAGCTGCATCTCCCCCTTCGCGCGCGCGGTCTTGCGGCGCTCGGGGAACATCGGGTCGAGCAGCACCACGTCCGGCCGGTCCTCATCGGAGAGGGCGCCGAGCACGTCGCGCGCGTCGCGCGCCTCGACGCGGACGCGTTCGACGACGGCCGTCAGCGCGGGGTCCTCGGCGGCGCGCGCGAGGCCGTCGCGCAGCAGCAGCTCCACGATCGGTGAGCGCTCGCACGCGATGACATCGCACCCGAGCGCGGCGGCGACGATGCTGTCGCGGCCAAGCCCGGCCGTCGCGTCGAGGACCCGGGGGTTCGGTCGCCGCTTCAGGCCGAGCGCGCTCGCCAGCCGCCCCTCACCCGCCGCGCCGCGCTTGAGCCGCGCGCCGAGGCCGCCCGAGAGCAGGTCGCAGCGCACGGCGCCGGCGCCGCCGCGCACGGG
>CAIXBH010000298.1 GCA_903917615.1 uncultured Chloroflexota bacterium | reverse complement strand
CGTGACCACCGCGCCCTCGGCACGCGCCATGCGCGCGACCGCCAGGCCGATGCCGCTGCTCCCGCCGATGACCACCACCTGCTCGCCGTTCATCGACACATCGCACTCCTCGCCTAGCCGCCCATCGCACAGGATCTGGTCGCCACAGGATAGAGGGCGGCGGGAGGCTGAGGTCCCGACGTAGACTGCGAGGGAGGAGGAGGACGCCATGCCCGCAACCGCCGTCACCACGTTCACCGGATTCCCCGCCGAGGGGATGCGGTACCTCGACGAGCTCGCGATGAACAACGCCAAGCCGTTCTGGGACGCGCACAAGGCCACCTACGAAGCGACGTGCCGCGGGCCGATGCTCGCGCTCCTCGCGGCGCTGGAGCCGGAGTTCGGCGCGGGCAAGCTCTTCCGTCCGTACCGCGACGTCCGGTTCTCGGCGGACAAGTCGCCGTACCAGACGCACGTGGCCGCGCTCGTGGGCAGCGGCGGCTACGTCCACCTGTCTGCCGACGGCCTCTACGTCGGCGGTGGCCGCCACCACATCGACAGCAAGGCGCTCGCCGCGTATCGCGCAGCGGTCGCCTCGGACGTCACGGGCCCGGAGTTCGTCGACATCGTCGCCAAGCTGCGGCGGGGGAAGTACGCAGTCGACGGCGAGGCGCTCCGGACGACGCCGCGGGGCTACGCGGCGGATCACCCGCGCATCGAGCTGCTCCGGCAGAAGGAGATCCACGCGGGCCAGTTCCTTCCGGCGGGGCCGGCACTCCACACGAAGGCCGTCCTCGGAACGATCCAGAAGACCCTCCGCGACCTCCGTCCGTTCCTCGCGTGGCTCGACGCCCACGTGCCGAACACCATGCACTGATCCGCCGCGCATATACTTCGCGCGGTCGAAACGGGCGCGAGTGCGTCCACATGCACAGCACTGAACGAGGTGACGCGATGACCAGCCAGCGCGACATGATGGTGAACGACACGGGGCTCGCCGGGAAGGTGATCATCGTGACCGGTGGTTCCTCGGAGGCCGAGGGCATCGGGAACGGCAAGGCCGCCGCGATCCTGAGCGCCCGGGCGGGCGCCAGCGTCGTGGTCGTCGGCCGTCGGCACGACGCCGCGCAGGAGACTGTGGACTACATCGAGCGCGAGGGCGGCACCGCCGCCGTCGTCACCGGCGACGTCACGGATGAGACGTCTTGCCGGGAGATCGTCGAGCAGACGATGGCCCGCTTCGGACGCCTCGATGGCCTCGACAACAACGTCGGCGCCAGCAGCCCCGGCACCGCGGCCACCATGGACATGGAGAAGTGGCGCGACTACCACCGGCTCAACGTGGAGAGCCAGGTGATGATGTCCAAGTACGCCATCCCCGCCATGATCGAATCAGGCGACGGCGGGTCGATCGTGAACATCTCGTCGATGTCCGCGCTGCGCCCGAAGGGCAACGCACTGATCTACTCCGCGACCAAGGGCGAGATCATCTACCTGTCGCAGGCGATGGCTGTCGACCACGCGAAGGACCGCATCCGCGTCAACTGCGTCATCATCGGCCCGGTCTACACGCCGACGGTTGACGCCGGACGCATGACGCCTGAGCGTCGCGCCCAGCGCGCGGCGGCCAGCCTCCTCGGCGAGGGCAACGGCTGGGACACGGGGTATCTCGTGCGGTTCCTGCTCTCGGACCAGGCGCGCTGGATGACCGGGCAGGCGATCGCCATCGACGGTGGCGTCAGCGTCATCGGCCCGTCTCGCTAACTGGCGTCGAGGGACGCAACAGCACGACGCCCCCGAAAGGGGGCGTCTCTGCGCCTGCCGCTCCCTCCTCGGCGGCGTGCGTATACTCCGCTTCGCCGACCGATCGGGCGCGCGGAGGCACGGGCACGTCGAGGCGGCTGCACGGTGCACTCGGGGACGAAGAGGGGGACGCGATGGTCAACGGATCGATGATGGTGAACGACACGGGGCTCGCCGGGAAGGTCATTATCGTGACCGGCGGCTCCTCGGACGGCGAAGGGATCGGCAACGGCAAGGCGGCCGCGATCCTCTGCGCGCGCGCGGGCGCCTCGATCGCGGTCGTCGGCCGTCGCCGCGATGCCGCGCAGGAGACCGTCGACTACATCGAGCGCGAGGGCGGCACCGCCGCGGTGGTCACCGGTGACGTCACCGACGAGGAGCAGTGCAAGCGCATCGTGCAGGAGACGGTCGAACGCTTCGGCCGCCTCGACGGCCTCGACAACAACGTCGGCGAGGGCCACCCCGGCCGCGCGACGGACATGGATATGGAGCAATGGCGCTGGTACCACCGGCTCAACGTGGAGAGCCAGGTGATGATGTCCAAGTACGCCATCCCCGCCATGATCGAGTCGGGGGATGGCGGATCGATCGTCAACATCTCGTCGATGTCCGCGCTGCGCCCGAAGGGCAACGCGCTGATCTACTCCTCCACCAAGGGCGAGAACATCTACCTCTCGCAGGCGATGGCGGTGGACCACGCGAAGGACGGCATCCGCGTCAACTGCGTCATCATCGGCCCGGTGTTCACGCCGACCGTCGGCGGTGACGGCATGTCCGCGGAGCGTCGAGCGCAGCGTGCGAAGGCGAGCCTGCTCGGCGAAGGGACCGGCTGGGATACGGGCTACCTCGTCCGGTTCCTGCTCTCGGACCAGGCGCGCTGGATGACCGGCCAGGCCATCGCGATCGATGGCGGGGTCAGCGTCATCGGCCCATCCCGCTAGGAAGCCCGGTTCGCGCAGCGCAGTTTCGAGGGCTCCTTCGGGAGCCCTCTGAGCGCCCGGGCGACTAGTCCGCGAGTTCTCGCTCGACGGCGCGGTCGGGCACGATCCAGGCCGCCGCAACGGCCACGTAGATCGCGACGGCGATCCTCGGTTCCACGAACGCGATGCCGACCGCCGTCGTGTAGGCAACCTGCGAGGTGATGCCCTTGCGGTCCGCCCGCGCGAGGCGACCAAGGAGGCTCTCCCGTCCCTCGCTTGCGACGAGTCGCAGCACCAGGATCTGAAACGCGACGGCGGAGCACCAGAGGATTCCGCCGTATACGGCAACCGGAGCCTTCGCGAACGGGTACTCGCCCATCCAGGCGGTGGCGAACGGGACCAGAGAGAGCCAGAACAGCAGGTGCATGTTCGCCCAGAGGATGCCGCCGGTCACACGTCGAACCGGCTGCAGCAGGTGGTGGTGATTCACCCAGTAGATGCCGATGAACGCGAAGGACAACAGGTAGGTCGCTAGCGCTGGCCACACGGAGCGGAGCGCCTCAAACGTGGCTTCGTGCGGGGCGCGGATCTCGAGGATCATGATGGTGATGATGATCGCGAGCACGCCATCGCTGAACGCTTCGAGCCGTCCCTTGGACATCGCGTCCGCCCCTCTCGCCTGAGCGTGCATCATCGCGGGTTGCGGGGCCTCGCGGCTATCGTGTCTCAGAGCCCAGGTCGCTGAACGAGGGAGTGACAGCATGCAGATCGGGATGATCGGCCTCGGGCGGATGGGCGCGAACATGGTGCGCCGCCTCACGCGCGGCGGACACACCTGCGTCGTGACGGACCTCGATGCCACATCGGTCGACGCGCTCGACGCGCTCGATGGGGTCGAGGGCGCGCACAGCCTCGACGCGTTCGTCGCAAGCCTCGAGCGGCCGCGCGTCGCGTGGCTGATGGTGCCCGCCGGCGCTGTCGACGAGACCCTGAGCCGCCTCACGCCGCTCCTCGACGCGGGCGACATCGTGATCGACGGCGGCAACTCGATGTGGGCGGACGACATCCGCCGGGAGGCCGCGCTCCGCGCGCGCGGCGTGCGGTACCTGGATGTCGGCGTGAGCGGCGGCATCCGCGGCCTGGACCGGGGTTACTGCCTGATGATCGGTGGGGACGGCGAGGCGGCGCGTCACCTCGAGCCCGCCTTCGCCACCCTGGCGCCGGGGGTCGATGGCGCCCCGCGCTCGCCGGGGCGCAGCGGCGAGGCCTCGACTGCGGAGCAGGGGTACCTCCACTGCGGGCCGAGCGGCGCGGGTCACTTCGTGAAGATGATCCACAACGGCATCGAGTACGGGCTCATGGCGGCGTACGCCGAAGGGCTGAACATCCTCGCCCACGCGAACGCGGGCGCGGCGGATGCCCCGGTCGATGCCAACACCACGCCCCTCGCGCAGCCCGAGCGGTACCGATACGACTTCGACATCGCGAGCGTCACGGAGCTCTGGCGGCGCGGCAGCGTGATCCCCTCATGGCTTCTCGACCTCGCGGCGGCGTCGCTCCAACGCGACGGCGACCTCGGGACGTTCGAGGGCCGCGTGGCGGACTCCGGCGAGGGGCGCTGGGCGGTTGAGGCCGCAGTGGACACAGGCACGCCCGTCCCCGTGCTCTCCGCGGCGCTGTTCTCGCGCTTCTCGTCGCGGGGCCAAGCCGACTTCAGCAATCGCGTGCTCTCCGCCATGCGCGCGGAATTCGGCGGGCACGCCGAAGCACCGCCCTCGGCGTGACCTCGGCCGCGATTGCTGGGGTGTGGGGCGCGGGCTACCATCCTGCGGCTTCACCCCAGAACGCACCCCACACGAATCCGGACGACGAGGAGCACCCCATGGCGACGAACCCAGATCTGCACGGCAAGGTGGCGCTGATTACCGGCGCGAGCCGCGGCATCGGCGCCGACGTAGCGCGCGTCTTCGCGCGCGAGGGTGCCACGGTCCTCCTCGCCGCTCGCACGGAGAACGAGGGCGAATTCCGCGTCCCCGGTTCGCTGTCCGAGACGGTGGCCTCGATCATCGAGAGCGGTGGCAACGCGGTTGCCCACCGCTGCGACCTCGGCGACGAGGAGGACGTGACGAAGCTCTGGGAGTGGGCGGTCGCCGAGGCCGGTCACGTCGACATCGTCATCAACAACGCGGGCATCTCGCCCCCGGGCACTATCGAGAACATGAACTGGAAGCACTTCCACCTTGGCTTCCAGATCAACGTCGCATCGCCGGGCCTCCTCTCCCGCCTCGCAGCGCCGCACATGCGCGCCCTCGGTGGCGGCGCGATCGTCAACGTGAGCTCCGGCGCGAGCCGCGGCCCCGGCGTCGGCCCGTACAAGGAAAAGGCGTGGCGCGGGACGGTCTACGGCCTCACGAAGTCGGCCCTCGAGCGCATGACGCAGGGCATGGCCGCCGAGCTGTGCGAGGACAACATCTCGGTGAACGCCATTAAGCCGTCTCGCCAGATCTGGGTCGGCGGGACGATCTACGTCGCCTCACAGCGCCCGGGCTTCGAGGACATCGACCTGACGGGCAAGCGCAAGGACGGCACGATCATGGGCGACGCCGCGGCGGCGATCGTCCGTGCGGATCACGCGCTCTGCACCGGCAACATCTGGTCGGACGAGGAAGCGCTGACCGCGGTCACCGGCACCACCGACTTCACGAAGTACGCGACCTACTAGGCCCTTCGGCCTAGCTAGGCACTCGACGGGCGCGCCGGCCGCTGAGCTGACGCGCCCGTCCTTTACGCCTTCAGATAGCGCGTGTTATATGCGCGGAAGCAATTGCCGCCGCCGCAAGGCTCGTCGCGCGCCGTTGCCTAGTTGAGGAGAGCCAAGCGTGGCAAAAGTGCTCAACGGGATCACCGTTGTCGAACTCGCCGATCGTCGGAACCAGATGGTCGGGAAGATCATGTCTGACGCCGGTGCCCGCGTGATCCAGGTGGAGCCGGTCACCGGCAGCCCGGGGCGCTGGACGGGCCCCTTCGTGAACGACGTCGAGGATCCCGACAAATGCCTCGACTACTGGTGGTTCAACACCGGCAAGGAGAGCGTCGCGCTCGACATCACGCGCCCGCCAGGGCGCGATGCACTGCGGCGCCTGCTGGCGACCGCCGATGTGTTCGTGGAAAGCACGAAGCCGGGCACACTCGCCGCGCTCGGCCTCGACTACGACACGATCGGCGCGCGGAATCCGAAGCTCATCTACGCATCGCTGACCGACTTCGGTCCCGACGGGCCCTGGGCTCACCTCGAGATGAACGACCAGGCGCATCTCGCCCTCGGCGGTCAGATGGGCGTGAGCGGCTACTCGGACCCACACGAGCACCCGATGGGGGGCCACGGGCGACAGGCCTACAACATGGCGTCGGTGATGATGACGCACAGCATCACGGTCGCGCTGTGGGACCGCATGGCGACCAACCTCGGACAGTTCATCGACGTGTCGATCCACGACTGCTGCGCGATCTGCACCGAGCGTTCGGTGTCGTACTGGCTCTGGTACAACCAGGCGAACGTCCGGCAGACCGGGCAGCACGCCGGGCCGGCGTACGGACTGCCGATCCAGGTGCAGGCGGCGGACGGTCGCTACATGAACGCCCGCTTCAACTTCACGCAGGGCCAGTGGCCCGGCATGGTCAAGTGGATGACCGAGCTGGGCGTCGTGGGCGACCTCGCCGAAGAGAAGTACAACGACGCGAAGCTGCGCGCCGCCGAAGCCGTCCCGGGCGGGACGGTCGAGGTCGCGGTATCGAAGCTACTCAGCATGGTGCCCGCGCAGGAGGCGTTTGAGCGCGCGCAGTCCATCGGCCTCACCTGGGGCGTCATCCGGTCCCCGGAGGAGAACCTCGAGATGCATCACTTCGAGGAGCGCGGCTTCTGGCGCCAGATCGAACAGCCGGAGATCGGCAAGTCGATCCCGTACCCGCGTGGGTTCTGGAAGAGCGACGGTCTGGACGTGTCGCCGGACGGCCGCGCGCCGCACCTCGGCGAGCACACGAAGGCGATCCTCCGCGAAGTGGAGTACGACGACGCCGAGATCGAGGCGATGACGACGACGGGAGTCGCGCGATGAGCATTGCACCGCAGGGCATGACGAGGGGTCCGCTGAACGGGATCCGCATCATCGACCTCACGTGGAAGGCCGTCGGCCCGTGGAGCGCCCGGATGCTCACGCCGTACGGCGCCGAGGTGATCCACGTCGAGCCGCCGCACGAGCCGGACGACCACCGCTGGGACGCCCGCCGTGGACAGGGCATCACGATGACCGACCACCAGGTCGCGCACACCGAGCCCGGTGCGGTGCCCTCGATCCCGTATTACACAGCGCCGTATTACTCGCAGATCCACAACGGGAAGCACGCCGTCAGCATCAACACGCGCCACCCCGAGGGGAAGCGCCTGTTCGAGGAACTCGTGAAGGTCAGCGACGGCCTCACGGAAAACTTCAGCGCGCGCGTTCTCGACAACTGGGGCCTCGGCTGGGAGCGGCTGCACGAGTTGAACGAGCGGCTGGTGTACCTGAGCACCTCCGGCTTCGGCCACGCGGGCGAACTGAGCCACTACCGCACCTACGGGCCGATCGTGCAGGCAGAGAGCGGCCTGACGTTCGTCTCGGGCCTGCCGGGGCGCGAGCCCGCCGGCTGGGGCTACTCGCACATGGACATCTGCGGCGGGTGGATCGGCGGCCTCGGCTTCCTCCTCGCCCTGCTGCAGGCGAAGCAGACCGGGCAGGGCACCTACGTCGACTATGCCGTGACCGAGGGGGCCATGTCGCTCCTCGGCACCTACTTCCTGGACTTCCAGGCGAACGGCCGGCCGACGCGGCGCAAGGGCTTCCCGCCGGGCAACCACTCGGAGTGGCCGGCCGTCGCCCCGCACAACACCTACCGGACGGCCGGCATCGACCGACAGGGTCAGGACTGGTGGGTGTTCATCGCGTGCGAAACGCAGGAGCAGTGGGAGGCTCTCGTCACGGAGATGGGGAAGCCGGAACTGCTGTCGGACCCGCGGTTTGTGACGATGAAGGATCGGGTCGCCAACCAGGACGTCCTCGACGAGATCATCTCGACGTGGACCGCCCCGCGACGCCGGTTCGACATCATGACGCGGTTGCAGGATGTCGGTGTGATCGCGGCGGTCGTCGAGACTGCCGAGGACCGCGTGGAATACGACCCGCAACTGCGGCACCGCGAGTTGTACCCGCTGATCCAGCACCCCGAGGTCGGCGAGTTCGCCTACGAGGCCTTCCCGCCGAAGTTGTCCCGCACGCCACCGGACAACTCGCTGCGCGGCCCCGCCGTACACGAGCACGACGACTACGTGTTCGGTCAGATCCTCGGACTCAGCGAGCGCGAACGGAGCGACCTCCGAGCGGAGGGCGTGATCTAGCCCGCCTCGACTCTCGACGCACACGAAGAAGCCCGCCTCACGGCGGGCTTCTTGTTCGCCGCTCAGTGCAACGACGCTAGATGATCTTCTGCTCGCGGAGCTCGCCCATCTGCGGGCTGCTCAGGCCGAGCAACTCGCCGAAGACGTACTCCTCGTGCTCCTTCACCATCGGTGAGCGGAGTGTGTAGGTCGCAGGCGTCCGCGACATGCGCGGTGGGAACCGCTCGTACTGGAACTCGCCGATCTCCGGGTGGGTGATCGTCGTGTAGAGGTCACGGGCCTGGAGCTGCGCGTCGTACTCCACGCGGTCCTCGGCGGTCTGCACCGCTGCCGCGATGACGCCGGCCTTCTGAAGCCGCGTCATGATGTCGTAGCGGCGCCGCGGGGCAGTCCACGTCGAGATGATCTCGTCGAGGACGTCCTGGTTCTGGACGCGGGCCGACATGGTCGCGAAGCGCGGGTCGGTGAGCAGCTCGGGCTTGCCCATCACCGCGACGAGGCCCTCCCACTGCTCCTGCGTCTCGCACGCGATGAACACCCACCAGTCCTGGCCCTGCCGGTCGATGCCGGCCGTGCGGTAGGTGTTGTGCGGCGCCACAGCCGGCCACTCCGAGTGGTTGCCGGGCGGGAAGCCCGGGCGGCGAGTCGGCCGGCCATTGACCTCGTAGTCGAGGAAGTACGGACCGAGAAGCGACATGGCCGCCTCGGTCACGGCGTAGTCGATGTGCATGCCCTGGCCGGTGCGCCGGGCCTGCAGCAGGCCCATGATCAGGCCGGTGCCGCCGATCCAGCCGCCGGCGATGTCCATGTGCGAGTAGCCCCAGCCGGCCGGCTCGCGGTCCGGGAGGCCCGAGGTGAATGTCAGGCCGCTCTGCGCCTGCGCCGACGGGCCCATCGTCCGGTAGCCGCCCCACTCCCCCTGGTGGCCAAACCCGCAGGTGCTGAGGTAGACCAGCCGTTCGTTGATCGTGTGCAGGCGCTCGAAGTCGAGCCCCCAGCTGTCGAGCACGCGACCGCTGAAGTTCTCGCAGAGCGCGTCACTCTTTTCGATGAGCTGCGTGAGGAGCTTCATGCCCTCCGGGTGGCGCACGTTCAGCGTGATCGCGAGCTTCCCGTTGTGCAGAACGTTGTAGTACGGCGCCGAGTAGTACTCAGGCGAGTCCTCCGCGTCGCGGAAGACCTTCTGGTCCGCCATGTTCGCGCCGCGCGCCGGACGGAAGTCCCAGCGATGGTCGTCGATCTGGTGCGGCGGCTCGATGTGAATGACCTCGGCCCCGTACTGCGTCAGAGTGCGGGGGCCCCACGGCCCGACCGCGAACCACGTGAAGTCGATGATGCGGACGCCGTTGAGGAATCCCTGCGGCATGCTCGGGCTGGTCACTTGGCGACTCCCGTCTGGATGAGCGCGTCGACATCGCGGTCGCTGAGCTCCAGGTCTCGCGTGAGGATGGTGCGCGTGTGCTCGCCGAGGTGCGGCGCGCGTCGCTCGGGGCGCATGCCGAGCGACTCGCTGACGAAGAGCCCACGTGGGTAAATCACCTCGCGCCCGATCTCCT
>CAIXBH010000297.1 GCA_903917615.1 uncultured Chloroflexota bacterium | reverse complement strand
GGGGGAGGGTTGGGGTGGGGGGGCTCCGCATCTGGCGGCGCTCGCGACGGACGCCAGCGTCAACATCGAGGCGAACGCGGATGCGATCGAGGCCGTGCAGTCGCTCACGCGCACCCTCCTCGTCCGCCTGCTCGACGCGCGCTTCGCGGCGACAGCCATCGACGGTGCAATCTCCGCGACGCTGCCGAGCGCGGGCAACACCGAGGGGCTGGCCCAGACGCGCGAGGCGCTCACGTTCGTGTGCGAGCGGCTGCTGCCGGCGCTCCGCCGCACCACCGAGGAGATCGAGCACATCCTCGATGCGCTGAGCGGACGCTACGTACCTGCCGGACCGAGTGGTGCGCCGACCCGAGGCATGGCCCACGTCCTGCCGACCGGGCGCAACTTCTACTCCGTCGACCCGCGCTCGATCCCATCGAGCACCGCGTGGATCGTCGGCGCCGACCTCGCGAAGGGCGTCGTCGACCGTTACGTCCGCGAGGAGGGCACGCTGCCAGAGAGCGTCGGCATCTCGATCTGGGGCACGGCCGCGATGCGCACGTCAGGCGACGACATCGCCCAGGTGCTCGCGCTCATGGGTGTGCGCCCGGTCTGGCAGCTCGAGAGCCGCCGCGTGACGGGCGTCGAGGTCATCCCGCTCGCGGAGCTCGGCCGGCCGCGCATCGATGTGGTCTGCCGCATCTCGGGGTTCTTCCGCGACGCGTTCCCGCACGCCATTGCGCTCCTCGACGACGCGTTCGAGCGCGTTTCAAAGCTCGACGAGCCGCTCGACCAGAACTTCGTGCGCGCGCACCGCCAGACGACGCGCGACCGGCTCCGGCTCGACGGCGTGCCGGAGGCCGAGGCGTGGCGGCGCGCGGGCTACCGCATCTTCGGGAGCAAGCCGGGGACGTACGGCGCGGGCATCCTCCAGCTCGTCGACGAGCAGGCGTGGCGCGACGACGCTGACCTCGCCGAGACGTACGTGAACTGGGGCGGCTACGCCTACACGCGCGAGGATTTCGGCGTGGACGCGCGCGGCGCCTTCCGCGACGCACTGTCGCAGGTGTCCGTCGCGGTGAAGAACCAGGACAACCGTGAGCACGACATCTTCGACTCCGACGACTACTTCCAGTTCCACGGCGGCATGATCGCGAGCATCCGCTCGCTCACGGGCCGCAACCCGCGCGCCTACTTCGGCGACACGCAGGACCCCGACCGTCCGCTGGTGCGCACGCTGAAAGACGAGGCGAACCGGGTGTTCCGCTCGCGCGTCGTGAACCCGAAGTGGATCGAGGCGATCCAGCAGCACGGCTACAAGGGTGCACTCGAGGTCGCGGCGACGGTCGACTACCTCTTCGGCTACGACGCGACCGCGCAGGTCGTCGACGACTGGCAGTACGAGCAGGTCGCGCAGTCCTACCTCCTCGACCCGACGATGCAGGCGTTCTTCGCGCGCTCGAACCCGTGGGCGATGAAGGACGTCGCAGAGCGGCTGCTCGAGGCGATCCAGCGCGGGATGTGGGCCGCGCCGAGCGACGAGACGCGCGCCGCCATCGAGCAGGCGTTCCTCGAGGCCGAGGGCAACATCGAGGGCGGTCGCCCCGCGAGACAGACAGATGGAGTGACTGAGTGATGTCTCCGGAATCCCCCTCACCCCAACCCTCCCTCGCCAGGGGGGAGGGGGTCAGGAATCGAGCGCGCGTTCTGGCCCCTTCTCCTGCGAAGCGGGAGAAGGCGGGGGATGAGGGTTGGTCTCGCGGTGAGAAAGGTCGGCGATGACCTCGCACCAGACACCCCCACCCCAACCCTCCCCCCTCAAGGGGGAGGGGGCTCGAGCGCGAGAGGCCGGCTACCCGTTCAGCGCGATCGTCGGGCAGGAAGACCTGAAGACGGCGCTGCTCCTCAACGCGATCGACCCGCGCATCGGCGGCGTGCTGATCCAGGGCGAGCGCGGCACCGCGAAGAGCACCGCCGCCCGCGGCCTCGCCGCGCTTCTGCCGCCCATTGAGGTATACGAGGGCAGCGCGTTCCACTGCGGCCCGGGCGACGAGGCGTTCGAGGTCTGCGACGCCTCAGCCCCGCTCGTCGAGGCCCGCCCGCCGTTCATCGACCTGCCGATCGGCACGTCGGAGGACCGCGTCACCGGCACGCTCGACCTCGAGCGCACGCTCCGGAGCGGCGAGCGGCACTTCGAGCCCGGCCTCCTCGCTGCCGCGCATCGCGGCGTGCTCTACATCGACGAGGTGAACCTGCTGCCGGACCACCTCGTGGATCTGCTGCTCGACGTGGCGGCGTCGGGCGTGCACGCCGTCGAGCGCGAGGGCGTCTCCGTGCGCCACCCGTCGCGCTTCCTGCTCGTCGGCACGATGAACCCCGAGGAAGGCGAGCTGCGGCCGCAGTTCCTCGACCGCTTCGGGCTGTGCGTCACCGTCGCCGCCCCCACGGACGCCCTCGAGCGCGCCGAGGTCGTGCGCCGCCGCATCGCCTTCGACGCCGCGCCCGACGCGTTCGCGGCGCGCTTCGCCGCCGAGGAAGCCGCGCTCGCCTTACGCCTGCGCGCCGCGCGCGACGCGGTCGCCTCCGTCGAGATGCCCGAGGCGCTGCTCGCGCTGGCGGTGCAGATCTGCGTGGAGGCCCACGTGGACGGCCTCCGCCCCGACCTGACCGTCTACCGCGCGGCCATCGCTCTGGCGGCGCTCGATGGCCGCACGCGCGTCGTCGAGGACGACGTCTATCGCGCGGCGCTCCTCGCGCTCTCGCACCGCCGCCGCCCGCATCCCCTCGACACGCCGCCCCAGCAGCAGCGCTCGCTTGAAGAGATCATCGAGCAGCACCGCGAGAAGGACGCAGCAGGCGAGCGCGAAGGCGAGCCCTCGACGCCGGATGCGCCCGCCAACAGCGGCGAGGACACGGAGTCGCCCGAGGGCGGCGCGCCCGCGCCTGACCGAGTCGTTGCGCCGAACGCTCCGATCGACCTGCGGCTGCCCGATCCACCTCGCCGCGCACGTACCTCAACCAATGCAGGCCGGCGGGGCCCATCGAGCGCCGGCACGCGGGGCCGCGTCATCGGCACGCGCGCGTGGGACGGCGCATCAAGCGACATCGCACCGCTCGCTTCGCTGCTTTCTCGCTCGCTCGCCCGCGCAGCAAGAGAGGGTGAGGGTGAGGGCGCTGTAGTTCGCCTGAGCACTGACAGTCTTCGCCAGCGCCGACGAAAGACGCCCGCGCGCCGTTTCGTCCTGTTCCTCGTCGATTGCAGCGGCTCGATGGGCGCACGCGACCGCATGGCCGCGACGAAGGCTGCCATGCTCCCCCTCCTCGCCGAGTCCTACCGCGGCCGCAACATCGTGGCGCTGATGGGATTCCGCGACGGCGGCGCGTCCATGATCGTGGAGCCTACGCGCGAAGTCGCACGCGCGATCTCGCGTCTGCGCGGGCTGCCAACGGGTGGGCGCACGCCCCTCGCCGCCGCGCTGGTCGAGGCCGCCGCCGCGGTGCGCCGCGAGCGTGCTCGCCTCGACGCCGGCGAGACGCGCGTCGTCATCGTCACCGACGGCCGCGGCGACGACGCCGACCTCGACCGGGGCGTCGCCGCGCTGACGGCACAGACGGACGACATCGTCGT
>CAIXBH010000296.1 GCA_903917615.1 uncultured Chloroflexota bacterium | reverse complement strand
TCGGGCAGGTAGGTGTAGGCCCCGATGAAGTCCTCGAAGCCGGCCGCGCGAGGCAGAAACGCACCGGTGTTCGGGTCGCTGAACTGGAGGGTCGCGCGAGACACCCACGCCGCGCGCGCGCCGTCCTCGGACAGGACGGCGTCGTAGACCGGCGCGGCCGTCTGGAAGCCGGTCAACTCACCAAGTTTCTGCCCGCTCCCCGTGTCCCACAGCGTCACCGCGATCCGGTCACCGGCGACCAGCGCCAGCCGCGTGCCCCGGTAGAAGGTCGCCGAGTTCACGAGGCCGCCCGGCGCGAGATTCGCGAGGGTCTGGCCGTTGGCCACACTGACGAGGCGCACCGGGGCGCCCTGGGCACCCGCCACCACGGCGATCCCGGCAGGCGAGACGGCGAGCAGACGGTCGGGCGCGGTCACGGCGAGGAGCCGTTTCCCATTTCCGGTCGAGGGATCCACCGCGTCCACGGCACGCACCCCGACGACGAAGAGCCGGCCGTCCGTCGCCCAGACCAGCCGCTGCACCTCGCTCCCGACGAACGTCCCAGCAAGCTTCAGCGTCGAGGCGTTCGCGGCCGTGATCGGCGCGCCGGTGGCGGTCGCGGTCGCGCCGGGTGTCGGCGAGCCGCCCGGGCTCGGCGTCGGCGAGGCTGCGGGGGGGACGGTCCGCGCGGGCTGACACGCCGCCACGAACAGCAGGGCGAAGGAGCAGGCAAGCATGAGGTGGCGCATGCCTTCAGGCTACGGCGAGGCATCGCACGCGCGCGTTACGCCCTCGGTGTGCGTGCCGGAGCGGCTCGCACACCCGGCTGTCGGCCCGTAGACTCGCGCCATGCGCATGTCACGAATGTTCGGCCACACCCTCCGCGAAGCCCCGGGCGACGCGGACACTCAGAGCCACGCGCTGCTGCTGCGCGCCGGGTACATCGACCAGCTCATGGCCGGTGTGTACTCGTTCATGCCGCTTGGCTGGCGCGTGCACCGCAAGATCGCCGACATCGTGCGCGAGGAGATGGACCGGGCAGGGGCGCAGGAAGTCCACCTCCCGGCGATCCACCCGATCGAGCTGTGGGAGCAGACCGGCCGCAAGAACGCGATGGGAGACGTGCTCTTCCAGCTCACCGACCGGCGCGGGCGCGGGCTCGCCCTCGGCCCCACGCACGAGGAGGTCATCACGCGCCTCTTCGCGGATCACGCCGTCTCCTACCGCGACCTGCCGACGACGCTCTACCAGATCCAGACGAAGTTCCGCGACGAGGCCCGTCCGCGCGGCGGCCTGATCCGCGTGCGCGAGTTCACGATGAAGGACGCCTACTCCTTCGACGCGGACGACGCCGGCCTCGACCGCTCGTACTCCGCGATGTTCGAGGCGTACCGCCGCATCTTCTCGCGCTGCGGTGTGCCGACCGTGCCCGTGCAGGCGGACTCCGGCGCGATCGGCGGCAAGGGTTCGCAGGAGTTCATCTTCCTCACCGCGATCGGCGAGGACACGATCATCCTGTGTGACGCGTGCGACTACGCCGCGAACCAGGAGAAGGCGGAGTTCATTCGCCCCGCGCCGGTCGTTGGCGACCCGCTGGACATCGAGGAGATCGAGACCCCCGACGTCACGTCGATCGAGGACCTCGCGAACTTCCTGAACATCGACGCGAAGCAGACTGCGAAGGCCGTCTTCTTCATGTGGACCACGAAGGACAAGAGCAGCACGACCCCGGTCTTCGCCGTCGTGCGGGGCGACCTCGACGTAAACGAGATCAAACTCGCCAACGCGCTGGGCGGTGGCACGCTGCGGCCGATGGTGGACGAGGAGATCGCGGAGTACGGCATCGTCGCCGGATACGCCTCGCCGATCGGCCTGCACGAAGCGATCCGCGTCGTCGCCGACCAGTCCGTCGTCGATTCATCGAACCTCGTCGCGGGCGCGAACAAGC
>CAIXBH010000295.1 GCA_903917615.1 uncultured Chloroflexota bacterium | reverse complement strand
GTTGCTGCTGCTGCTGCGCGATCCGATCGAGGGCCACACGACGTGCGGCGACCCGCTCCTCACGCTGCGCAATGAGGGCGCGTCGCTCGGCCTCGACGGAGGCGTACGTCTGCGTCGCGGCCGTGACCCGGTCGGCGACCTCGTCGCGTTCGACGACGATCGCCTCGGAGCGATCACGCAGAGTGCGGATGCGTTCGTCGGCTTCGCCGGTCGCGCCGCGCGCCACCTCGATGCGGCGCCGCCACTCGGCCTGCGCGGCTTCGGCGTCGGCGCTCGCGCGCTCGAGGCGCACGTCGATCGCGCGGAGCTCAGTGTCGATCTGTGCCAGGGCGCGTTCGATGCCGTTGCGCTTCGTCTCGTGTGCGCGGCGGCGCTCCTCGGCTTCGTCCACGGCCTTGCGCGCGGCGGCCACAGCGTCGCGCGCCTCCGCAACGACGGTGCGCGCGTGCTCGCGGCGTGCCGTCGCCGGCTCGATCGCGGCCAGCGCCGCCTCGATGCGATCCGGCAGCCCGTCCAGCTCGCGCTGGAGCGAGAATTGCTCGGCGCCCGCCGCCGCCGGACCGCCCGTGCGGCCGCCGTACATCGATCCGCCGGGCCGCAGCAGCACGCCGTCACGCGTGACGACGGAACCCAGGCCGCGCGTGACCATCTCCTCCGCGACGCGCATGTCCTCGACCACGATGACGCGGCCGAGCAACGTGTCGACGAGCGGCCGGTACTTCTGGTCGCAGCGCACAAGGCGCGCCGCGATGCCGATCACGCCGCGCTCATTGAACAGGTTGAGCGGATACACGTGCTCGATCGCGTCGAGCGGGTAGACCGTCGCCGTCCCGGCGCCCTGCTCGCGCAGGTAGTCGATCGCCGCGACCGCCTCTTCGCGGTGCTCGATCGCGACCGCTGCGATGTGCTCGGCGAGGGCGGCCTCCACGGCTGCCTCGAGGCCATCTGGCACACGGATGAGCCTGCTGATCGCGTCGACGATCCCCGTGAGGGCCGGGACGCCCTCGTCGGTGATCTCCTGCGCGGCCTTCAGGAGCGCCTGCGCGCCGGCGTTGCCAGCCGGTGCGGCGTCGCGCAGCATCTCGATCAGCGACTGGCGCTCGCGTAACTGACGGACGAGCTGCTCCGCCTCGTTCACGGCGTCGGCCGCCGCCTGCGCGGCGCGCTGCTCCTCTTCCAGCCGGCGCTCGGCCGCCTCGCGTCGCTCACGCGCGAGGCGCGAGGCCTCGAGGAGCGCCGTCGCCTCGGCGGCGTGCGCCTCGGAGGCGGCCTGCTGCTCCGCGGCGAGTCGGGTCAGCTCGATGCGTCGCTCGGCCGCGGTGGCGCGCTCCTGCGCGTCGGCCTGGGCCCGCGCTGCGTCCTCGCGCATCCGGCGCTCCGCGTCCTGCACTTCGAGGTCGAGGCGGCCGCGGCGGGCCTCGGCCTCGTTCAGGTCGCGCAGCACCATGCGCGTCGCCTCGTCCGCGGAGGCGAGCGCCTCGCGTTCCCGGGCGAGCTCGGTCTGCGCCGCGGTGACCTGCCCGTCGAGTTCGGCGATCGTCGCGTCGATGGCGCCAGCGTCGTCGCTCGGAATGTCCGCGGTCTCGATGGATCGCTCGAGGTCGCCCCGACGCACAGTCAGGAGCTCGAGGCGCTGCGCGGCGAGCGCGGTCGCCTGCTCCAGCCGGAGTCCCTCCTCCGCCAGTTCGCGCTCGCGCGCCTGCGCCGTCTCCAGCGCGGCGCGGCGTTCCTGCAGCGAACGCTCGATCTCGGCAAGCCGCGCCTCGCGCTGCTGGAGGTCGGCGCGTGCCGTGTTGAACGCCTGCCCGTGCTGGTCGTGCGCAGCCTGGGCAGCCGTCTGCTGCTCGCGCGCCTCGCGCAGTTCCACCTCGAGCACGACCTGCAGCGCGTCGGAGAGGTCCGCGGCGAGCTCCTGGTAGCGCACGGCACGGCGCGACTGCCGTGCCAGCGCGCGGAGCCGCGGCTCCACCTCGCGGATCAGCATGCGCACGTGTCCGAGGTTGTCACGCGTCTCCACCAGGCGGCGCTCCGAGAGCGTGAGCTGGTGACGATGGCGGCGTACGTCGGCCGCCTCCTCGATGAGTTCGCGACGGTCCTGCGGGCGCAACGCGAGCACCTCGTCGACGAGGCCCTGGGACATGTGGGCGTAGGAGTTCTGGCCCACCTGCGCGCGCCGGAACAGGTCCTGCACGTCCGATAGTCGGACCTGCTGGTTGTTGATCAGGTATTCGTTCTCGCCGGAGCGGTGCGCCCGGCGCGTGACGGCCACCTCGGCGAACTCGATCGGCATCCAGCCGTCCGAGTTGTCGAGCGTCAGCGTCACCACCGCCATGCCCATCGGGCGGCGCTTCTCGGAACCCGAGAAGATCACGTCCTCCGTCTTGCGAGCGCGGATGTTGCGGATCGACTGCTCGCCGAGCGCCCAGCGCAGGGCGTCCGCGACATTCGACTTGCCCGACCCGTTCGGCCCGGCGATCACCGTCATGCCGGGGCCGAACTCGAAGCGCTGCCGGTCGGCAAATGCCTTGAACCCGTGGACCTCAAGACGTCGCAGGTACATCTAGGCGTTCGCCTTACCAGCGGCATCGTCCGCCGCAATCCGCGCGCGGAGGACGGGCAGCGCTTCGCGCGCTGCCGCCTTCTCCGCATCCTGCTTGGTCGTCCCACGCCCCTCGCCCATCGCCTCGCCGAGGATGCGCACCTCGACGTGGAAGCGGCGGTCGTGCTCAGGGCCTTCGGCATCCAACATTATGTACGATGGCCGCCCGTACCGATCCTGAGCGACCTGCTGCAGGACGCCCTTCGGATTCAGGTTTCCGGGGTCGTCCTGGTCGATCGCCGCAAGGTCGTCCGCCAGCGTGCCCTCGACGAACCCGCGCGCCACCTCGAGCCCCGAGTCGAGGTACAGCGCGCCGATGATCGCCTCGTACGCGCGCTCGAGGTTGCCCTCGCGCTCGCGCCCGCCGGTGATCTCCTCGCCGCGCCCGAGGCGCAGCCAGCGGCCCAGGTCCAGCGTGTCGGCCGCGATGCGCGAGAGCGTGACGCCCTGCACGAGCTGGGCGCGCCACTCGGTCAGACGCCCCTCCTGCACCCCCGGGAAGCGGAGGTACAGCGCCCGCGCGACCACGAGGCCGAGCACGGC
>CAIXBH010000294.1 GCA_903917615.1 uncultured Chloroflexota bacterium | reverse complement strand
GGATGGCGGGATGGCGGGATAGCGGGATAGCGGGACGCATTGCGCCGGGGTGCAAGGGGCATCACGCGGAACCCTCACCCACCCTCTCCCGTGAATGGGAGAGGAGCCAGACCCGAGCGCGAACGAACAACTTCGCGGATCTCGTCCCTCTCCCACTTGTGGGAGAGGAGCCCGACCCGAACGCGAACGAACAACTTCGCGGATCTCGTCCCTCTCCGATGAATGGGAGAGGGGCCAGACCCGAACGCAATCCAATGACTTCGTGGATCTCGTCCCTCTCCCACAAGTGGGAGAGGACAGGTGAGGGCTTCTGCCCATCCGTCGCTACCCGTCGAACCATTCCGCCGGGAGCGCGAGGGGCGCAGCCAACTCGCATCTCTTCTTATTCTGAGTTCCGACTCCCCTCCCTCGTAGGGAGGGGCTGGGGGTGGGCCGCGTACGGCCAGCCTCTACTCGCCCTCGAGCGCCTGCGCCGTGAAGAGGCTCGCCTGCGCGCTGCGCGTCGAGGGGTCGATACCGAGGTGCTCGTAGCCGGGGCGGCCGAGCACACGGCCTCGAGGGGTGCGCTGGAGGAAGCCGATCTTCAGCAGGTACGGCTCGTATACGTCCATGATCGTGTCGGCTTCCTCGGAGATCGCGGCGGCGAGGGTCTCGAGGCCGACCGGGCCGCCACCGAAGCGCTCCGCGAGCACGCTGAGCAGATCGCGGTCCATCTGGTCGAGGCCGAGGTCGTCGATCGAGAGCTGCGCGAGCGCCTCGTCCGCGACGCTGCTCGTGATCACGCCGTCGGCGCGCACCTCGGCGTAGTCGCGGACGCGGCGCAGCAGGCGGTTGGCGACGCGCGCGGTGCCGCGCGACCGACGCGCGATCTCCGCGATGCCGTCGGGCTCGATGCGACAGCCGAGGACGCCGCTGGACCGCGCGACGATCGCGCGCAATGCGTCCTCGTCGTAGAAGTCCATGCGATACGCGGCGCCGAAGCGGTCGCGCAGCGGCTGGGACACGAGCGAGAAGCGCGTGGTCGCACCGATAAGCGTGAAGCGGTTGAGCTTGAGGCGGACGTCGCGCGCCTTCGGGCCCTTGCCCAGCATGATGTCGACCGCGAAGTCCTCCATCGCCGGGTAGAGCACCTCTTCCACCGGGAGGCTGAGGCGATGGATCTCGTCGATGAAGAGGATGTCGCCGGGCTGCAGGCTCGTGAGCAGCGACGCGAGGTCGCCGGCGCGCTCGATCGCCGGCCCGCTGGTGATGCGGATCGACACGCCCATCTCCGCCGCGACGATCATCGAGAGCGTCGTCTTGCCGAGGCCCGGCGGCCCGTGGAACAGCAGGTGGTCGAGGGGCTCGCCGCGCTGTCGCGCCGCCTCGATGGCGATGCGCAGGCTCTCCTTGATGCGCTCCTGCCCGAAGTACTGTTCGAGGCGGCGCGGCCGGAGGCTCGTCTCGTGCTCGACGTCCTCGAGCGTCTCGACGGGAGTCAGCGGGCCGGTGCGCTCGGCGGAGTCAGGCATGACCACGAGGATACAGAACGCACGTTCGGATGTCGAGTTACTACTCGGCCAATCCAGATGACAGAATCCAGCGGCAGGGCGAGGGAACGGCTTGATGACCGGAACTAGCAAGACAATCCGGTTGGTTCTCGGAGCAGCGATCATCGCGCTCGTCCTCGTCACCTTGGTTCCCATGATCCTCAGTTTGCTGAGCAGCCACCGAGAACCATTCACAACATCACCGTTCCGGTCGCTCCCGACCTGCGATGCCGTCGCGCAGGCTGGGATACCGATACGAGTCGACGCAAGCCCCGGACCGACGGCTGACCGCGTTGGAAGCGGACGCTACACCGGAGATGCTTATTGGCCAGAGCGTCTTTTCGGCGTTCTGCCGTTTCGCAATTTCGCTCGAAAGTCTGTCACTGAACGAAGGTGTGGGAGTACCGAAAGCGCCCACGCGTGGCTGGAAGTCAGCGAGTATCGCAGCGGAGCCGACGCGAAAGCACTTGCGCGCACGAGCGGCGGATCAGTAATCGAGCAACATGCTCTTGATATCCCAGGGGCAGATGAAGCGAACGTTGAAACTGAACTCTGGAAGACAGGTTGCGCGCCGACGCCTGAAAAGGCGTACTGCGGCATCTCGACTACGGCTCACGCGCTCGTCGGAAACACAATGGTAAAAGTGACAGTGGAGCCCGGCGCCGGAACAACAGCGGACTCCGTCGCGCGCGCGCAACCTTTGTGGCCAGACTCCGTCGAGACACTGACGCGGGATCTCGTCAGAGTCGCCCAGCATCCCAGTCCCTGAGGCGTTTCACGACGGCGATCTAGAACACCCCCACCACCATCGCGTCGAGGGGATTCGCGGCGTCGAATACCGCGACGGAGACGCGGCGGCCGGGAACCATCGCGCCGCTCGCGATCGCGCGGGAGACCGGGACGCCTCGACTGCCGAGGTGAGCGGGCCCACGACACGTGTCACGAACCGCTAGCTGCGGAGCCCGGCATGCCACTCCGCCTTCAGGCGATCGGCCTCGGCGTCGAGGCGCATCCACTCCTCCAGGTCTTCCGGTGGAAAGTTCCCTGACAGGATGTGCTCGTTGTAGAAGTCGGCTTCCCGTTTCTGCGCCGCTTCCCACAGGCGCTTCCGCCGGTCGTCGTCTGATTCGGTCGTCACGGCCGGACCCTCCCCACCGCAATCGTGCGCCTCGGCGGGGATCTAGAACACCCCCACCACCATCGCGTCGAGGGGATTCGCGGCGTCGAAGATCGCGACGGAGACGCGGCGACCGGTGAGCATCGCGCCACTCGCGATTGCGCGGGAGACCGGAACGCCCTCGACCGCCGAGGTGAGCGATCCCGCGAGCTGCACCGTCGCGGTGTAGGCGCCGGAGTCGAACGCGAGCAGCGTGCCTCGTTCCATGTTGAACATCGCCACACCTCTTCCTACACCGGCCCGAGCGATAGCGTCATCGCGTAGCGCGGGCCTCGAGGCCCCGACGCGACGTACTCGAGGCGCAGCGCGCGCACGCGGAACGGCGTGGTGTCGAGGCCGAGCGTGGCATCGGTGATCGCGACGACGTCGCCGACCTCGTGGCCGACGTTCGGGCGCGCGACGAGCTCGCCCGCGTCGGCGGCGAGCGCCGCCTTGCGCAGCACCGCGCTCGCGCGCGTCAGCGCGTGCGCCGTCGAGCCGAGGTTGTCGTCCACGACGATCGCCGCGCCCGCACCGCGTGCGATCGCGCCGAG
>CAIXBH010000293.1 GCA_903917615.1 uncultured Chloroflexota bacterium | reverse complement strand
CCCGAGCACGTTCGCGATCCTCGGCGTCGAGGGCCCGCAGTCGATCCACATCGCGACCGCTCGCTCGCAGGAGGCGATCGACGCGGCGATGCCGGCCGGCCTGTCGCAGGCCTCGAAGCGGCTCGACACGATCGTGTTGACGGAGACGGTGCTGACGCCGCTCTTCGGCATCGACCGCGCGGCGCTCGCGGCGGGCGAGCGAGTCACATTCACGGAGGACGCGAACGAGGCGCACGAGGCGGTCACCAGCGGCGAGGCGCGCCTGGCGTTCCTCGTGAACGCGACGCGCATCGAGCAGGTTATGGATGTGACGGCGGAGCGCGAGGTGATGCCGCAGAAGACGACGTACTTCTACCCGAAGCTCGCGACGGGGATCGTGTTCAACCGGCTGGACGACTAGCGGAGCAGAAGCCCTCACCTAACCTCTCCCATGGATGGGAGAGGGATCGGAACGAGAACGACGGAGCGCGTCCGCACCACGAGCGAGCGCCCGCTCTCGACCATTCGTGCATGGCGATGACTCCTCTCCCATTTATGGGAGAGGCTGGGGTGAGGGCTCCTACGACTTCGCGCCACACACAACGAGGGGGCCTTGCGGCCCCCTCGTCGTTGTCTGCAAGGGCTCGAGGCTAGAGTTGGATCTGGCGGACCTCGTCGATGCCGTCGAGGGCGCGGACCTCGGTCACCTCGGCGTCGGTGAGGACGCGGTTGATGCCGATGAGCATGAGCGCTCGGCCCTTCGAGCCGGGCGAGACGGACATCGAGGAGATGTTCACATCGCGCTGGCCCATCAGGGTGCCGACCCGGCCAATGGTGCCCGGGCGGTCCGTGTTCTCGATCGCGAGGAAGCGCTGCGAGCCGCCGGGGCGGACGTCCACGCTGTAGTCGTTGATGCGCACGATGCGCACGCCATCGGCCGTGGTCGTGGCCGACACGCGCTCGTCGCCGGTGCTGGTGCCCGCGACCACGGTCACGAGGCTGGCGTACGGGTCCACGGCAGCGCCGCTCTCCTCCTCGATGCGGAGGCCCTGCGAGCCGGCGAGCGCCAGCGCGTTGACCGGCGAGACTTTCTCGTCCGTGACCTGGTCGAGCATGCCCACCACTGCCGCCAGCTTGAGCGGGTTGGTCGGGTGGTTCGCGATCTCGCCGCGGTACTCGACGCGCATCTTCTGGAGGTTGCCGCTCGCGAGCTGCCGCGCGAGACGCGCCGCCGCCTGCGTGGCGTCGATGTACGGGCCCACCACGGCCATCGCCTCCGGGGCGACGGTCGGGATGTTCACCGGGAAGCGGCCCGCGCCGCCGGCGAGGATGTCGATGACCTGCTCGGCCACGTCCACGCCTGCGCGGTCCTGCGCCTCGACCGTCGAGGCCGCGAGGTGCGGCGTCACGACGATCTTGTCGCTCTTCGTGAGGATGTTGCCGACGGCCGGCTCCTCGGAGAAGACGTCGATGGCAGCACCGGCGACCTGGCCCGACTCGACGGCGGCGGCGAGCGCCTCCTCGTCGATGAGCGCGCCACGGGCCGCGTTGATGATGCGGATGCCCTTCTTCGCGGCCGCCAGGCGGTCGGAGTTGATCAGGGCGCGCGTCTCGGCCTGAAGGGCCGTGTGGAGCGTGACGAAGTCCGACTCCGCGAGGATCTCCTCGAGGGTGCGGCGCTCGATGCCGAGGGCGCTGAAGCGCTCGTCGGAGACGTACGGGTCGAAGGCGAGGACGCGCATCTCGAAGGCCTTGGCGCGCTTCGCGACCTCGGTGCCGATGCGGCCGAGGCCGACGATGCCGAGCGTACGGCCGCTGAGCTCGATGCCCATGTACTTGCCGCGGTCCCAGCGGCCCGCCTGCAGCGAAGCGTGCCCCTGCGGGATGTTGCGCGCGAGCGCGAGCATCAGGCCGAAGGTGTGCTCCGCAGCGGACATCGTGTTCGCGAGCGGCGCGTTCACGACGATGACGCCGTGCTCGGTCGCGGCGTCGACGTCGACGTTGTCGACGCCGACCCCGGCGCGCGCGATGACCTCGAGGTGGGTGCCGGCGGCGATGACCTTCGCGGTCACCGTCGTTGCGCTGCGCACGACGAGCGCGGAGGCGTCCTTGACGGCCTCGCAGAGCTCGTCTTCCTTGAGGCCCGTCTTGACCTCGACGTCGTGATACTTCTTGAGGAGGTCAATGCCCTCCTGTGCGATCGAATCAGCGACCAGGACCTTAGCCATCGAGCGCCCCCGCCCCCGCGACGTATCGCGCGGTTCCTATCCCTTAAAGCCAACCTTGGCGAGCGCGCCCTTGAGCGCCTCGAGACCCGCCTCGATGTCCGGCTCGTGCACGTGGCCGAGGTGACCGAAGCGGATGATCTTGCCGCGCAGCGAGCCCTGCCCGCCGGCGAACACCGTGTCGAAGTCGTCCTGCGCGACCTGGAGCAGCTTCTCGCCGTCCACGCCCTCAGGCAGGCGAATCGCGGTGACGGTGTCGGACTCGACACCCTCGGTCGCGAGCAGCTGGAGGCCCATGGCCTTCACGCCGTTACGCGTCATCTGACCCAGGCGGTGGTGCCGGGCGTAGATGTTGTCCATGCCCTCCGCGAACATCAGCTCCAGCGACTTGTCGAGCTGGAACCACACGGAGACGGCGGGCGTCCACGGCGTCTGGCCGTTGACGGCGGAGCGCTGGTGGCGACGCAGGTCGAAGTAGAAGCGCGGCTGCTTGTTTGCGTCCGCAATCGCCCACGCCCGCTCGTTCATCGAGACAAACGCGAGGCCCGGGGCCGTCATCCAGCCCTTCTGCGAGCCGGAGAGCACGACGTCGAGGTCCCACTCGTCAACCTTGACCGGGACCGAGGAGAGCGACGAGATCGCGTCGACGATGAGGAGACCGTCGATCGCGTGCACGACCTTCGCGAGGTCCGGGAGGATCGGCTGCGTGACGCCCGTGGACGTCTCGTTGTGCGTGATCAGGACCTTCTTGATGCCGGGGTTCGCCTTGAGCGTCGCCTCGATCTGGTTGAGGTCCGCCGCAACGCCCTGCTCGAACTTGAGCTCGGTGCACTTGCCGCCGTAGATGTTGACGAGGTTGATGAGGCGGTCGCCGAACTCACCGATGGAGACGACCAGCACTTCGTCGCCTGCGGCGACGAGGTTCACGACCGCAGCCTCCATGGCACCCGTGCCGGAGGACGTGAGGGTCATGACGTCGTTGGCGGTCTGGAAGACCTTCTTCACGCCCTCGTTGGTGCGCTTCATCATCGCGGCGAACTCGGGGCCGCGGTGGTTGATCATCTCGGCGGCGCCGGCCTGCGCCACTACTTCGGGAACTGGGGTCGGGCCGGGAATGCGGAGGTTCGTCACGTTCGCTCCTCGAATCGGGTGTCGGGTTGGGGGCCAGCCCATCCTTGCGGAGCGGCCCGATACGGTCAACGAAGCGACATGATGCGCCGATCCGCGCCGCTGCGCGATCACCTCCCGCTCACAATCGAACATGGCCGCCCGACCTACAATTGAGGGGTCACCAGACGCCATTCCTCGCCTCGGAGCGCCGCATGAGCACGGGCCACTCGCACCCCGACGAAACCGCCGCGCGCGCCCTCGACACCCGCGAGCGCGTGCGCCGTTCGCTGGACGGCGTGGACCTGCTCCCGACCGCGGTCGAGGACTCCTGCACCTGGTACGGCTACCTGTCGGTAGTGTTATGTCGTATTGATGCGACCGCGGACGAGGGGCACCGCCCTGGACGATAGGACCCTCACCGCACTGGAGTTCCCGGCCGTCATCGAACGGCTGGCCGCCCTGACCGCCTGGTCGGCGGGGCGCGAGGCAGCGCATGCCCTCCGGCCCTCGAGCGACATCGGCACCGTCGTGCGCGCGCAGCGCGAGACGGCCGAGGCGGTCACGCTGGAGCGGCTCGGCATCGGCATCCCGATGGGTGGCGCGCGCGACGTCCGGGAGCGCGCCCGGGCGGCAGCCCGCGGTGCGACGCTCACGCCGCCGGAACTGCAGGACGTCGCCGGGCTGGCGCGCGCCGCGGGGCTCGCGCGGCGCGCCCTGGTGCGGGTGGTCGAGACCGTGCCGCTACTCGCGAACATGGCGAGCGCGATCCCCGAGCTCGGCCCACTGCGCGCGCTGATCGAGGACGCGATCGACGACCAGGGGACCGTGCGCGACAGCGCGAGCCCGGAGCTCGCCTCCATCCGGCACGCACTGAACGCAGCGCATGAGCGCCTCGTTCAGCGAATGCAGGCGCTCGTCTCCTCCAGCACGCTGCGCACCGCGCTGCAGGACTCCATCGTCGTCATGCGCGACGGGCGCTATGTGCTGCCGGTGAAGGCCGACTTCCGCGGCGCCGTGCGCGGCGTGGTCCACGACACCTCCGCCAGCGGCGCGACGCTCTACATCGAGCCGCTCGCCGTCGTCGAGCTCGGAAACGAGTGGCGTGAGATGCAGCTGCAGGAGCGCCACGAGATCGAGCGGATCCTCCGCAACCTGTCGAGCGCCGTCGGGGAGGCGGAGGCCGACATCGACGAGGCCGTGACGCGCCTCGGTCACCTCGACATGACGCAGGCGAAGGGCCGGCTCGCCGCATCACTGAACGCGCGCGACCTGCACGCGACGAGCGCGCGCCAGTCATGGCTGGTCGACGCGCCCGGCGAACTGCGTCTGATCGACGCCCGCCACCCGCTGCTCTCGGGCGATGTCGTCCCGAACACCATCGTGGTCGGTGGCGACTACGACGCCCTGTTGATCACCGGACCCAACACGGGCGGCAAGACGGTCGCGCTCAAGACCGCGGGCCTGCTGTGCCTGATGGCACTGGCCGGACTTCCCGTCCCGGCCGCCGCCGGCTCGCAGGTGCCCGTGTACGACGAGGTCTTTGCGGACATCGGCGACGAGCAGTCCATCGAGCAGTCGCTGTCCACGTTCTCGGGCCACATCACGGCGATCATCGACATCATCGAGCGCGCGGACCGCGGGTCGCTGGTGCTGCTCGACGAGATGGGCGCGGGCACCGACCCGACCGAGGGCGCCGCCCTCGGCATCGCTATCGTGGACCGGCTGATCTCGCGCGGCGTGTCGCTCATCGCGACCACGCACCACAGCGAACTGAAGGTCTACGCGCACCACACGCCGCGCGTGACGAACGCCTCCGTCGAATTCGACCTCGCGACACTCCGTCCGACGTATCGCCTGACGATCGGCCTGCCGGGCCAGTCGAACGCGCTGGCCATCGCGCACAACCTCGGCATGCCGGACGACGTCATCGCCGCCGCGCGCTCCGGGCTCTCGCGCGAGGAGCAGGACCTCGAGGGGCTGCTCGGCGACCTGCGGTCGCAGCTGTCGGAAGCCGAGGAAGCGTCCACGCGCGCCGCGGCGGCCGCCGCCGAGGCGGAACGGCTGCGGGACGAGTGGCGCGAGCAGCGGCTCGCGCTCGACGCGGAGGTCGCACAGATCCGGGAAGACGCGCGCACGCGCGTGCGCCGCGACCTGCGCGACGTCTCGCGCTACATCGAGCGGACGAAGCGCGAGGTGGAGGCGGCACGGCTCGAGCAGGCGGCCGCGGACTACGAGCGGGCCTCGCGCGCGGTCGAGCGGCTGGAGTGGGTGCCTGAGGAGCCGGAAACGCCAGCGCTCCCGCCCGCAGGGCCGGTCGACGTCTACCCCGGCGCACGGGTGTGGCTCCGCGGCGTATCCACAGCCGGCGAGGCGCTGACGGAGCCCGACGAGGATGGCGCCTTCGATCTGCAACTCGGCGCGCTGCGCACCCGGGCCCGCCTCGACCAGGTAGAGCGGACGGGCGACGCGGCGCCCCTCGAGCGGCTCGTGCACACGACCATCGCGGTCTCGCAGCCCGTCGACGTCGGCCCCTCGATCGAGGTGCGCGGCCAGACCCTGGCGGAGGCGCTGCCCCGGGTGGAGGAGTTCCTCGACCGGGCAGTCCGGGGCGGGCGGCCGCGGGTGCTCCTCATCCATGGCAAGGGGACGGGCACCATGCGTCGGGCGGTCCGGGAGCTCCTCGACCGGCACCCCCTGGTGAAGAGCTACGAGACCGCGGAGCGGGCTGAGGGGGGCGAGGGCGTCACCGTGGCCCACCTCGAACTGGTGTAGAAACGGGTGCGGGGACCGGTCTGGCGCCCCTGTCTTGAACCTGTCGGGGCGGCGCATTTACCCGATCTCAACCTGCTCTTCATGCGCCGGTGCACCTGTTGCGTGCGAATCTCCACTCATGACGGCGAGTCGTGTCACCCCTGACCCTGGATTGCGGTGCGCGGAGTGCGCGCGCCTCATCCTGCGGGACCCGATCATCCTGGACGACCAGGGGTACTGCTGCCTCGGCTGCCTGGCCGGTGGGCCATGCATTTGCGACGACATCGACGACGCTCCCGCGGGCGCGCCGTCGCCCGAAGGCGCCGTTCCCTTCGAGCTCGAGATCGGGCCGTTCCGCGGCCAGGCAGACCTTATGCACATCGCGCTGCTGCTGGAACGCCAGCCGGACATCGCCGGTGTCGCGCTCGTCGTCGCGGATCCGCGCCACGCGCGTTTCGCGATTCAGGCGCCATCAGCGGACAGCGTGACGCGCGCCGTTTCCGAGATGGACGCCTACCAGGCCAGCGTGAGCGTCGTCGGACACACCGTCCGCGCCGTCGTCGCGACGCGCTCCGCGATCAGCGGTGAGGAGGCCCTGCTGCCACCACGCACCCGCTTCCGCGTCTTCCACAACGTGCCGGAGCCGACCGAAGGCTCAGCCCCCACCCAGGCGCCGATGGCGTAGCGGGCGGGCTCGCCGGACGCCGATCAGGCGTCGAGCAGTTCCAGGTGACAGCGATCATTGAGGGTGAGTAGCACCGGGCCGCTGCGGCTCTGCTCGATGACGTTCAGCGCCGCGTGATAGACGGTGAACCGCAGCCCGACATCGAGCGGCGTCCCGAGGACATGCTGCAACGCGTGCGTGATCGTGCCGGCGTGGCTCACGCAGAGGACGACCTCGTCGGGGTGCCGCTCCAGCAGTTCGTCGATGGTCGCCGAGACGCGTGCGCGCACCTCGCCGCCGGGTTCTGCACCCGGGATCGCGTCCGCCCACGTGGCACCGGAGCCGAGCGTCCAGCGGTCGCGGATCTCGGCCCAGCTGAGGCCCTCGGCCGCTCCGAGGCTTGCTTCGCGCAGGCCATCGACGATCGTTACTGGCAGGCCGACGCGATCCGCGGTGGCCTGCGCCGTGTCGCGGGCGCGCGTGAGCGGGCTCGCGTAGACGGCCGCAATCGAGAGCGACGTCAGGCGTTCGCCGAGCGCGGCTGCCTGTGCCCGTCCGAGATCCGTGAGCGGCAAATCGGCGGCCCCGGAAAGGACGCCGGCGGCGTTGCCCGCGGACTGCGCATGGCGAACGAGCAGAATCGTCATGAATCGAGCCCTTCGCAGACGCTCAGGAACTGGTTCAGGACGCGATACGTCGCGCCCCAGATCACGTGTTCGCCAAAGCGGTAAGCCGGCATGACGGCCAACTCCCCGCGACGGTCGACGACGAACTCGCCGTGCGCCTCGGGCGAGCGCAGGTGATCCAGCGGGACGCGCAGCAACTCGTGCACCTCGGCGGCGGCTGTCGCGAACTCGCGCGGGGCACCGAGGAACGCGCCGACGTACGGGCGCATGAGGTGATTCGAGGAGAGCACGATCGTGTCGTCAAGCTGTCCCATCACCTCGAGCTCGTGCGGCTGCACACCGATCTCCTCGTGGGTTTCGCGGAGGGCGGTGTGGAGGAGCGTGGCGTCGCCCGGATCGCGCCGCCCGCCGGGGAAGCTGATCTCGCCTGCGTGCTGCTCGACGCGGGCGCCACGCACCTGCAGGAGGATGTGCTCGGTGCCCGCCTCCTCGTAGAGCAGGAGCATGACGGCGGAGGCGTGGTGGCCCTCGACCGGCAACTCGACCGGCTGGTGAGCGGCAAGGGCCTCGCGGATGCGGTCGCGCACAGGACACTCCATCGCCGGGGGTCGGCCCGGAGCCATTGGTAGGCCCGCCAGGATTCGAACCTGGGACCAGTCGGATATAAGCCGACCGCTCTAACCGCTGAGCTACAGGCCCAACGCCATCGTACCGCCGCAAGGGCGCCCGAGAATCGCCGCACGCCTGTTAACACCCCGTTGTTTGACCCTCGCCCCCCCGGGGGTACCATCGAGGCGTCACGGAGGACCGTCGTGGGCGATCCCAGCAGTACCGGCTTGTCTAACCCGTAAACACCTCGGTCGGCGTGCTGCGCCCCCCGAGGCGGGGAGGTGCGCATGCAAGAGTCCATCGAGGGCGGCGAGCCCTTCGGCACGACGCCGTCTGGCCTCATCGACACCGTCATCCTGGCCGAACCCCAGCCCGAGGATCTGCTCGCGGAGCGCTGGTCCGCGCTCGATCTCGGCGAACGGCTCGAACTCTTCCAGTCGATGAATCGCGCGAATGCGAGCGACTTCTTCCTGTCGCTCCCCGTCGCGGAACAGGCCGCGCTGGTCCTGAACCTGCCGTCGAGCGAGCGTCGCATCTGGATGCGCCTCCTGGCGCCTGACGACGCCGCCGACCTGATCCAGCACGTGCCGGACGACGACCGCGAGGCGCTCCTTGGCATGCTCGACACCGTGTCGCGTGCGGAAGTGCAGGCCCTCCTCGTCTACGAGGAGGACGACGCCGGCGGGAAGATGAACCCGCGCTACGTGCGGCTGCGTCCGGAGATGACCGCCGCTCAGGCGATCTCCTACCTGCGCCGACAGCGCGACCGGCGCGTGGACCTCACGTACTACATGTACGTGCTCGACGACTCGGAGCACCTGCTCGGCATCGTCTCGTTCCGCGACCTGTTCGCGGCGCGGCCCGAGCAGACGATCCGCGACTTCATGCAGCGCGACGTCATCGCGGTGCGCGAGGACATGGACCAGGAGGAGGTCGCGGCGCTGTTCCGCCGCCACACGATGCTCGCGCTTCCTGTCGTGGACGCCGAGGGCCTGATGAAGGGCATCGTCACCGCCGACGACGTGCTCGACGTCATTCAGGACGAGGCGACCGAGGACATCCAGAAGATGGGTGGTGTCGAGGCCCTCGACATGCCGTACTTCCACACGGCGCTGCGCACCCTGATCCGCAAGCGTGCAGGCTGGCTCTCGGTGCTCTTCCTGAGCGAGATGCTCACGGCGACCGCGATGGGCGTCTTTCAGCACGAGATCGAGCGTGCGGTCGTCCTCGCGCTATTCGTGCCGCTCGTCATCTCGAGCGGAGGCAACTCGGGCTCACAGGCGACGACGCTGATCATCCGCGCGATGGCGCTGGGCGAGGTGCGGTTGCGGGACTGGTGGCGCGTCGCGCGCCGCGAGTTGCTCAGCGGCTTCGCCCTCGGCGGCATCCTCTGCGCGATCGGGATCATCCGCATCCTCACGTGGCAGGAACTCTTCGGTTCCTACGGCGAGGTCTACGCGCGCGTCGCGATCACGGTCGGTCTGAGCCTCGTCGGCGTGGTGACGTGGGGCACGCTGAGCGGCTCGATGCTCCCGTTCGTGCTGCGGCGGCTGGGCTTCGACCCCGCGAGCGCGTCCGCGCCGTTCGTCGCCACGCTCTCGGACGTGACCGGCCTGGTGATCTACTTCACCATCGCCAAGGTGGTCTTGCTGTCGTAGCCGTCTCGTGGCCGGAAGTTGGCTAGGCGGCGCGCTGCGTCTCGTCGGCATCCTCGACGACACGGCCGAGGAGCGCCCGCCAGCCAGCAATGGATGCGGGCTTCTCGCATGCATCGTGCGCGCCCAGCTGCACGGCGCGCGCCCGGTCCAACGGCGACAGCGCCGAAGAGACCATCACCAGCGCGAGATCCGGACGCCGCTGCCCGAGGTCCGAAAGGACGTCGAACGAGTCCTCCGCCCCCAGCCGGCGATCGATGAACACCAGTGCGCCGCGCTCGACCTCTGCCAGGGCGCCGAGGAGGTCCCGGCGCGACCCGAAGGTCATCACCGTCGCGCCCGGAGCCAGCTGTCGAAGGACGAGGCGTGCGATCTGCAGGTGATCTGCGTCGTCATCGACCACGGCAATCGTCGATGGGAGCCCGGTCATTCGGCGGCCGCCCCGGCGCGGGGCAGCCAGAGCCGGACGCCCGCCTCCTGCAGGTCGAGCGCCGAGCCCTGCCGCTCGAGCATCACCTGTCCCGCCGCGAGGGCCTCCAGGACACCGCCCGCGTGACGCTGCAGACCCTCAACCAGACGGAGCAGCGGGGCGCCGCGCAGGTCACCGAGCGCCGGCGGAGATGGCAACAGCAGGATCGCGTGGCGTGGCGTGAGCGAGACGTGGATCTCAGCGGGGTCGTCACCGCAGCAGGCGTCAATCACCTCGCGCACGGAGATCGGGTCGACCAGCACGAGGCGCGTGTCGAGCTCGTCCTCGTCGGAGATCACGAGGTGGCCGCCGAGCAGTAAGCGCAGCGCAGCGCGCCCGACGCCCAGTTCCCGCCGATAGGCACGCGATAGCGATGCGAGGGCCTGCACCATGCGCTCGAGGTCACGCGCGCCGTGGCGGAGCGCGTCCAGCGCGATCGTGCCGCGTCCCGAGCCGTCCGTCCGCAGCACCTCGCCGACGGACTCGTCGATCAGCTCCGCAGACAGCGAGAGGGTAAGCAGAGGCGACCGCAGGTCATGCGAGACGGAGTAGAGCAGCGCGGTGACGAGCCCCTCCGCGCCGAGCATCGGCGTCGGGGGCGTGTCCATTGCCGCCTGGGACATGTCATTCCTCGGGGTTGCGGCGCATCTCGGCGTTCGAAAGCCACGCTAGCCGCCCGCCCCGGCAACTCCCATCGGGGAATGCCCCAGCAGGCACGACTCGCGGGATCATAGGTCGGCGGCGCGCGCCGCCGACAGGCGTGGAAAGCAGAGAAACGGTAGAGATCGCCTGTGATCGCCGTTACGCGAGGCTATCCGAACCCCTGCAGAGCGCGCCCCCCCAGCAGGTGGAGGTGCAGGT
>CAIXBH010000292.1 GCA_903917615.1 uncultured Chloroflexota bacterium | reverse complement strand
TCTGGGTGCTCTTCGAGTTGATCGCACTCGTCGTGCTCGGCTCGAGCGTCGACGCTACGTTCACAGTGGACGCCGAGGGCATGAGCGTGACTGCGGGCGCGCGTGTCCGGAAGATCAATAAGGTCGTCATGGTGCTCGCGCTGCTGTCGGGACGCGGTGGGGCGATCGGCTCAGCGTTGCTTGCCCAGTCGCGCGAGGAGACATTGGTCCGCTGGGAAGCGGTGAATCACGTCACGTTCTACCCGCAGGACCATGTGATTCAGGTGCGCGATCTCGGGCTGCGCATGACGCGCCTGTTCTGCCCCGCCGACCGATACGCGGAGATCGCCCAGCGCGTGCGTGACGAGGTCGCGCGCGCCCGCGCCGCGCACCCTCCGCGGCCGTTCGCATGGCGTGCCCTCATCCGGCGCATCGCAACGGACATGCTCGTCGCGGGGGCCTTTGTCCTTTCGATGGCGTGGGCGCCAGACGATGCGGGCGGGTTCCTGCTTGCCGCTGCCGGCGCGGCCGCGCTGGCTGAGTGGTTCGACACGTGGTGGCTCGGGCGCGTCCTCGGAGTGGTCTCGCTGGCGGGCACCCTCATGGCCGCCGGCGTGATCGCGTTCCTCGCGCTCGACCGCACGACCTACGAGGGGCTGTTCACGATCTATGGCTACGACCATGACACCCCGCTTCTCGTGATCTCGTGCATCGGGATGCTCGTGCTTTCCGTCCTCGCGCTCCGCCGCGTGTTCGCTCGCGCGGATGCCGTGAACTGATGTGCCGCGGGCATGCGTGCGATGTGGAGGTGCACGAGGGCCAGTCGATACCGCGTACCGGCATTCGACGGTGCGTGTGCAATGCTGTGATCAGCGTTAGCGACCGGATCGCACCATCTCCGTATCGCTGTGTGCGTCGATCGCCGGTCGCAACGGATTTCTCTCGAGGCTGCCATGCTTGATTCACCGCGGATGACACGGGCGCTTCTGCTGCTGACCGCCGTCGGACTTGTCGGCGGGCTCGCGTTGCAGGCGGCAGGAGTCAGCCGCGTCGCGGATGGCCTCTGGATCGGCATCTCGTGCATCGCCTTGCTGCCGCTCCTTGTTGATACCGCCCGGCAACTCTGGCACCGGAACGCCGGTGTCGATCTCATCGCGATTCTCGCGATGGCTGGTGCGCTGGCCTTCGGCGAATACCTCGCCGGAGCGGTCATCGCCCTGATGCTCTCCACGGGCGCAGCGCTCGAGCAGTACGCCGCGGGCCGGGCGGAGCGCGAGCTCTCTGCGCTGCTCAAGCGCGCACCGCACGTCGCTCACCGCATGGACGGAGATGTCCTGACGGACATCTCCGTCGACCAGGTGCAGATCGGCGATCGCCTGCTCGTGAAGGAGTCGGACAGCGTCCCGGTCGACGGGCGCACGCTCGAGGTGGCGACGCTGGACGAGTCGGCGCTGACGGGGGAGTCGCGTCTGGTTGAGCGCGAAATCGGCGACGCGGTCTCGAGCGGTGGTGTGAACGCGGGTGCACCGTTCCTCATGCAGGCCCTCGCGACCGCGGAGGCGAGCACCTACGCCGGGATCATCCGGCTGGTCGAGAGCGCGCAGGAGCGCAAGTCGCCGTTCGTCCGGATGGCGGATCGCTACGCGGCGCTCTTCGTCCCGCTCACACTCGCCGTGGCCGGGGGGGCGTGGGCCTACTCAGGGGATCCGGTGCGGGCCCTCGCGGTGCTGGTGGTGGCGACCCCGTGTCCGCTCCTGCTCGCCGCGCCTATCGCCGTCGTCTCCGGGATCTCACGCTGTGCGCGGCGCGGCATCATCGTCCGCGACGGCGGCGCGCTCGAGGCACTGGCGCAGGCCCAGGTCCTCTTCTTCGACAAGACCGGCACGCTCACGATGGGCGCCCCGCGTCTCTCGGATGTCGCGGTCACGGGGACGCTCGACGCGGAGTCTGTCCTCCGGCTCGCCGCATCGCTCGAGCAGGTGTCGTCTCATGTCCTCGCTGCGGCGGTCGTCCGCACGGCGCGCGATCGGGGCCTCACGCTCGCCCTCCCAACGGCCTCGGCGGAGGTGGCAGGTGGTGGCATCGACGGTGTCGTCGAAGGACATCGACTCGCCGTCGGGAGTATGCGCTGGGTCTCGGGCCAGGCGGGCGGCGACGAAGCCGAGGCGCTCCGACGCCGGCTCGCGCGTCACGGCGGCTCGAGCGTCGTCGTGGCCGTCGATGGTGTGCTCGTGGGCGCGTTGCTCCTCGACGATCCCATCCGTCCCGATACTCCGCGGACGATCCGCGCCCTGCGACGCCTCGGGATGCGCGAGATGGTGATGGTCACCGGTGACCGGGAGCAGGCCGCGACGGCCGTTGGTGCCGCCATCGGTGTCGACCGCATCCTGGCCGAGCAGTCGCCGGAATCGAAAGTGATCGCGGTCGCCGCAGCGCGCGATGCGGGTGCGATCACGGTGATGGTGGGGGATGGCATCAACGATGCGGCTGCCCTCGCCAGCGCGAACGTCGGGGTCGCGATGGGCGCGCGCGGCGCGACCGCTTCCTCGGAGGCCGCGGACATCGTCATCGCGGTGGACCGTCTCGACCGTCTGGAGGAGGCGGTGCGCATCGCCCAGCGCACGCGTCGGATCGCGCGCGAGAGCGTCCTGCTCGGCATGGGGCTGGCGTTTGTCGCCATGGGAGCAGCCGCTGTCGGTCTGCTGGCGCCGGTGGGCGGTGCCTTGCTCCAGGAGGGCATCGACGCGGCCGCGATCCTCTGGGCGCTGCGGGCGCTCCAGGGGCTGCCGCAACGGCGCCTTCGTGGCAGCGTCGACCCCGCGTTCATCCGGGCGCTGCGACTCGAGCATCGTTCGATTGAGGCCGAGGTCGATCGCCTGCGAGACGCGGCGGGGCAACTCGACCAGCTCTCCGGGCCGGAGGCGTCGGCGCTGCTCGCTGACGTCGGGCATCTGATCGAAGACGTGCTGCTCCCCCACGAGCGCGACGACGAGGGGCGGGTTTACCCGGTGCTGTCGGCGGCGATGCGCGGCGACGACCCGCTCGCTCCGCTTAGCCGGACACATCACGAGCTCGAGCTGCGCACGCGCGAGTTCGCGGTGCTCCAGGAGCATGTCGCGGCCGATGGCCCGACGCCTGCCGAACGCGCTGACTTCCAGCGCCTGCTGTACGGGCTCCACGCCGTCCTCCGCCTGCACAACGCGCAGGAGGAGGAGCTCTTCCACGAACTCAGCGACAGCTGAGGGGCGTGAAGGGTAGGCGAACGGCCTCCACGTGGCGGGACGTTTGACTCCGGCCCCTGCTGTGCGACATGCGAACCTTCGATCACCACGGGGAGTCCCCGTCGGGCAGGAAGGTCGGCGACCAATGGCTCACGAGCACAACGCGAAGTGTCACGAACTGCACCAGATGCTCGAGGCGCTGTCCGTGCAGCGAGGTATCGGACGGCCGGTGGTGTCCGGCGCGAGCGTGTCGCTGCCACTCTCTGACGGGCCGACATTCGCGGACGCGGGGCCCGGCGGCGCCAACCTCGAACTCGAGATCGAGAATGTCCGGCGCGCGCTTCAGGTCATGGGGTGCAGCCATGGCGGGTAGTCCGCCTGCCCTCAACTGATTGCGCACATCCCGCCTGTCCGTGGCCATCCGGGCGGGGGGCACGGCGCGCGATTCGCCCGTGCCGATTCGTGATCTCCGGGCCGAGAGGCCTTACTATCCGCCGGCGGCTATGACATTCGTCGTAGCAGAGAGCGGGGAGGCGACCCTCCCGGAGCAGAGGCCACATGGTTCGCGGCATCGACATCCACGTCCACATCCCCGTCCCGCCCGAAATGATGGACGCGCATAGTCGCGAGCGATCCGGCGCGATGTCGCGCTACTTCGGCACTCGCGCCGCCGAGCAGCGGCCGATGGACGTCGACGCCCTGGCCGAGTCCTACCGCGAGCGCGACATGATGGCCGTGCTCCTTCTGTCCGACAACGAGACCGTGACGGGCAGCCCCCCCGTGCCGCTCGAGTTCGTCGCCGACGCCGTGAAGAAGCACCCGGACGCGTTCATCGGGTTCGGTGGGATCGACGTCCACAAGGGCGCTGCCGCCATCCGCAAGTTGGACCAGGTGGTGGACCTTGGCCTCAAGGGGCTGAAGTTCCACGCCGGGTCGCAGCGCTTCTTCGCGAACGACCCGCAGTACTACCCCATCTGGGAGCGGTGCCAGGAGCTCGGGCTGATCGTGCTGTTCCACTCGGGGACGACCGGCGTGGGCGCCGGGCTTCCCGGCGGCGGCGGCATCAAGCTCGGCTACACGAAGCCGATCCCCTACATGGATGACGTGGCGGCGGACTTCCCGGAGCTCAAGATCATCCTCGCGCACCCCTCGTTCCCGTGGGCGCAGGAGGGGCTCGCGATGATTCGCCACAAGCCGAACGTGTTCATGGACCTGAGCGGGTGGTCTCCGCTGTACTTCGACCCGCTGGTGATCCAGTACGCCCGGTCGATCTGCCAGGACAAGATCCTGTTCGGCTCGGACTGGCCCGTCCTCACGCCCGAGCGTTGGCTGAAGGACTGGGAGACGTACAACATCGACCCGGCGGTGAACCGGAAGATCATGCGCGACAACGCCGCGAAGTTGCTTGGTCGCGAGGACCTCATCACCGACTGAGCCACGCCCATCGGTGACGCCGGATCCGGCCCGTTTTGGGCCGGATCCGTGTCAACTTGCGCCCATTCCGGGACGCTGATATCCATACGCAAGCCCATCGCGAATGTCATGGAGGAAGTTGCATGCCCCGCCCGAAGATCTGCTCCTCCATGGCGGAGGCTGTCGCGGACATTCCCGACAACATCATGTTGCTGATCCCGGGCTTCGGGCCGGGCACGCCGATCAATCTCCTCACTGCGTTCTGCGACCACAGCACCGCGAAGGGGCTCACCACCGTCTCGAACGGCGCCGGCAACGCCGGCCCGCCGGCCGCTGACGGCCGCAAGGGGCTCGCCGAGCTCGTGGACGCGGGCCGCGTCCGAAAGGTCATCGCGGCGTTCACCGCGCCGACGCACCCCTCCCGGCCATCGCAGGTGCGCGACATGATCGCCGCCGGCACGCTCGAGGCTGAACTCGTGCCCCAGGGCACCCTTGCCGAGCGCGTCCGCGCCGGCGGCGCCGGGATCCCCGCCTTCTACACGCCGACCGGCGTCGGCACGCTCCTCGCCGAGGGCAAGGAGACGCGGGAGTTCGATGGCGAGACCTACGTCATGGAGCGCGCGATCCTCGCGGACTACGCGTTCATTCGTGCCTGGAAGGCCGACGTGAACGGGAACCTCGTGTACCGGCTCGCCGCGCGGAACTTCAACCCGATCTTCGCGATGGGGGCGAAGCACACCATCGTCGAGGTCGAGGAACCGATCCTGCCGGCCGGGGCGATCCCGGCCGACCAGGTGCACACGCCCGGCGTATACGTCGAGCGCATGGTCCAGATCCCGCCGGACGGCTACTTCCGGATGCTCCGCTAGCTCACATCACTCACCGAATCGCTATGCCCGCTGGGGGACACCGCGCATGACCACCAAGCAGCGTCTCAACCGTGACCAGATGACCGCGACGATCGCGAAGCGGCTGCAGCCTGGCTGGCTCGTGAACCTCGGCGTCGGCATGCCGACCGGCGTGCCGCCGTACGTCGAGCCCGAGCGCGACATCATGTTCTCCTCGGAGAACGGGGTGATCGGCTACGGCGCCGTGATCAGCGGCGAGGAAGTCGACCCGGACGTCGTGAACGCTGGCGTCGAGTACGTCGCAATCAATCCGGGTGCGGCGATCGTGCACCACGCCGATTCCTTCGCGCTCATCCGGCGCGGGCTCAACCAGGTCAGCATCCTCGGCGCCTACGAGGTTGCCAGCGACGGCACCTTCGCGAACTGGCGCGTCAGCACCGGTCCCTTCGACCAGCTGGGTGGCATCGGCGGTGCGATGGACCTCGCCGCGCGCGCGCAGCAGATCTGGGTGGTCATGGAGCACACGCAGCGCGACGGCAGCCCTCGGCTGCTC
>CAIXBH010000291.1 GCA_903917615.1 uncultured Chloroflexota bacterium | reverse complement strand
CCGGCCGAGTGCGGGAACGTCGCCGCCATCGACGGAGGTCCCAGCGGCTTGCTGTGCGACAGCGGCGCGCGGGCGAACGACGCGGGCTGCACTGCCGGCATCGAGGCGTCGAACCGGGGAACGACGTAGGTGCCCGTCTGGCCGTGGGAGCGAGGACCGGCCGCTCTACCGAGCGAGCTCTGCGACGACAGCGGGTTCGTCGGAGCGACGGACAGCCCACCGTCGTCGGCGTTCGTCTGCGCCCCCATTGATGCGTCGCCTCGGTGCGTCGTGCGTGTCGAGCCGAACGCGCTCGTTACACCGGCGAAAGCGCTCCCGCCCGCCGAGTGGGCCCCGCGGGTGGCTGCACGTGGCATGCGCGAGTCCATCGCGCAGTCATGATCATCACCGAGCGGCACGGCGTAGGAGGGCTGGGCGGGCTCGAAGGGTGCATCGGCGTCGCACGAAGACGGCGCGACCCACTTGATGCGGTAGCCCGGGGCGCGTCCGGCCGGGTCCGAAGCGGCCGGTGAATCACCGCACGTGCGCGAGCGTGCGTGTGCCGGGGAGCACGTTGCGGCGGCGCCGCCGAAGTCATCGTCGTCGAGGTCGATGTCTTCGATGGACATCGGGCGCGCGCACGGCACCATGTCGGTGCTGTCGTCGTCCTCGCGCGCGCACCGCGCCGACGTGGCCCCAGGCTCCCGAGGTGGCGCGAGGTGTGCCTGCACCGAGCGCAGCGCGGTGATGCCAGTGTCGAGCTCCTGTAGCGCGGCCGCCGCCTCCGTGGAGTACGTGGCGTCGGCGCGCGTGGCCGACCGAGTCGCGCGACCAGCGAGGTCGGCCGCCGCCGACGCGATGCGGAGCCGCTGCCGGTCGTCCTCCGAATCTGAGGGCGCGTCGGATGCTGCGAGGAGGTCGCGCATGGCGTGGCGGAAGACGTCCATCACCTGGCGTCCCTGGTCGGCGGAGGCGCCGTTCGGGAACAACGCAGCGAAGTTGTGGCGCAGGTTGCGCGAGAACTGCGCCGAGTCACGTGCCACGAACAGCATCGCGTCCCGCAGCATGAGCGACTGGTTCCCCGCCGTCTCTCGGGAGCATGCGCCGAGGTGGTTGTACGCGTCGGCGATCTGCGCGGCCGCGTCGTCGCTCTGACGACCGATAGCGTGGATGGTGTCCAGGGCGTCGCGCTCCGCGGTGTGCGCGCCGGACATGCGGTCGTTCGCGGTGCTCATTCGCGAATCGGCCGCTGACATCAGGAGTCGAGCCTGCAGGATGTCGGCGCCCGTGCGGCCGGCTTGTACAGCGAGGGCCGCTCGACCTCGCGACAACTCTGTCGCCTCGCGGGTGTTGCGCACCGCCGCCTCCGCGATCTCCTTCTCGTGCTCGCCCAGGCCTGCGAGCAGCTGTTGTTGCGTCCGGCGCAGGACGTCGAGGTCGTGCAGCGCCCGCGATTCGGTCTCGCGGGCGGTGTCGGCGGTCCGCGTAGCGTTCGCGGCGCGTTTCTCAGCGGCTGAAGCCCGGTCGCCCAGGATCTTGTTGTCGGCGAGAAGTCGAACATTATCGCGGGTGAGGTCGGCAGCCGTTGAGCGGAGTCGCTCCAGGAGCTTCCCGCTCGACTCCCCTTCCATCCCGGCAATCTCCTCAGCGGTCGCGACGTCGATGACGCGCTGAGCGGTGGCGACCTTGGCGGCGCCCTCGGCGTTTGCCAGCCGGACCTTCAGGTCAGCAACCACAGTGGCGTGCTTCGCAGCGGCGGAGGCCACCGCAGCGTGGGCCTGTTGGGCAGTCGCGAGCGCCGTCTCTGCCGTGTCCGCGCGGGCTGCGACCT
>CAIXBH010000290.1 GCA_903917615.1 uncultured Chloroflexota bacterium | reverse complement strand
TGTCAGCGATACCGCCCGCCTCGCGCACCTTCGCGGAAACCTCCTCGACCGTGCCGTGGCCGAGGCGGTGGTAGAGGTTCGGCATGACGGTGATGTACCCGTGGCGGGCGAACTTGAGCGCCGCCTCGTGGTACCAGTCGTCCCACCCGGGAGCGTGGTGGATGAGCGCGATCCCGGGGTGCGGGCCCGGCGTCGTCGGCACGGCAACGTAGGCCGAGATCTGCTCACCATTGTTCCCAGCGACCATGACCGTGCTCGAGGTCACGCCTTCGCCGTTGTCGGTTCGGAATGGAATGGGCACGTGCTTCGTCCTTCACACACTCACCGCGGGCCGATGGGGGCCCCGCGCGCCTGAGCAGAGTACAGCGTCCCCGGAGGTTCGCAATCGTCGGGAACTTCAAGCCCGGCTGCCCGCGTCACCGACGTCGCCGAATCCGCCGCTAGAATGGCGCCGAACACGCTCCACGCGTACAGAAGGAGACCACACCATGCCCCCAACCGTAGGCGTAGCCATCCAGGCGACCGACGCGCGTGACTTCGTCGCCCAGGTGCAGCAGGCTGAGGCCGCAGGCGTCCCCGTCGCCTGGTCGACCATCGGCGGATCCGGCGGCGCGGACACGCCGACGGCATTCGCCGTCGCGCTCGCGACCACCTCGAAGATCCGCGTGGGGACGGCCATCGTGCCGACGTGGCCCCGACACCCGATCATCCTCGCGTCGCAGGCGATGACCATCGAGCAGCTGAGCCCCGGTCGCTTCCGCCTCGGCATTGGCCCGTCGCACCAGGCCGGCATGACCCGCGGCTATGGCGCGCAGTTCCACCACCCGCTCACGCAACTGCGCGAGTACCTCACCGTCATCCGCACGCTGAGCACGACGGGCAAGGTGGACTTCGTCGGTGAGCACGTCACCGCGAACGCGACCTGGCGCGAGCCGGTGCCGTTCGAGCTCCTCGCGTCGGCACTCCAGCCGAAGTCGTTCGAGGCATGCGGACAGCTGGCAGACGGCGCCATCTCGTGGATGTGCCCGAAGCAATACCTGGTCTCGCAGGCGCTGCCCGCGATGGCGGCGGGCGCGAAGCGCGCCAACCGCGCAACACCGCCCCTCATCGCACATGTCCCGATCATGGTGTCGAGCGACCGCGAGGCGGTGCGCGACCTCGCCCGCAAGCAGCTCGGCGGCTACATGTCGTCGCCGTTCTACCTCGCCATGTTCCGCGAGGCGGGCTTCCCGAGCGCGAACGAGGGCTACAGCGACGCGCTCTTGGACGACCTGGTGGTCTCGGGCACCGAGGCGGAGATCACCGAGCGCCTGCGCGGCTACATCGCGGACGGCTGCGGGGAGATCCTCGCGCACCCGCTCATCGAGCCGGACGACCGCGATGGGAGCATCGCCCGCGCGTTCTCGGCGGTCGCCGCAGCGCACAGGGCGATCGCCGGGTAGTCGTCGAAGCGCCCGCACACGAAGAAGGCGCCCCGTGAGGGGCGCCTTCTCAGTTTTCCGTCGACTCCGCCGGAAGCAGCCGTGGATACGCTCGGCCCGCTTCCTCCTCATGGAGCGAGGAATCACTCGTACCGACCGGGCGGTAACACGCCCGACTCGGCCCGGAGCGCGAGGGGCGCAGCCCCTCGCATCCTCGCTTGTTCCGACTCCCTCCCCGCGCTGGGGGGAGGGGCTACAGAACAGTCGTCTCGCTGTTCGCGGTCAGCACGGTGACGTGCGCCATCGGGAGTCCGGTGTCTCCGGCGCCGTGCCAGTGGTCCTCGTTCGCGGGGATGAACACGCAGTCCCCCACGGCGACCTGCTGATCCCCGGAGGCGTCGCCGACCATGCCCACCCCGCTGGTGATCAGCAGGATCTGGTCGCTGGTGTGCCGGTGCATCCGCGTGCGCGCCCCGGGCTGGAAGAAGACGTACGCGGCGGTGACGTCCTTGCTCATGGAGGCGTCGACCATGTTCCGGCCGCGGACGTCCCCTTCGAAGATGGCCTGACCGGTGCGGTTGGCGAATTCGCCGTCGTTTGCGTGAATGATCGTGAGCGGCATGTTGTCTGATCCCTTCGCTGCGCTCGCCATGCTAACGCTGTCCTCCGAACTGGGGGATCGGCCCAGAACACAGCCCAAGTTATCCACAGAGCGTCCACAACTGTGCACACCGCTTCCGTTCCTCGCGCCGCTCTGATATGAACGGCGCGGCAGCGGGCATCGACGGCGCCCCTGTTCCGCCTGGGCGACCCCGTGGGGCGCGAAGGGCGTGACGTAGCCGTGCTAGGCCGGGAGGGACATCCAGTGCCGATCATCATTCCGCGAGAGAACCACGAGTTCGACTTCAGCAAGGTGCCGGCGTACCGGGATCTGCCGCTGGTGCCGGACACCGACGAGCGACACGCCTGGGACGTCTTCGGGAAAGACGACAACCTGGGCACGATCAACTGGCTCACGCCGGACCACGTCCTCGAGAGTTCGAAGCTGATCAAGACCGGCAAGGTCATCAACCTCGACCTGCCGCTCGACCAGCCGTACCGCCCGCGCGGCAGCGAGGGCCGGACGACGTACGAGCACCACATCTACCGGACGCAGGGCGGTGGTGACGACTCGCTCGACGGGTTCTACCTGCAGGCCTCCAGCCAGTTCGACGCGCTGACGCACGTGCGCTTCGGCTCGCGCGGCTTCTACCAGGGCCTGCAGAACGAGGACCTCGACAAGGAAGACAGCCGCCTCGGCATCGACCACTGGGCCCGCCACGGCATCGTGGGGCGCGCAGTGCTCCTCGACCTCCCACGGTTCGTCGGCCCGTCGTTCAACCCGGTGGAACGCACCGCGATGGATGGCCCGATGATGGAGGCGATCGCGAAGAAGCAGGGCGTGGAGCTCAAGCCGCGCGACATCATTCTGCTCCGCACGGGCTGGATGAAGTGGTACCTGGACAACGACCAGCTGGGCCCAGACCGCATGGACATCTCGGCGCCGTGCGCAGGCCTCGATGGCATGCGCGAGACGGCGGAGTGGATGTGGGACCACCGAATCACGTTCTTCGCCGGCGACAACATCGCCGCGGAGGCGCTGCCCCCGGTGCCGCGCAACTTCCAGCACCGCCGTGAGGTCCCGCTTTTCGGCATGACCATCGGCGAGCTCTGGTACTTCGAGGAGCTGGCCGAGGACTGCGCCGCCGACGGCGTGTACGAGATGATGCTCGTCGCGCACCCGCTGAACCTCCCGCGCGGCGTGGGCTCGCCGCCCAACGCCTACGCGCTCAAGTAACGCAAGCTCCGCTGCACGAGAAGGCGCCCCGGAGGGCGCCTTCTTCGTGTGCTGCGGGGCAGCCGCGAAGGTCACGCCGCCTGATTGGCGACCTCGACGAACCGCGCGCGCGCGATCGCCGCGACGGAACGCATGACGTCGTAACCCACGTCCGTGCGCTGAGCGAGCATGCCGAGGACGGCGTCCGCGCGCAGCCGAAGGGCCTCACAGACGCCGGCCGCGGTCGCGGTGGCCGTGTAGGTGTAGGGCTCGACGAGCGCCGACCACCCGACGATGTCCCGATCCACGAGGTGCGGACGCTGGTCCGCCCGCCAGACCAGAGCGGTCGTGCCCCTGGCGACCAGGTAGAGGTGCACCCCGGGTTCACCGAGACGCGTCAACACCGATCCCTGCGGCAGCGTCTGCAGATCGGCCCCGAACGCGAGGTGACTCAACTCAGGCCGCGTCAGGCGCTCAAAGAGCGGCGACGCACGCAGGATCTCCACCTTCCGCTGATGCGTGTCGGCATCCCATGGCTCCATCTGCTTCCCTCACCGCCGCAGCGCGATCCACGTGCAGGTTCTTCGCCGGGGCGTCTCGCGCGGGCACAGCAGGATCATCGGCGGCAGCGGGAACGTGCACACGCGAATGCCGGGATGAACCTGACGTCCCGCCCCCGAACCAGCCGCGCCGCATTGACGGTTGCCTGACACGACCGTCCCAGCCCCGGTGGGCTGCGACGACGGGTTACGACGCGGGACGGAACTTCGCGAGCGTGACCTCCGGCGTGACGTCGTCGAAGACGACCTCGACCCGCATGCCCGCCGTCAACGTGTACGGGTCGGTCTCGACGATATTCGTGGTAAGCCGCGGCCCCTCGTCGAGGTCGACGTACGCGACGACGTGCGGGATGTCCTCCGACCACGCGGGGTTGCCCGTCGCGCGCTCGACGACGATCCAGGACGTGAGCGTGCCCTTGCCGGAGAGCAGCTCCCAGGTCGCCTCGCCCGTCGACATGCACTGGTAGCAGACCGGAGAGGCGGGGTAGCGGAGCGTGCTGCACGCGCTGCAGCGTTGGAGGCGCAACTCGTGGTTCTTGAGCGCTGCCCAGTAGCCCGCGTTCGCCGGGTGAATGATCGGGAGCTGCTTGCTGTACCCGGTCGTCGATCCCTCGTGCGTCGTCACGCTAGTTGCCCTTCGTGAGGATGAGCGAGTCGCCGAACGGCGTCATCCACTGCATCACCTCGGCGTTCGGGACCTGGCGCGCGCCGGCCTCGTTGCCGCGCAGCTGCCGGGTCATCTCCGCGATCGAGTTGTAGCCGAACAGTCCGGCCTCCGAGAGCGATCCGCCGCTGGTGTTCACCGGCAACGCGCCGCCGGGCGCGATGCGCCCCTCCTGCGTGAACTCGTGCGCCTCGCCGTCCTTCGCGAAACCGAAGCGCTCGAGCGTGAACCAGATCGACGGGCTGAACGAGTCGTAGATGTACACGGCATCGACGTCGGACTGGTCCACCCGCGCCTGTCGGTACACATCCTGTACGCCCGCGTCGTAGTGGAAGTCGCGCTGCAGCCCGATGCCGAGCCCGGGGCGAGCAAAGATGATCGAGGAATCGCGCGAGGTCTGGATGCCCTGATACCCGGCGATGTATACGGGCGGCTTCTTCAGGTCCTTCGCGCGCTCGGCCGTCGTGACGATGATGCACTGCGCACCCTCGTTGACGAGGCAGTAGTCGAACAGGCGCAGCGGAGCCGAGATGAACCGCGCGTCCATGTAGTCGTCGAGCGTCATCGGCCGGTCGTGGAAGATCGCCTGCGGATTGAGGTTCGCCCACGCACGCTCTGAGACGGCGATGGAGCCGAGCTCTTCCGAGGTCGCCCCGTACTTCTCCATGTAGTAGCGGGTGGCGAGCGACGTCGCCGAACCTGGCGTGTCGAGGCCGTGGAAGTTCACCTGACCCTGCCCGCCGCCGACGTCGCGCAGGCCCTCGTTCCAGCCGCCCTCGCCGCGTGGGAAGTGCCTGCGATAGCCGGCTGGCGACTCCATCTGGGTATTCGCGATCAGCACGTAGTTCGCGAGACCGGAGCACACCGCGAACATCGCGGCCGAGACGCTCGAGCCCGCCCAGCGCCCGTGCGTCCAGTTCTGCTGCGCCCAGCGGAACGTGGAGCCGGTGTGCATGGCGAATTCGTCGTAGTCGGCGCCCGCGGGTGCGCCGTGCGACGTCGAGAAGCCATCGATGTCCGCGCGCGTCAGGCCGGCGTCGTCGAGCGCGGCCTGATAGGCCTGCGTCTGGAGCAGGATCGGACTGACGTCGAGATTCCTGCCGAACTCGCTCGTCCCGATCCCGACAATGCAGGCCTGGTTGCGCATCTCGAATGCAGGCATGGTGACCCTCTCCAGCCGCCCGGCGGGGGCGGCGCGCTACAGGACCGGCGCCACCGAACCCTCCGGCAGGGGCACCTCGAACACGTTCACCGTCACGCAGATCAGGCCGTAGTACCCGACGATTCCGACGAGGTCGACCACGCCGCGCTCGGTGAGCAACTCGACCGCGCGCGCATACGTGGCGTCGGAGATCTTGTGGTCAGCGAACCACTCCGCGATCAGCGCGTGGATCACCTTCGCCCGCTCGTCGGTGTACGGCGGCGGGGTGCCCGCCCGCACCGCTTCGACGACCTCGTCCGAGACCCCTGCGGCGATGGCGAGACGGGCGTGCGCGGCGAACTCGTACGGGGCCTGCCACATCTTGCCCACGATGATGATCGCGAGCTCGGACAACTCCGGCGGCAGGGCGCTGTGATAGCGGCAGAACTCGCCGAGCCGCTGCGCCGGGTCCGCGAGCCCGGGGCTCCGCAGCCACACCTCGAACGGACCACGGACCACGCCGCGCGGGCCGGAGCGGATCGCATCGGCGACGCGCTGGCCTTCGGCATCCAGCGTGGACAGGTCGAGCGGGGGAAGACGGGACATCGAGGCTCCTTCGGCGGATTGGCGCGGGGCCCGCGACGCGCGGGTCGGGCCGTCGGATGGTACCCGTTCGCTCGGCACGTCGGCGCCTTCTTATGACGAGTGACTGGACGCGATGTGGCTCGGCTGCAATCATGGCGCAGCCAGCACGCGCTCGGACCCGGAAGGGCCGAGACAGGGGAAGCCCCAGCCACATGACCTCGACCCCCGATGCCGGACGAGACGCCGCGCGCACCTCGTTCCGCTCCGTCCTCCGCGGCAAGATCCACCGCGCCGTCGTCACCGAAGCGAACCTGGACTACGTCGGCTCCATCACGATCGACCAGAACCTCATGGAGGCGTCCGGCATCGAGGAGTGGGAGCAGGTCCACGTCCTGGACATCACGAATGGCGCGCGCCTCGAGACGTACGCCATTCCCGGCGGTCGTGGGACCGGCGAGATCTGCATCAACGGAGCCGCGGCGCACCTGGTCCACCCCGGCGACCTCGTGATCATCCTGGCCTTCGAGTGGGTCCCGTCTGACCTCGTGGCAGGCCATCACCCACGCATCGTCCACGTAACGGCGCAGAACCAGCCACTCGAGGTCGTCGAGGAGGAGCACCCCGGCACCGTGCGCGTCTAGCCAACCCTCGCGCGCGTACCCGCGAATGCCGAGGTACCCTTCGACACGGCTTACCGGCGCCCGCCGGTCGACGAACAGGAATCACGCATGTCGCTCAGCACACCCGCGCGCTCCCTCCAGCCGACCCTGGTCTCCCCCCCCGCCGCCCTGCCCCGCGTGGTATCCAGCGCGCTCCTCGTCATCGTCGGCGTCGCCGTGATCGCGCTGTCCGCGCGCTTCAGCATCGTGCTGCCGTTTACCCCCGTCCCGATCACCGGACAAACGCTGGGCGTCCTGCTGATCGGCACCGCCTACGGCTGGCGGCTGGGCCTCGCCACGGCAGTTGCCTACCTCGCCGCCGGCTCGGCCGGCCTCCCCGTGTTCGCGGGCGGCGTCGCCGGCCTCGCGATCTTCGCGAAGGCCTCGGCGGGCTACGTCCTCGGCTGGATCCCCGCGATGGCGCTCGTCGGCTACCTCGCGGAACGGGGCTGGGACCGCCGCCCGGCGCTCACGGTCGCCGCGATGGTGCTCGGTAACATCGTCATCTACGCGGGCGGCGTCCTCTGGCTGCAGATGTTCGTCGGCTGGGGCCGTGTATGGGCGCTCGGCGTCGCGCCCTTCCTCATCGGCGATGCAATCAAGATCGCCCTCGCCGCCGCGGCGCTACCGCTCGCTTGGCGCCTCCGCGGCACGCACCGCTAGCCCCGCCCCGAGCCCACACCCCTGGACCCACGCGGCCCCGCGCGCCTCGGCACAGAGACGCCGCGCACCCGCCGTGCGTCGTCTCCCAGACGCACATCCGCCGGCGGGATGGGGCTCCGCCGGCGGATGAAAGAGGGGGACGAGGGGAATCGGGACAGCCAATCGCTACCCCGTCGGGATCAACAGCACCTGCCCTGGGCGGACTTCGTAGTTGGGGCCTGTGACGTCGTTGGCACTCGCGATCGCGGGCCAGCTCACGCCAAACTTCGCGCCAATGCCCGAGAGCGTCTCGCCGGGCCCCACGGTGTAGGTCCGAGGAATCGCGCGTGCACCCGGGATTCGCAGCACCTGGCCCTCGCGGACGAGGTACGCCGGTCCCGCGATGTCATTGGCAGCCGCGATCGTGAGCCAGTCCACGCCGAACTTCGCCCCGATGCCTGACAGCGTGTCCGAGGCGCTCGCGGTATACGTCTGCATCCCGAGGCCGCTCGCCGGGATGAGCAGAACCTGCCCAGGGCGGACGTCGTACGCCGGCCCGTTGATGCCGTTCGCATTCGCGATCGCCAGCCAGTCCACACCGAAGCGCGCGCCGATGTCGGACAGCGTGTCGGCCCCGGACACCGCGTAGCTCCGCACCCCCGGAATCACGAGCGGCTGGCCCGGCCGGACGACGTAGGTCGGTCCCGCAATGCCGTTCGCGCCAGCGATCGCGAGCCAGTCCACACCGAACTTCGTCCCGATGGTCGACAGCGTGTCCGTGGCGCTCGCGACGTATGTCGCGACGCCTGCCGGGACGCTCGGGACGCCGGGGGTTGCAGCGGCGGGCGGCACGACCGGTAACGCGGGCCGTGGAGCGGCGCTCGCGGGTGCGGAAGGCGCCGCGGGCGCGACAGGCGCGGTCACCACGGGCGCCGGTGCCACAACGGTCGGCGCCGGGACGATGGCAGGCCCGGTGGCGTCCTCGCCCGGCGAGGCGACGTTCGGCGCCTGCCGGACGACCGTCATAGCGGTGAGCTTCGTGAAGCCGTTCGGGAACGCCGCGCGGAACGTCGCCCGCAGGAACTCCGGCCCGTCCACGATCAGCAGGCGGTACGTGCCCCGCTCGTCCTGCGTCCAGACCGCGCTCGCCCCCTCGCGCCGGGTCGCGGCTGCCAGGTCGTCCACGGAGCCGCGTGCAGCAAACACGACGGAGGCGATATTGCCGGCGCCGAAGACCGGCGGCGCAAGGAACGCGTGGATGACGTAGCGCACCGCGTAGATCGTGAAGTGCGTCGCCCCCGCGATCACCGTCGCCGAACCGTCAGCATTCAGCTCGCTGACCGTCGGCACATCGATCCACGCCGTACCCGACCAGTACGCGATGGCGAAGTCCGCGGACACCGCGAGCGGCGGGATCGCGTCCGGCGGCAGCGTAAAGGTGATGCCGACCGGGCGTGAGAAGTCCGTGGTAATGGCCTGACCATTCTGGTCGACAACCTGCGCTGACACGGCCGACAGGATGGTCCCCTGCGACGCGGGCAGCGGCGCCTGGGCGACCAGCGAATCCACCGTGTTCAGCGACTGCACGACGATCTGCACCGCGCCGACCGCGACGTTCGGCGGCACCGAGAGCGACACCATCGACTGCAGGGCGTTCGCGCCTGCGTTGGTAACATTCACGACCCGAGTGGTGAGCACGGTCGTCGAGTTCGAGGACAACACGGCCGTGATCGGCTGCAGGCCACCGATCGGGCTTGTCAGGTTCTCCCGCACCGCCGGAGGCGGCGTGGTCACCGGCGCCGGGCCAAAGGACGAACCACCGCCGCCGCCCGCCGAAGGCGCCGTCGGCGTGGGCGTCGGCGCCGGAGGCGGTGCGACCACGCTCAACGCGGCGAACGAGGTGAAGTGGTACGTGAGCACCTGCGTGTCCGCACCCGCGTTCACGAGCGTGGAGCAGTCACCGGGGAAGACGGGGACACCACCCGCCAGCGTGTTACATGCGGGCACTGCGACCCAGGTCGTCGAGCCGGTCGCGCGGTAGCCGACCGTGCCGGTCACACCCTTCAGGAGCACGGTCGCCGGCTTGTCGAGGAGCAGGACACTCGTCGTCGACCCGACCTCAACCACCGTGCTCCCGACCTGGAAGCCGGACGGCGTAGTGCCGCCGGACGTCCCAGCCGTCGGGGGATTCACCTTGCCGTCCCAGCCGGCAGGCGCCAGGACCGTCGTCGCGTCCGGCACGGTCACAGTGACCTGTGTGGTCGTGACCGTACCCGAGACGGGAGGAGCGAAGGTGATGGGCATCGTCGGCGTGCTCGAGTAGAGAATGACCGCCTGCGACACCGTGACACTCGAGCTACCAACGTTCTGGGCGTGTCGGTGCCGTAGTTGCTGGACGGGTTCAGCGCGTCGTTCTGGTCGGTGTTGGACACGCCGACCACGCTGATGCCGCCCGCGGGGTACGTCGGGGTCGCGGAGCCGCCGTTGCCGGTGGCGGCCACGACCACGACGCCGTGGTTCCACGCGTAGTCGATGGCGTCCTGCAGCTCCTGGGAGAACCCGGCGCTGCTGAACGCCATCAGGATCACGTTCGCGCCGTGGTCCGTCGCGTACGTGATGCCATCGATGATGTCGCTGTCGTAGCCAACCCCGCTCGAGTCGAGGACGGTGACCGGCATCACGCTCACGCCGGCGTAGCCGACACCCGCGATGCCGGCCCCATTGTTCGTGTTAGCGGCGATGATGCCAGCCATCGAGGTCCCGTGGCCGTTCGGGTCCGTCTGCCCGTTCGTGCCATCCAGGATCGATGTCCCGGCGACGAGCTTGCCCGCGAGGTCCGGGTGCGTCGCGTCAATGCCCGTGTCGAGGACGGCGACCACGGCCGACCCGCTCGGCACCACGGAGCCGTAGACCTGGTCCCAGCCGACCTTCGGCAGCGCCCACTGCTGCGCGTAGCCGGTGTCGTTCGGCGCAGCGGCCAGTGCGCGCGGCGTGTCGGTGGTCACCGACTGGACCTTCGGGTTCGCGCGGAGGGCCCGCAGGACGGCGTCCTTGTTGCGCGCCGGCACGGACACGACGCCGGTCCGGAGCGTGCTGTTGGAACGCAGCGTCTCGGCGCCCGCCCGGCCGGCCTCGGTCGCCCCGGCGGCGGAGCCCGTGCCCTGCGCGTACTTCACGATGTAACGCACCGCCGGCAGCGCCGGCGTCACGAGCACCGCACCCGAGTCGACCGGCGTCAGCGCCGGGGTGGCGGTGAACCGCAGGATGTACGACTGACCGGCGAGCCCGCTGAGCGCGAGGTTCGTGAACGTGGCGACTCCGTGGTCCGCCGTTGCCGTCAGCGACCCGCCAAGGCTTCCGCCGCTCCCGGACGCGATCGCAACGGACACGGTCGTACTGCTGTCCGAGGTGACGGTCGCGCCGCTCGCGTCCTGGATCGCGATCGCCGGCTGTGTCGGCAGGACGTCGCCGCTCTGGTCACCGACCGGCTGCGTCACGACCGCGAGCTTCACCGCCGCGGTTGGGGTTGGCGTCACGGTCGGTGTTGCTGTGGCAGTAGCCGTCGGCGTTGCCGTGGCGGTAGCCGTCGGCGTTGCCGTGGCGGTAGCCGTCGGGGTCGCAGTGGCAGTGGCCGTCGGGGTCGCGGTCGCCGTGGGGCTCGGCGAGGGTGAAGGCGAGGGGCTCGGCGTCGCCGTGGGGCTCGGCGAAGGCGAAGGCGACGGGCCCGGAGTCGGCACCGGGCTCGGCGAGGGCGAAGGCGAGGGGCTCGGCGTCGCCGTGGGGCTCGGCGAAGGCGAAGGC
>CAIXBH010000289.1 GCA_903917615.1 uncultured Chloroflexota bacterium | reverse complement strand
GTCGGCATCGGCGTCGGCGGACTTGAGGCGGAGAGCGTCATGCTCGGGCGCGCGGTGTGGATGCGCTTGCCTGAGATCGTCGGCGTGAAGCTCACCGGCCGTGCGGGTCCCGGGATCACGGCGACCGACCTGGTGCTCGGGCTGACTGAGTTTCTGCGCAGCTCGCGCGTCGTGTCGGCCTATCTCGAGTTCCACGGCCAGGGGACGCGGGGACTCACCCTTGGCGACCGCGCGACCATCGCGAACATGGCGCCGGAGTTCGGCGCGACGGCGGCGCTCTTCTCGATCGATGAGACGACGCTTGGCTACCTGCGCCTCACGGGCCGCGATGCGACGCAGGTGGCGATCGTTGAGGCCTATGCGAAGGCCGCGGGGCTTTGGTCGGCCTCGCTCACCGATGCAAAATACGATCGCACGCTCGAGTTTGATCTCGGGTCCGTGGTGCGCACGATCGCAGGTCCCGCAAGCCCCCATCAGCGCATCCCGACCTCGACGCTGACCTCGCGTGGGCTCGCCGCGCCCGTGACGACGGCGCCCGGCCAGATGCCGGACGGCGCGGTCATCATCGCCGCGATCACGAGCTGCACCAACACCTCGAACCCCCGCAACATGGTGGCGGCGGGGTTGCTCGCGCGCAATGCGAACGCACGGGGTCTCAAACGCCAGCCCTGGGTCAAGACCTCACTCGCCCCGGGCTCGAAGACGGTCCAGCTCTACCTCGAGGCTGCGGGGCTGATGCCGGAGCTGAAGCACCTCGGCTTCGACGTCGTCGCCTTCGCCTGCACCTCCTGCAATGGCATGAGCGGGGCGCTCGAGCCTGTGATCGAGCAGGAGATCCTCGACCGCAACCTCTATACGACCGCGGTGCTCTCCGGGAACCGCAACTTCGAGGGGCGCATCCACCCGCGTGCGCGCGAGGCCTATCTCGCCTCGCCGCCGCTTGTGGTGGCCTATGCGATCGCCGGCACCATCCGCGTCGACATCGAGCGCGACCCGCTCGGCCATGACGCCGACGGCAAGCCCGTGTATTTGAGTGAGCTGTGGCCGGCAGATGCCGAGATCGATGCGGTGATCGCCCGTTCCATCAACCCCGGCCAGTACCACGCCGTCTACGATCCGATGTTCTCCTTCGCCTCGAAGGCGGGTGTTGAGGTGAGTCCGCTGTACGACTGGCGGCCTAACAGCACCTACATCCGCCGCCCGCCCTACTGGGAGGGCGCACTCGCCGGCGCCCGGGCGCTCACCGGCATGCGGCCGCTGGCGCTTCTGCCCGACAACATCACGACCGACCATCTGTCGCCCTCGAATGCGATCCTCCCGGACAGTGCGGCAGGCGAGTACCTCGCGCGGATGGGTCTGCCACAGGAGGACTTCAACTCCTACGCGACGCACCGCGGCGATCACCTGACCGCACAGCGCGCGACCTTCGCCAACCCGCGCTTGAGGAACGAGATGGTGCGCGACGCGGACGGCCGCGTGCGTGAGGGGTCACTTGCGCGGATCGAGCCTGAGGGCAAAGTCGTGCGCATGTGGGAGGCGATCGAGACCTACATGGCGCGCAAGCAGCCGCTGATCATCGTGGCC
>CAIXBH010000288.1 GCA_903917615.1 uncultured Chloroflexota bacterium | reverse complement strand
TGTGCGCGCGAAGTCGCGCGCCCGCACGACGAGTGCGGTGAGGCTGGTGCGGTCGGCGATCGCGGTGATCGGCCGCTGGTGATTCGCGACGGCGTCGGCGAGGTCGGACGGGAAGTTCCAGTGCAGCGCGAGCGACCCGCCCAGCTCGGCATCCGTGAAGCCGAGGACCGCGCGCTCGGCGTCCGGGATCGTCATGCCCTCGGTCCGCGCGCGGTGGATCGAGCGCCGCAGCAGATCGGGCCGCTCCTGGTCGAGCGCGAGCCGGCCGATGTTGTGCAGGACGCCGGCGGTGAACGCCTCGTCGGTGTGCTGGCGCGTCGTACGGGCCAGCATCTCGGCGAGCATGCCGACGGTGATCGAGAAGTGCCAGAACGTGCGGTCGTCGATCTGCTCGCCTTGGGGCATCGCCTCGATGACGCACGTGGCGAGAGTGGCGGAGCGCACGGCGCGGAAGCCGAGGAGCACGACGGCGTCGCGGACGGTGCTGATGCGCCGCGGGAAGCCGTAGTAGGCGGAGTTCGCGAGGCGCAGCATCTTTGCGGTGAGGGCGGCGTCGGTGCCGATGGTTTGCGCCAGCTCGTGCGCGGAGAAGTGCTCGCTCTCCGCGATCTCCAGCACGCGAAGCGCCACGGACGGGAGCGGGCGAAGCTCGGCGATCTCCTGCACAAGGAGATCGAGCTCTGAGCTGCCGCTCTCGGGCATGTTCATCGATGGTTCCGCATGAGGACGGCCGGTATCCAGACACGCGAACGAGAGCCGGCAGGAGGGACCCCGCCGACTCCCAGGGGATCGAACGCCGATTGAGGACGTCGATCCCGGGGATATTCGCGGTCGGGGACTACAGGCCCCAGATCATGCCGGCGAACGCAACAGGCGCGGACGCGACAACGGCGGCAGCGGCGATGAGGGCAACGGTCGAGATCGAAACGAAACGGCGCATGTAAGACTCCTCTGGTTCCCGATCCACACGGCGTGGACCGGATTCCCTGCGTGACAGGGAGGAACCTAGGAGTCGCGCTCTCGCCAACCTCTCGCCAGATTGTGCGATCGACAACGAGCCGCCCGAGATGGGGAGTTACGCGGAACGCGCGGCGGAGATCAGGTAACTCGAGGCAGGAGCACCCGTAGGGGGTGGCCCTGAGGGTCCGCTGGGGCGCAAGAGGGGCTCGGTGTACAGTCGGGCGCATGAAGCGCCTCGCGTCCCTGGCCATCGTTGCCGCGCTGGTCGTGGCCTGTGGCGCGACGCCGAGCAGGCCGACCTCGACGCCCAATCAGACGCCCACGCCGAGCGTCACCTCCACCGCCGCGACAGGCACCTCGACGCCGACGGCCACCCGGACGGCGCTCTCAGCAGCGAGCGCGCGAGGCTTCTCGTTCCAGTGCGCCGGGGGCGTGACCTTCGAGGTGGAGTTCCCCACGGCGAACGACAGCGAGGACGCGATCGTGCACCTGGGGAACCAGACGCGGACCCTGACGAACCAGCGGATCGAGGCGGGCACGCGCTACTCGGACGGTTCGTTCTCGATCGGGACGAACGTGAAGGGCACGGCGTACCTCGAGCGGGACGGCAACCTCGTCACCTGCACGGCGACGCCGATCCAGTAGCCGCGCGACTCGTTTGAGGCGACTACTCGCCGTCGAGGGCTTCGCCGGAGATGACGCGGTCGTAGAGCGCGCGCAGACGGCGCGAGGGTGACCCGCCGACCTCGTCACGAAGCGCGTCGAAGAGGTGGCGATAGGCGCGCGTCGCGAGGTCGAGGTGGCCGCGCTGGGCGTGCGCCTGCATCACGCGGTAGGTCGCGTCCTCGTTCAGCGGGTCGACGGCGATCACGGCCTCGGCCATCGTCACCGCCTCGATCGCGTCGCCCCGGCGCAGCGCGTGCGCGGAGAGCGCGAGCATGCACGACAGGTAGATCTCCTCGTAGCGGCGGCGCGCATCCTCGGCCCAGTCCGACTCGAACGAGGCGGCGAACGGGCCACGGTACAGCCCGACCGCCCGCGCGAGGCCCTCGCGCCAGGCGGTGCTGCCCTGTTCGGCACGTTCGGCCTCGGCGGTGTGCGCCTCGAACTCCTGCGCGTCGTAGGAGATGTCGAACTCCGGGTTCACCTGGTAGCCGCCACCGGTCTGCACGACGACCTGCGGGTGGATCGCGCGGCGCAGGCGGTACAGCGTGCTGTGGAACGCGCTGTTCACCTGCTTCGGGCTAGCGTCCGGCCACAGCTCCAGCGCGATCTCCTCCTTGCGCAGCGGACGGCCGCGCTGGAGCAGGTAGAAGAACAGCTCCTTGCTGCGCTCGCTGCGCCATTCGAGGTCCGCGACGGGACGGCCATCGACCGTGACGTGCGGGCCGCCGAAGGCTTCCGCGCGCACGCGGAAGACGCCCGCGGGCTCCTCGGCCTGCGTTTCGGGGCGGCGGAAGCGCGTCGAGACGCCGCGGAAGTACTCGCCGCCGATGCGGCGCACCGCCGCGTACTCGATGACGTCCGGCACCTGCCGCGCCTCGGCGAGGAGGAACTGGTCGTAGCCGAGCGAGCTGACGAGGGCGTGCACGCGTTCGAGGTGGTCCG
>CAIXBH010000287.1 GCA_903917615.1 uncultured Chloroflexota bacterium | reverse complement strand
GGCCGCACGCACGGCGTACACGCCGAGCCGACCACGTTCGGCCTCAAGCTCCTCGTGTGGGTCGACGAACTGCGACGTGCGCAGGAGCGCCTCGAACTCGCGCGCAAGCAGATCGCCGTCGGGCAGATGAGCGGCCCCGTCGGCACGCACGCGTCGGTGCCGCCGAGTGTCGAGGAGAACGCCTGCAAGCGCCTCGGCCTCGATGTTGCGAAGGTGACGACCCAGATCATCCAGCGCGACCGCCACGCGTTCTACGTCGAGGTACTCGCGAGCGTCGCGTCCACCCTCGAGAAGTTCGCGACGGAGATCCGCGGGCTCCAGCGCACGGACATCCTCGAAGCCGAGGAGCCCTTCGACGAGGCGGGACAGACCGGCTCGTCGTCGATGCCGCACAAGCGCAACCCCGAACTGTGCGAGCGCGTCTGCGGCATCGCGCGCACGCTGCGCGGCTACGCCGTGACGGGGCTCGAGGATGTGGCGCTCTGGCACGAGCGGGACATCTCGCACTCGAGCGCCGAGCGGATCATCCTGCCGGACGCGACCGGGCTGCTCTACTACGCGCTGCACATCTTCACCGGCGTGATGGACGGCCTGGTCGTCTACCCCGAGCGGATGCTGAAGAACCTGGAGCGCACGCAGGGGCTCATCTACTCGTCGAAGGTCCTCAACGGGCTGCTCGAATCCGGCATGCTGCGAACAGCGGCGTACGACATCGTGAAGCGCAACTCGATGCGTGCCTGGCGCGAGGAGGTGCCGCTGCGCACGCTCCTCGAGGCGGACGCGGATGTGACGTCGCGGCTCTCGCACGAGCAGCTCGACGAGATCTTCGACCCGAAGGCCTACCTCGTGTACGTGGACGACTCGTTCCGTCGGATGGGACTGCTCGACTGATGACGACGCAACCTGCCGGGGCACACCCGATCGTGCTGGAGACGAACATCCCCGGGCTCACGAAGGTGAGCCAGGGCAAGGTGCGCGACATCTACGCGCTGCCGCCCGGCGCCGACGGCCACGACCGCCTGCTCCTGGTCGCAACCGACCGCATCTCCGCGTTCGACGTCGTGCTGCCCGCCGGCATCCCACGTAAGGGCGAGGTGCTCACGCGCCTCACGGCGTACTGGTACGCGCGCACGGAGGCCGTGGTGCCGAACGCGTTCATCGCCGTCCTCGATGCGAGCAACGCCGACGAGTTCGGCGTGCACGACCCCGCGTACTTCGGCCGCTCGATCGTGATGCGCAAGGCGGCGCCGCTGCCCGCGGAGTGCGTCGTGCGCGGCTACCTCGCCGGCTCGGGCTGGGCCGCCTACCAGAAAGACGGCGCGATCTGCGGCGAGGCGATCCCGCCCGGACTGCGCATGGCCGACCGCCTGATGGACCCGCTGTTCACGCCCTCGACGAAGGCGGAGCCGCCGGCGCACGACGCGCCGATGACGTTCGCGGAGCTCGAGGGCCTCGTCGGCACCGACGTCGCGAACGCGGTGAAGCTGCGCTCGCTCGCGCTCTACCGCTACGGCGCGACCACGTGCTCCGAGCGCGGCATCATCGTCGCGGACACGAAGTTCGAGTTCGGCATGCTCGACGGCGAGCCGGTGCTGATCGACGAGGTGCTCACGCCCGACTCGTCGCGGTTCTGGCCGCGCGACCAGTACGAGCCCGGCCACGATCAGCCCTCCTTCGACAAGCAGCCGCTGCGTGACTGGCTCGAGACGCTCGACTGGAACAAGCAGGCGCCCGGCCCCGCGCTCCCCCTCGAGATCATCGAGGCGACGAGCGCGCGCTACATCGAGGGCTACCGCCGCATCACCGGCGAGGCGCTGCCGGAGTAACGGACAACCGAGGGGAGCAACCCTCGCCCCCCGTCCTCTCCCGCGCCGCAGGAGAGGGGCCGGAACCAGCCGAACGGGGGAGAGCACGATCTGATCCCCTCGCCTGCGAAGCGGGAGAGGGGCCGGATCGACGAGACTGAGATTCTGATCCCTCTCCCATTTGTGGGAGAGGTTAGGTGAGGGCCTTCTGCAGGGGGCCACGAAAGGACCGACGAGTGCCCTCGTACCTCGCGCGCATCAACGTCATGCTCCGCCCGCTGGTCAACGACCCGCAGGGCCTCGCCGTGAAGGATGGGCTCCACGCCCTCGGCTTCGAGACGGTCGAGTCCGTCCGCGTAGGCAAGCGCATCGAGGTCATCCTCGACGCCCCCGACGGTGGCGCCGCCGAGCAGCAGGCGCGCTTCATGTGCCAGCGCCTCCTGGCGAACTCGGTGATCGAGGACTTCCAGCTCGCCATCGTCGAGACCCCCGGCGTCGAGCGAACGTAGGTGGAGCGAGGGGGCTAGCGTCCGGCAACCCCGTGTCTGAGCGGCACGAGAGATCAGCCGAACAACTCCTCCGAGAAGGCATCCCGATCACGCCCGAGGTATGCGGCGACATCGGTGACGATGCCACTCAGCGTCCCGACACGCACCGGGTTGTGCCGCGGCACGGTGACGTGATGCTGGCGGCCCGCAATCGTGCTCGCGAGGCGAATATGGCTGCCGTCTTGTCGAAGCCGTTCGTATCCGTAGCGCGCCAGAAGCGTCACCAGCGCATCGCCGGAGACGTTCCGCGGCAGCCTCAAGCCGAGATCACCTCGTCACGGACGAAGTGCAGGCGGATCACCTTCGGGCGATCGTCGTCCTCGAAGTGCAGTTGCACGGCATCGCGCACCATCGTGCGCAATTCGGCGAGCGTGTCCGCCTCGGTGAAGATGCCGTAATCGGAGCCGTGCGCCGACGCGGTATAGCCCCCCTCGGGGTCTTCCTCGACGACGAAGATGATCTCGCTCTGCATAGCGTCGAGTATACCCGGCGCGGTCAGCCCGCCAGCACCCGCAGCACCTGATCGTGCAGGACGTCGTTCGAGGTGACCGAGTGGCCGGCGTCGATCGTGCGGGTGCCCGAGGCGTCCGTGAGGCGTCCGCCCGCTTCCTCAACGATGACCTGGAGTGCGGCGATGTCCCACGGGGAGATATCGCCCTCGAGCATCACCTCGGCGCTGCCTTCCGCGACGAGGCAGTGCGACCAGAAGTCGCCGAAGCCGCGCGTGCGCCATGCCCGCGCGAGCAATGCCTCGAAGCCGCCGCCTGTCGAGGTGGCCGGCCACTTCGCGAGACAAAGCTTGTGCGAGCCGTACAGCACCTGTGCCTCCTCGATGCTCGCGATCGCGGAGACGTGAATGCGCTCTCCTGCGTGGCCCCTAGCGGGCAGCGGCGCGCGGTAGGCACCGAGGCCGCGCCCCGCCCACCAGCGCGTCCCGAGCGCGGGCGCCGAGGCGACGCCGACCTCGAGCTCGCCGTCGCGCTCCAGGCCGATGAGCGTCGCCCAGATCGGGATGCCGCGCGCGTAGCCGTGCGTGCCGTCGATCGGGTCGAGGATCCAGCGCGCGGAGCCCTCGGCGCCCGGCGTGTAGCCCT
>CAIXBH010000286.1 GCA_903917615.1 uncultured Chloroflexota bacterium | reverse complement strand
GATCTTCTTCATCTTCTTCATGTGCGTGTTGCAGCCGTCGCACAGAGTGAAGGCCACTCGCTCGCCGTCGATGGTGCACAAGTCGTTGTAGAGCCCGTACGCGACGGGACGGGACGCGCCGTTGCGGAAGCTCTGGTGGGTGGCGTGCTTGTTGGCGAACGGCGCGTCGCGCCAGAAGTAGCGAACCTTCAACTTCTCGAACTGCCTCGGGCTGTCCCGCTTGAGCACGAGCGGGTGGACGACCTCCTCGACCTCCTTGTTGTTCTCGCGCGCGAGGAACTTGTGCATCTCGGGCGCCTCGTGCTCGTCGTCGCCGACGGGCTCGCGTAGTAGGACGCAGGTGCGGCGAAACCACCAGAAGTCGTCGTTCGGGTGGCGCGCCGGCGTTGTGCGGAACGGGTGATCGGGCCCGAGCGGGAAGAGCTTGTACTCCTCGTTGTCGCCGGCGACGTGGAAGAACTTCGGCGTCATGACGCCGCACGAAGCGCACACGTCCGCCTTGCCCGTCGCCACGCTCGAGTTCGTAGCGAAGTCGTCGATGGTGGCGTTGACGCTGTCCGCGCCGACGATGTGCTTGCGGAACTCCGCCTCCATCTCCTCCTGGGTGGCCGTCTGCGGGTCGAAGCAGCCGATCTCCTGCTGGTGCGCGCTAATAACCTTGCCCAGGTTGGCGCTGAACGCGTCGACGCGCTCCGCGCGCGCGGCAGCGGCCTCGTGCGGGCGGCCCGCGAGCTCCGCGTCGAGGCGGGCCTTGAGCTCGGCGCGCGCGTCCTCCACGACTTTGGCCTGTTGCTCCGGTGTCGCACCGGTCGTCTCGGCGACGTGCCGGAGCAGCTCGATCGCGGCATCCTGGCCGAGCTTGAGCTCCCTGTTGTGCGCCTGGAGCGCTTGCTCTGCGTCGAGCGCAGCCTGCATCCGCGTGGCGAAGTTCTCGCGCGCGCCGGCGAAGATCGCGGCTTCCTGCGCAGCGCCCTCGCGCGCAGTTTGTGCAAGCGCCTGTGCGGAAGTCGCGGCGACAGAAGCACGGGCGGCGATAGACTCACGGGTGTCCGCCGCAATCGATGCGGATGCGGCAGCATCGCGAGTTGAATTCGCCGCGCTGTGATCCGCAAGCGCAGTGGCGTTCTGAGCGTTGCCGGTGGAAACGGCGGCGTGCTGATCCGCAAGCGCAGTGGCGTTCGAAGCGTCGCGCGTAGCAGTTTCGTCGCTCGTCGCCGCACTTGCGCTGGATAGTAAGGCGGAGTCGACGGATACCTGGTGGGCAGCCCGGGACGAATCCGCCGCAAGAGCGGCGTTGCACCGTTTCGACGACGCGGCGGCGCGGCGAGCCGTGTCGGCGGCGCGGAGGCGAGCTTGGCGCACAGCGATAGCTGCGTGTTGGGCTGTCCAGATGTCACCGACGGGAGTTGTGGCCGCTGCGACAGGGAGCTGAGGCGCCACAGGCTGCACGGGCGCCGGCGGCGGAACAGGAACGAGCGGTGTCGCCCGCGCAGGCACAGGCGCGGCTGCCGCAGCCGCGGCGTCGGGCGCGACTGGGTACTCATGCGGGTAGGACGAGCGCAGGGCCCACGCGGGCGCGACGACGGGGATGACGGTCGGGGGACCCCTGCGCGCCGCGCGGGCTGCTGCTCCTGCCGCCGCGAACGCCGCGTTGCGAGCCACGACGACCTCGTTACCCGCCGCTGCCAAGCGGTTCCGTGTCGCCGGCGTGACACGCTCGTACAACGTGATGATGTTGGTCTGGTTGAGGGCCAACGGATTATCACGGTGATACGGCTCGTGTGCATCGTTGAGCTGCGTCCACATGCCGCACGGGCACTTGACGGATGCGACGAAGTGGTTCGGTAGCTGCCAGATCCGCGCGCGCGCGACGAGCTGCACGTTCGCGCCAGACTGATCCGAGAAGGAGTGCGTCTCGCTGTACGAATAGCGATTGGGCTCGATGCGGATGAAGATCTGGTGCGCGTCGAGTACGATGTGGCGCGCAGCCTGAGTGAAGAGCGGGTTGGCGCACGCGAGCTGCTTAGCGGTGTCCTGGTCTTGCTCGCTGACGTCCCAGTAGAAGACGTCGGCTCGGTCGCCCACGGCCCCGCGCATCAGCGCCAGGAACTTGTGGAAGTTCAATGCG
>CAIXBH010000285.1 GCA_903917615.1 uncultured Chloroflexota bacterium | reverse complement strand
GCCGTGCTGGCCGCCGCCGCACTGCTCGCCGCCGGCCGTGTGCCTCGCGACATCGACCGGTTCGATCGACTCGCCGGCCCGGGCGAGGCGCGCATCGCAGCCCGGTGGCTCGATCCTGCTGCGCAGACGGCGCTCCAGCGTGACCTCGCCCGCTGGGAGCGGACCGGGCCACATCTCGATGCTGCCGCGCTGCAGGCTCTCGGCGTGCCGCACGGGCCTGCGCTGGGCCGCACGCTCGCCCGCTTGCGTCGCGAGCGTTACCTCGGCATCCTCAGGACGCGCGCGCAGGCCCGCGATGCGGTGCGGCGCTGGCTTTCGGACGACGCGAACTGAGGTGACCTGATGAACATGCGAGTGGCGGTCTGCATCGTCTGCACCGAGGAGTCGGACGAGGGCGTGATGGCCGTCTGCCTCCGCTGCGGCGAGTGGTACCACCTCAACCCGTACGCGACCCGGCCCGGGCGCGACTGCGGCATCGCCACCCTCGGCGACGAGGAGACCGGCATCGACTACGTGTGCAACACGTGCATCGAAGAGGTCCGCATCGAGATGGCCCAGGCGCAGCGTCGACAGAACCTGATCGCGAAGGCCGAGGCGGAAGCGAAGGCGGACGCCGAGCGCACCGCGCCGACGGCACCGCCCGCGCGTACGACCTCGACGCCGCCGCGCCGCCGTTTCCGCCGCATCGACCAGTGAGCCGCCGCACGGAGCCGGACGTCGAGGAGCTGCGCCCGTCGCGCTGGCTCGGGATCCTGTTCGCCCTGTCGCTCGGCGCGTTCATCGAGATCCTCGCGGTGCATCTGCTGCCGCTCGGCCCGGTGAATCTCCTCAACAACGTCGTCTACGTCGGCCTCGCGCTGAGCGTTGCGCTGGGATACCGGCGCTTCGTCCGGCGCGCGCTCATCGCGCGTCGGCGCGACCGCGCACGGCGGGAGCGTCCGGCACAGCCGCGCGTCTAGCGGAGCACGGCGGGCGGCACGCGGGCGAACCAGGTCGTGTCCTCCCATCCGGGCTCGTCGCATGGACGCTCCTCGACCGGCACCGGCACGTAGCCGCACCGCAGCATGAAGTAGAGCCCATGGCCGTTCGTGCGGGACACGCGGGTCAGCATCCGCGACGCGCCGTCCCGAAGCAGTTTGCGCTCGGCAGCGAGGAGCGCCTTCGTCCCCGCCGCACGTCCGCGCCGCTCGGGCGCGATCGCGACCGTGAGCAGCGTCGCCTCCCCCGGTCGAGGATGCTCGCGTTGCACGCCGGCGCAGCCGACGACCTCGCCGCGCTCATGGACGAGGAACCACTGCGCGCGCTCAGGGAACGGCGGCACGGTCCCGTCGAAGTTGTGCGCGACGCCATCCGCGACGGCGTGCATCAGCGACGGGTCGGCCTCGATCTCCGCGAACGTCGTCGGGCTGAGCGATACGCCGAAGGCGCGGATCCATGTGCTCACGCGTGGGTCACCGCAGCCACGCCTCGACCGCCGCGGAGACGTCGTCACCGCGCACCTGGCGCAGGTCGCAGTCGGGCAGCGAGTCGAGGAAGGTCTCGCCATACGAGCGCCGCACGATGCGGCTGTCGAGGACCAGGAACACGCCTCGATCCGTCGAGCTGCGAATCAGTCGCCCGAACCCCTGGCGGAATCGCAGTACCGACTGCGGCACGGCGAACTCGGCGAAGGGATCCTGGAACTGCTCGGCGCGCCCCGCGTAGATCGGCTCGTTCGGTACCGGGAACGGCAGCCGCGCGATCACGATCTGCGACAGCGCGTCGCCCTGCACGTCCACACCTTCCCAGAACGCCGCGGTGCCCAGGAGCAGCGTGCGCGGGCGCTCGACGAGCATGCGCAGCAGCCGCCCCGGCGATCCGTCGATGCCCTGCGCGAGCACCATGATGTCGCTGCCGGCGAGCGTCTCGCGTAGTGCCCCTGCCGCGGTACGCACCGCCGCGTGCGAGGTGAACAGCGCCAGCGTCCGCCCTCCTGCCGCCCGGACCGCGTCCGCGAGCGTCTCGTGCAGCGCGCGGTCGTACCCGGGCATCCCCGGCTCCGGCAGATCCTCGACCGTGAGCGCGAGCACGGCCTGCCGATAGTTGAACGGCGAGGGGACCTCGAGCGTGCTCGCGTCGCGGAGGCCCAGGCGGTCAAGCGTGAAGTCGAACGACCCACCGGCGGTCAGCGTCGCGCTCGTCAGCAGCACCGACTCGCGCTCGCCGTAGAGGTCGTCGATCAGCCGGTCGCCGACCTCGAGCGGAGCGATCTGGAGGCGCTGGTCCCCTTCGCCCACCGACAGCCACGCGATGTCGTCGCGGCGCGGCTGCAGCGTCGTGCGCCGCAGGGTGTCCCGTGCCGAGGCGAGCGCGTCCGCGGCGTGGGCGGCCTCGGCGCGCATCGCGGAGACGGCGTCGCTCGCGCCCTCGGGGAGTGCGGCTGCGGCGTCGCGCACCTGCGTCAGGCGCTCGACGAGGATCTGCAAGCCCAGGTCGAGGTGCATTGCGGTCTCCTCGACGTCCTCCCATGCGGGCTGGGCGCGCCGCGCGGCGGTGAGCGAGATCTCGCGACGGCCCGCGTTCGTCGGGCTCTCCTCGGCGTACTCCTCCGCGAACGCGCGCAGCGCATCGCCAACCGGCTTCACGCGCTCGAGCGTCGCCTGCTGCGCGATCAGCAGCCGGTCCGCGAGCGGCGCGAGGCTCGCCAGCGGCGACAGCGCGAGCGCCTGCCCGCCGCCGATGCCCTGCAGGCGCCGCGCGAACCCCGGCTGGCTGTGGCGGTCGGTTTGTCCGAGCGACTCCACGAGGTCGCGGACGTCGCGCGCCGAGAACGCGGCGCCGTAGTGCTGCGTCGCGACATCCTCGAGGCGGTGTGCCTCGTCGATGATCAGGTGACGGAACGGCGGCAGCACCTGGTCCGCGCGGGCGGCGTTCGCCATCAGCAGCGCGTGATTCACGATCACGGCGTGCGCGGCGGCGGCACGCTGCCTCGACCGGAGCAGGAAGCAGGAGCCGTCGCGCACGTAGGCGCAGCGGCGCTGCATGCAGTCGGTGTCATCGGCGGAGATCTGTTCCCACGCCGGGCGTTCTTGCGACGTCATGTAGAGCTCGGTGAGGTCGCCCGTCTCCGTTTCCGGCAGCCACGCCGCGACCCGCCCGAACAGGCGCGCCTCCGCCTCGGTGCGGGGTGCGGGGTCGATCCGCACCTGCGCCCAGCGCTCAAGGCAGAGGTAGTTGCCGCGCCCCTTGAGGATCGTGGTCCGCAGTCCG
>CAIXBH010000284.1 GCA_903917615.1 uncultured Chloroflexota bacterium | reverse complement strand
TGAGATTCGCGCGATCTGTCTAGCGGCCCCAGGCGCGGGCACGCCCCGCGGGACGCGCGCTGGAGCGCTGACGCGGGGCGGGGCCCCGGCGGCTCGGCCCGGCGAAGCCTCGACCGTCCGAGGCGGGGAGGCCGCGGGGCGGCGTCCACGACGCGAGGTCGTCGAGGCGCGCGTCGTCGGCGCGCATCTGCACGATGGGGTAGTCGAGGCCGCCGGCGCGCTCGATCTGCATGACCTCGCGCTCCTGCTCCGGCTGGACGAGCGTGACCACCATGCCCTCTTCGCCGGCTCGGGCCGTGCGGCCCGAGCGGTGGGTGTAGGTCTTCTCGTCCTCGGGCGGGTCGAAGTGGATCACCACGTCGATGCCGTCGACGTGCAGGCCGCGTGCGGCGACGTTCGTCGCGACCATGACGTGCGGCTGGCCCTTCGTGAAGGCCGCGAGCGAGCGCTCGCGCTTGTTCTGGGTCATGCGCCCGTGGATCGCGACGGCGCCCACGCCTTCGCGGTCGAGCTGCTGTACGAGGCGGTCGGCCCCGTGCGTGGTGCGGACGAAGATCAGGGCACGCTTCGCGTGTGCCGCGATGCGCGCCGCGATGGCGATCTTCTCGTCCAGGTAGACGCCGACGAAGCGCTGCTCGAGCGTCTCCACGCTGACGTCGTCGGAGACCACGCTGTGCTGGGCGGGGTCCTGCTGGTACTTCCGCACCAGCTGGCCGATTGCGCCGTCCAGCGTCGCGGAGAACAGCAGCGTCTGCTGGTGTCCCTCGAGCCGGCCGAGGATGCGCTCGACCTGGGGCAGGAAGCCCATGTCCGCCATCTGGTCCGCCTCGTCGAGGACGACCATCGACACGTCGGTGAGAGCGAGCTCGTCGCGCTCGAGGAGGTCGTTCAGGCGGCCCGGCGTGGCGACGACGATGTCGACACCGGATCGGAGTGCGCTGATCTGGCGCATCATCGACACACCGCCGTAGATGGCGGTGATCCACAGGCCACGCGCCGAGGCGAGCGGCGCGAGGGTGTCAGCGATCTGGTTCGCGAGCTCACGCGTCGGCACGAGCACGAGTGAACGCGGGCGGCGCTTGCGGGACGTCTTGGTGCGCTCGATGAGCGGCAGTCCGAAGGCGAGCGTCTTGCCGGAACCGGTCTGGGCCTTGCCGCAGACGTCGCGGCCGACGAGCGCATCCGGGATGCACATGACCTGCACCGGGAACGGGCTGTCGATGCCCATCTCCGTGAGCGCGTTCACGATGTCCGGGGAGAGGCCGAGCGAGGCGAAGGTCGCGCCGCTATCCGCGGCGGAGGTGGCGTTGGGGGTCTGCTGATCGGCGTCCGCGTTCGGAAGTGCAGCAGCGACATCCGGCGCGGGGCGCCGGCGGGTGAAAAGGGTCAAACAAGGCTCCGAGTCTGTACGGCTGAACGGGTCACACGGGCGAACGTGTCGCGCGCGCGGAGCACTCGACAGCCTGCGAGCGCTCGTGCCGGTTGGGCTGACTCAGAGACGAACCGGACGGTCGAGGCAATGGACCGGACGGCGGGTGCTCGCGGTGGTAGGTGCGAGCGGGACGTGTCTGAGGTGCAGCCGCGACGGATCGTGATCCGCCTCACTGCGTGATCAGACCATAACTCGCGATCTGTCTACGCGCGAACGTCAGGGAAGCGATGGCGCCTGTGCGAGCGCGCGGATTCGCTCGATGGCCTCGAGGTCGCTCTGGGATGGACCGCGCTCGACGGTGACCGTTCCAGGGAACACGTGCCCGGTGTTCCCATCGAGCGCGAGCATGTCGCCCTCGGCAAATCGCCGCCCGCCGATTGTGCAGCAACGCGCGTCGAGGTCGACCTCCAGCGTCTGACAGCCCACGAGGCACACCTTGCCCATCTGCCGCGCGACCACCGCAGCGTGCGACGTACGTCCACCGGATGCCGCGAGGATGCCGCTCGCGGCAGCGAAACCTTCGATGTCTTCCGTCGATGCCGACATCCTGACCAGCACGGGCGTCCGTCCGGCTGCTGCGTGTACCTGAGCGGCGGCCCCGTCGAGCGCGATCGGTCCGAGCGCAATCCCGCTGCTGGCGGTGATGGCGTCCGCGACCGCGTCTGTCAGCGGCGCTTCGATGCGGTCGGCGTTGATCGTCGAGACGTCGATCTCGGCGATGCGCGCCAGTGCCGTGCGTGCGTCGATGAGGCCCTCGTCGGTCATTGCTGCCGCCAGTCGCACCGCCGCGAGCGGTGTCCGCTTGCCGGCCCGCGTCTGGAGCATGTAGAGATCGCCGTCTTCGGCCGTGAACTCGAAGTCCTGCATGTCACCGAACTCGAGTTCCAGGGCGCGGCGGATGCGGAGCAGTTCCGCGTAGAACTCGGGCATCAGGTGGGCGAGTCGCATCGGGTCCGACAGGGACTGTCGCCCCGCCACGACGTCCTCGCCTTGCGCATCGAACGCGAAGTCGAAGTACAGCTCATCGGCGCCGGTCGCGGGGTTCCTCGTGAAGCCGACGCCGGAGCCCGAGTTGCCGCCCGCGTTTCCGAACACCATCGCCTGGACGATGACGGCCGTCCCGGACACGTCCTGCAGGCCATGCATGCCCCGGTAGGCGACCGCGCGCTCGCTGTTCCAGGAACGGAAGACGGCTTCCACGGCGCCTGCGAGTTGGCCGAACGGATCCTGCGGGAACCCGTGGCCGGTCAGCGTGCGCGCCTGCTCCAACGAGTCCTGGGTGAGCGCGCGGAGCCCGCGGGTGTCGAGTTCATCGACGCTCGCAACGTCCTCGGCCGCGAGGCGTGCACGGACAGCAGCGTCAAGGACGTCGCGCCCTCGGTGCACGACCTCGGTGTAGGTCGCCACGAGGCGGCGGTAGGAGTCCCACGCGAGGTGCGGGTTGCCCGTGCGTCGTATGAGTCCCTGCACGGTCCCATCCGTGAGCCCGACATCGAGCAGCGTGTCCATCATGCCGGGCATCGAGACCGGTGCGCCTGACCGGACGGACACCAGCAGCGGCCTGCGGCTATCACCGAAGGCGAGACCTGTTCCCTGTTCGAGGGCGTGCATCTCTGCCGCAATCAGGTCGACGACGCTCGACGACAGCTTCCCTCCGTCCGCGAGGTACTGCCGGCAGAGCTCGGTGTGCAGGACGAACCCGGGAGGCACGCGCAGACCGGCGCGATCCATCCGCATGAGGTTGTAGGCCTTGAAGCCCACGACGTCCGGGGTGATCCCGTCCAGGCTTGAGCGACCGCGGCCGAAGACCGAAACAGGGCGGGCGTGGTGGGGCGCGGTCATCGCTCGCCCCGTCCCGGGTCGATCAGATGGTCGCGAAGTGCCAGCGCCGTATGCGCCATCGCGTCGATCGATGCCTCCATCGCGCTTGTGACTTGGTCGAGGATGTGCTGCTGGCGGAAGTCCGACGCGTGAACCGCGAGGAGAGCTACAAACTCCCGGTTCGCCGCGTCCCCTTCGTGCTCGATCGTCACGACCTGGTCCACCGCCTCGAGGAAGTCACGGGTGTCCTGGTCAGCGCCGTCGCGCTTCACCGCCTCTGCGGTCGCGATACAGGTGACGAGTGCGCGTGAGCCGCGGACGAGCAGGTCCGCGATCCCGCGGAGGCTCTGCTCCATCGTCCCGGCCGGTTCAGTCGACGCCAGGAGCGTCGCGAGGAAGACGACATCTTCGAGGGTGTCGGCGACGTCGTCCTGCATGCTGAGCAGCGGACCGAAGAACCGGGTGCTGGAGGCCTGCGACTCCGCGCGCCGCGCTTCGACGACCAACTCGTCGGCCTGCCGCTCCCAGACGCTCGCGCGGCGCGTCAGCCCCGCGACACGCGGGTCGTCAGCGCGGGACGCCGCGGCGACCACGCTCGCCCGCGCAGCGGCTGCCAGGTCCCCGACGATCATCGCGTGTTCCGCGGCGATCCCGAGGAGGCGCTCCTCGAACGAGCGGAACCGGCGCGCCAGTTCACTGCGCACCTCGTCGCGGATGAGGCGCTCGGAGCGGCCCGCGCGCAGCTGCTCGGAGGTGATGCGCAGTACAGACCGCAGGCAGTCGATGGTCGCCTCGCGGCCCAGGATGGCATCGAGGCGCCTGCCGTACGGGAGCGGCTCGGGGGCAGCCTGGTCGATCGCATTCGAGATCAACTCGGAGGCTCCGAGTTGCACGAGCGCTCGGTGTCCGAAGTCCTGGTTCGCTCCCCACGTGAGCAGGTCGATCGCATCGCGATTGCGGACGAAGTCGCCGAGCGCCCGCCGCGCACGGTTCCAGTCAATCAGGAACACTAGTCGAGAGCCGAGAAATGTGAGGAAGCGATCGAGATCTGCCAGATCGGTGGCCTCGTACTGCCCGGTGAGCAGGACGTAGGACTCCTCGGTGGAAGCCCACCCGGGCGCGCGCTCGCCGGCGCGCGTCCAGCGCGCCGTGAACCGCTCGAAGAGCGACTCGAAGAAGTCGGCGCGCGGGGCGTGCACATCCGTGTAGGTCACCGAAACCGCGGTGCCGACGACGCGCACGACAAGGACGTGCGCATCCGTCGTGCCGATGTCGTTCTGGATGAGCAGCGCCTCACCTGACCGTGTCGCCGTCGTGTCCAGTCCGGGGTGATCGAATTTCAGTGGAGCGGTCGCGTTGAGGCCGGACATGAACGCGGCGATGCGGGGACGGTCGGTCTCGATGACGTTGTAGACGGCGGCACCGTCGATCTGCTCCGGCGCAATGGTCGTCTGCAACTGGTTGAGGGCACGATGCAGGTCCATCACGAGCAGATGGATGCTGTCGCCGGCGCTCCGTTCCGCGCTGGTGCAACGTGCGAGCCAGGCCACGGGCACGACGTCGTCCGCGATCGCGCCGTCGGGTGTCAGCCTCAAGAGGCGTTCCGCGAATGCGCTCGGATCGAGCGTCGGTGCGGCGGCTGCTGGTTGCTGGAGTGGAAGGAGCATCGCCTCGAGGCAGTCGCGCATCTCGGCGTACAGGACATCCGCATGCGGGATGCGGTACGCCTCCCCGTCGCGTCGGCTCTCAGCGGGAATGCGATCAAAGGTGGATTCCGTGACACCCGCCGCGATCCGCTCGATCGACAGGTCGGGTGGCGTCGCGGCCGGTGCGTCCACCTGACTTGCCGCCGCCTGCAGGAGCGTCATCACGTACTTGATGCGATCGTTCGCGCCCAACGCGCGATTGACCTGCTCGGGCAGCAAGAGCGAGGTTTCGCCCAATTCGTCGAGGATCTCGATCTTTTCGCTCACGCGCGGGCCCTCCGGGCGGAGGCGACGTCCCTCGACCGCGTGCGTACAGCGTGCGACGCGGCCCCGGCGCGCGTTAGCGGCGAACGTCCCATGCAGCAGGGGTCTTTCATGTGACCTCCGATCCTGCTGCGCCCATGTTTTGAGTTTGTTTGCTTCGCCGCGCTGGTGAGACCGCGGTCGGAGGAGATGGTGTCCTAGGTCATGGGACTTTTGGGTACTTCGACACGTGCCGGGGGGGGCCCCCTCGCGGATGCTCCTCGGGTGCCGTGAGGAGTCCGATATGACCGAAGCACCTCAACCGAATGATCGATTCGACCGCGTGCCTGTCGTTCCAGACACGCACGAGGGCGGGCCAGAGCACCTGACGGTGGCCGAGGCGCTCGCGCGCCAGGTCAGCAGGCGAAACGTCGTCGCCGGCATCGGCGTGGCGGCCGCGGCGGCGGGGGCGGTGGGCTTGGGCCTGCCGGTCCTGTCACGACCTGCGCAGGCGAAGGCCGAAGCGGTCGAGTGGCACGACCATGCCCACGCCGACGGCCCCGCGGCGGCGGCGTCCGACCTCGCGAAGCACCAGTGGGTGATGGTCTTCGACCTGCGCCGCTGTGATGGTTGCGGCAAGTGCAGCGATGCCTGTATCGACATGCACTTCCTGCAGAAGGAAACGCCCTGGATCCGCGTCTACGAGCGCGAGAGCAGCGGCGGGCAGAAGTACTTCCTCCCGGTGCCCTGCCAGGCCTGCGAAGACCCGCCGTGCACCAAGGTGTGCCCGGTGACCGCGACGTACCGCGTCCAGGACGGGGTCACGCTGGTCGACCAGAGCGTGTGCATCGGCTGCCGGATGTGCCTCGCGGCCTGCCCGTACGGCGTCCGGACCTTCAGTTGGAACGAGCCACGCAAAGCCCCAACCTCTCTCGCCGGGCCAACACCGGAGTTCCCGGTCCCCCAGAAGCTCGGCACGGCCGGCAAGTGCGTGATGTGCGTGCACAACCTGCGCGTCGGCAAGTTCCCGGGGTGCGTCGACGCCTGCGGCATGGACGCCATCTACATCGGCGATCTCGAGACCGACACGATGACGAACGGCACCGAGACGTTCCGCTTGAGCCAGTACCTCAAGGAGAACGACGCGTTCCGGCTTCGTGAAGAGCTGAACACCGGCCCGCGCGTGTACTACGTCGCCGGTCACGGCCAGAACCTCGAGTTCTAACCGAAAGGAGCCGGAAGTGGTCTCACTCGCTATCCCACAACACCACGAGGTCTCCGAAATCACGGAGGTCGCGTCCCGTCCGATCCTGCAGGGCGGCATCCGGTTCTGGCTGATCGCCGGGTTCTTCGCCATCTTCGTGGCCGCCGGCATCGGCGCGTATGCATACCAGGTGATGCACGGCCTCGGGGTCACCGGGTACAACGACAGCGTCTTCTGGGCGGTGTACGAGTCTAACCTCGTCGCGTTCATCGGCATCAGTTACGGCGGCGCGGTGACCTCTGCGCTGCTCCGCCTCGCGGGCGCAGGCTGGCGCGCGCCGATCGTGCGGATGGCCGAGGCGATGGCGCTGGTGTCGCTCTGCGTCGGCGCACTGTTCGGGATCATCCACCTCGGCCGGCCCGACCGCCTGCTCGAGCTCTTCACGCGACCGCACGCCACGTCCCCGATCGTCTGGGACTTCCTCGCGATCACCACGTACATCGTCGCGACGGTCGTGTTCCTGTACCTGCCGCTCATCCCGGACCTCGGCGCGGTACGTGACTTCGTCGGTCCGCGTGTCGGCGGGTGGCGCCTGCGGGTGTACCGCATCCTCGCGCTCGGCTGGCGAGACCTGCCGGTCCAGCGCCGCATCGTGGAACAGTCGATGACGGTCGTGGCGATCGTCATCATCCCGCTGGCGGTCTCGGTGCACTCGGTGCTCGCGTGGGCGTTCGGCGTCACGGTCCGCGTGGGATGGCACAGCACCATCCTCGCGCCGTACTTCGTGGTGGCTGCGCTGCTCTCGGGCGTCGCGGCGGTGATCCTCGTGGTGTACGCGTTCCGTCGTGCGTACCACCTGGAGGAGTACATCACGGTGAAGCAGTTCCGGTACCTCTCGTACCTGATGCTGGCCCTGGGACTCGGCTACCTCTACCTGACCATCTCCGAGATGCTGACTGAGTCCTACGTGCTGGACGAGCAGACCGCACCGCTGCTGCAGTCGATGCTCATCGGCTCGTTCTCTCCGTTCTTCTGGTTCTTCCTCATCGTGGGCGGTGCGATCCCCACGTTGCTCGTCGTGCTGCCGTGGACGCGCACGCCGGCGGGCATCGCGCTCGCCGCACTGCTGACGGTGGTCGGCATGTGGGTGAAGCGGCTTGTCATCGTCATTCCGCCGCTCGAGCAGCCGGTCTTCGACCGCGTGGCCCGCGGGTACCAGGTGAGCATCACCGAGATTCTCGTGACGCTGGGCGCGACGGCGGCCATCCCGCTGCTGCTCATGCTCTTCTTCCGGGTCTTCCCGATCCTCTCGATCGACGAGATCCACGAGGTGGCGGAGGAGGAACTCGCGGCGCACCACGAGCGGCACGAGGAGTTCACGGGGCGCGGCCCGGTCCGCGCCGAAGGAGGTGTGCGATGACCGCTCGACGCTGGAGTGTCCTGGTCGTCGTATTCGCGCTATCGATGTCCGTCGCCTGGCCGGCGATCGCCCACGCGGCCGCCGCACCGACAAAGATCGTGATGCAGACGCCGAATGCGCTGCCGGTGCAGAAGTCCGATCCCCAGTCCGTGATGGTCCTCGGGGCCATGCTGAGCACCGCCGACGGGAAGCCCGTCGCGAACCAGAAGGTCGAGTTCCTGATGGTGACCGACATTCTGGGCAAGACGCAGGCCTCGGTCGGCACGGTGGTGAGCGACTCGGGCGGATCGGCGCGGACGACCTTCGTCGTCCGGAAGACGGGGCCATACCAGTTCACCGCCAAGTTTGCCGGCAACGATGCGTTCGGCCCGTCCGAATCGCCGGTGCTCAAGGCGGACTTCGAGGCCCTGCCCTCCAAGGTGCAGACCCAGCTGGTCGACCTGCGCCAGGTGGGGGGGATGCTGCCCTGGGCCGCGCTGGCCCTCGGGCTGGCCATCTGGGCCGTCCTGATCGTCGTGCTGGTGCGGGTGGCCGTGGTGGTCCCACGGGCCGCTCGCGGGGCCGGTCCGCGCGGGGCCTAGGTCATGGGACTTTGGGGTACTTCGACCCATGTCTGGAGTACCCGCTCCCACGATGCTCATCGCATCAGATGAGGAAGCGGTTCTTGAAGCGCCACCAGGGGTGACGCACCGAATGACTCGAAAGCGTGGGCCACACAGCCGCACGCAAGAGGAGAGAGGGTGTGTGATGGATAGGAAGTGGCGATGGTCCGTCCTCGGTGTGCTGGCACTCCCAGCGCTCGCGATGACGCTGATCGCATGTGGAGGCGGCGACAAGGCGGCAACGCCCGCGGCAACCGCTGACACCAAGGCTCCCGCAGCGGCCGCGACTGCCGCGAAGGAGAAGCCGGCACCGATCGTCCTCAAGGTGGACACCGTGTGGTCCTCCAAGGGCATGACCGACGCCGAGAAGACCGCCAAGTCCTGCGTGCAGACCAGCCGCGTGAAGCCGGGTGAGACCATCGGCTGGCGCGTGAAGGTCATCGACACCGCGACCGGCAAGGCGCTCGACGAGAGCGCGATCGAGGCGGCGGCGTTCAAGATCACCGTCCCGGGCGCGAGCGACGTGCCGGCGATCAAGTACGGCGACCACGGTGGGAAGCCGCCGACCGACTCGTTCTGGTCGACCTGGTGGACCGTCCCGGACAAGCAGCCGACCGGTGTGCTCCCGTGGACCATCTCGGTGACGACGAAGGACGGACGCACTGCTGAGGCCAAGAACGACACGTTCAACGTGCCGTCGAGCTGGCTGACGGTTGTGGCCAAGTCGTAGGACTTTCCAGAGAGCGCGGGATAATACCCGCGCTCTCTTTTTGATCCCGGTCACGACACTTGTAATCACAGGGGGAACTGATGAGGCTGTTTACGAAGCAGAAAGTCGGGCTCGTGGCCCTCGTTGCGGGTGCGGCCGTGAGCCTCATTGCCTGCAGCAACGCGAAGCCCGCTGAGAAGCCGGCCCCGGTCGCAGCCACGGCGGCCGCTTCCGCCACCGCGAGCGCCACGGCCACGCCGAAGGTCAACTACGTCGGTGAGATGAAGGTCACGCCGGCGGCAGGGCCCATCGGCAGCGACGCCAAGGCCACGGGCAACGGCTTCACGCCGAACGCCGACATCCAACTGCTGTGGCAGGACATGAAGGGCCAGTGGAACGTCGACAAGACGGACGGCTCCTTCAAGGGCCGTTCCTTCAAGGAAGAGCGCGTGCCGCTGGTCACGGTGAAGACTGACGCCAAGGGCTCGTTCGAGGCGCCCTTCAAGGTTCCGGACGGCTACGGCTTCGTCCACACCATCTGGGCCGTGCAGGACAGCACCGTGAAGAACCAGGCCGGCTTCAGCGTGAAGATGCAGGTCGAGATGACCCCGACCAGCGGGCCTCCGGGCACGCCGGTCCGCGTCAAAGTCACCGGCATGGGTTGGAACAACCTCGAGAACAGCTGGCAGCTGAACGTCGACAACAAGTACAACGGCTGGATTTCGTCGGTGACCACGCACGGCACCGCGAACGGGACGTTCATCATCTCGGGGAACCCCGGGAAGCACATCGTGCAGTTGCTGCACGGGTGGAGCTTCGTCCCGTACCTGAACAACCAGCAGTCACCGCGACCGGACCGCGAGATGTTCGAGCGCGACTTCACCATTACGAACGTAGCCGCCGTCATGCCGCCTTCGTTGGATGCCCAGGCGCTGCCGCTCGTGCGCCGCGAGGCGCCGAAGGATGACGGCAAGCCGGCCATCTGGACGGACGTCGCCAGCGGCCCGATCAATCAGCCGCTCGTCCTGAAGGGGCTGCACCTGCCCGCCGGGCCGGTGGAGTTCAAGTGGTTCCGCGTCACCGGGAACCGCATCTCCGGCGGTGGCTGGCAGGAGAAGGACAGCACGGTCGGGAACGGCACGGTCGCCGCTGACGGCACCGTCACGCTGAACTTCAAGGCGCTCGACGACCTCGGCGGCCCACACCGCATCGAAGCGATCGCCGGTGGGAAGACCGTCGCGTCAACGGACTACACCATCACGCCGACGGCGCTTCCGGTGGAGAACGCGAGCGGCCCCGCCGGGACCGTCGCCAACTTCCACCTCAAGGGCGTCGGTTGGACCGAGACCGCCAACATTTACATGATGGTCTACGACGGTGCGTACATGGGATTCGCCTGCGGCTTCAACAGCCAGGGCGACATCCAGATTCCGCTGCCGCTGAGCGGTGCGCCGGGCATCCACTTCGTGGACCTCTACCCGGGCATCTACAAGGGCACGGACGTCGCGGGGACGGACAACTACCGTGAGCCGCAGCTGACCTACGCCGAGGACCACCCCGGCGAGAAGTTGCCGGCGTTCCACTTCACGGTGAACGTGACGCCGTAGCGCCACGACGAGGCTGGAGATCCAGAGGGCCCGGTGGCGTTCGCCACCGGGCCCTCTGGTGTCCTGGCCACGGCCGACTGGCGTACGTCAGCCGATGTCGGGCTCGCTGACGTCGAACGTGCGCCGCAGCACGAACTCGCGGAACAGGATCGCGATCACGAGGATCACCAGAGCCGCGCCGAGGACGATGCGGTACATGCCGTCCGTCGCGTCCGCGACCGAATCTCGTTGCGCACGCTGCGCTTGTTCAAGGATCGACGCTCCGTTCGGGAGCTTCGATACCTGCGCGGTAAGCTCGGCGAACTTCGCGGGCTCCAGAGCGATCGTCGGGTCCTGGAACTGCTGGAGGACGGATGCAGGCAGCGCCGCCGCGAAGGGAGCGCTGTGCTCCGCGAACGCGCCGGCGTACCCCGCCGTCAGCAGCAGGCCGAACATCGCCGCTCCGAGTGTCTGCGCGATCTGGTTGAAGAACTGCCTCGTGCTCCCCGCGATTCCCTGCTGATCCTGTTGCACCGCTGCCTGAACGACGACCTGCGTCACCGGGAACACGAGCCCGCCGCCGATGCCCATGACTGATGTGAGCAGCACGACGTGCCACGTCGAGGCCCCCACCTGCAGCATCGACATGAAGAGTGCCGCCACGGCCATCATGGCCCCGCCGACCACCATCTGGTATTTGAACTTGCCGGTCCGCGGAATGAGTTGCCCGGTCAGGATGCTGCTCCCGAGCTGGCCCACGGCCTGCACCGTGATGACGAGGCCCGAGGCAGTGGCGGAGCCGCCCAGCGAGGTCTGCACGAAGGTCGGGAGGAACTGGGAGGCGGCGAACACACCGCCCCCCTGCACGATGGTGATGGCGATCGCCTGTGTGAACGGGACGTTCCGAAACAACTCGAGCGGGATGATCGCGTACGGGTGACGGCGCTCCTGCCAGACGAACGCCGCACCCAGCGTCAGCGCCGCCGCAACGAGTCCGACCGTTGGCCCGCCCAGCCAACCGTGTGCCCGGCCGCCCCATTCGATCGCCAGGAGGAACGCGATCGTCGCTCCGCTGAGGAACCCGGCGCCGAGGAAGTCGATCTGGCTGGGGCGCCCGCCTGCGCCACCCCCGGAGGGGAGCCGCCACGTGATCACCGAGGAAGCGATGATCCCGATGGGCAGGTTCACATAGAAGCACCAGCGCCATCCAGGGCCGTCCGCGAAGAACCCTCCCAGCGCGGGGCCTGCGAGCGCCGCGAAGGTGAAGCCGCCCACCGAGAGCGCGAAGTACTTCGCCCGCTCCATCGGCGTGAGCAGGTCACCGAAACCGCCGAAGACACCGGCGATGATGATGCCGGCGCCCGCGCCCTGGATCCCTCGCGAGGCGATCAGGAACAGCATCGTCGGTGCCGCCCCGCATGCAGCAGAGGCACTCACGAACAGCAAGATGCCGCCGAGCAGGAAGTACTTGCGGCCGAACATGTCCCCGAGCTTGCCGGCGATGGGGATGGTGATGGTCGAAGACAGCAGGTAGGCAGTGATCAGCCACGGCGCGAGGTCGAACTGTCCCAGGTCCGCGGCGATGTGCGGCAGCGCGGTTGCGACGATCGACTGATCGAGCGCCGTCAGGAACAGGCACAGAATCAGCGTGCAGAAGAGGAAGAGTTTCTCGCGCATCCCAAGGGTCGCCCCCAGTGGGACGCGCGGGGCAGCGGCTTGAGCCATCGGACAACCGAATCCTAGGGTGGGGTACCCGCAACATACACGAAGGCGAAGCTTGGATCGGGCCGCGGCTCAGTCGACCATCATCGGGAGTTCACGCGGCGCCCGCGTGGCTTCCGGGATAGGCGGGCGTGCCAGAAGGACACAGGGAATGGCGACGGCAACGCAGATCGCCGTGATCCACCACCCGACCGTGTAACTTCCGGTCGCGTCCACCGCCGCGCCGACCGCGAGCGGGCCGGCGAAGGCTCCCAGCGTTTGCAGGAACACGCCGATGCCGCTGATGGTCCCGAAGTTCCTTGTGCCGAAGTAGTCGGCAAGCATCGCGCTGCGGAGCGGGATGTTCCCGCCGAACCCCGGCGCGATGATCATGAGCACCGCCGCCGCCTGAACGGTCGTGTGGACCAGTGGCAGCAGTAACAGCCCCAGCGCGATGAGCGCCATGCAGATCGCCATTGTCGCGCGCTTCGGGATGCGGTCGCCGAGCATGCCGAAGCCGATTCGGCCGAACGTAGACGTCACCGTGTAGACGGTCACCAGCGCTGCCGCGGTGGTGCTGCCGATCCCTGCCGCTTCCAGGAACGGGATCTGGTGCACCACCAGCGCTGTTGTCCCGAACGACACGGCGGTCATCGCGATCGACAGGAAGGCGAACGCTCGAGTCCGCACGGCGGCGCCGGTCGACAGGCCCCAGTCAGCGCGCGCCTCGTCCGCCTCAGACTCGCCCTCAGGACGCGGCCTGCCGTCGATAGGCTCGGGATGATCGTCGGGGCGGAATCGCGAGTTCGATACGGGGACCATCCCCACCACGACGATCACCACCGCGATCAGGCGCAGCGCTTCGCGCCAGCCGATCGCGTCGATCAGCAGCGCCATCGGGACCACGAGGAGCCCCGAGAGGCCTCCGCCGATCGTCAGCAGCGACATCGCTGTGGCGCGCCGTCGGCGGAACCAGGTTGCCGTGACGACGAGACCGACCTGGCCGCCGCACGCGCTTCCCCCGACCGAGATGAGGAACATCGCGCCGTAGAACGTCGCGATGCCGTTGATGTAGGAGAGCATCACGAGCCCGGCGGCGGTCAGGATGATGCCGATCAGGTAGGTGAGGCGCGGCCCAATCCGAGTGATCGCGATACCAACAAACGGCGCCGCGATACCGGTCCCCTGCGATCGCACCGAGAAGGCTGCCGCCGTGGCAGCGGAACTCCAACCGTATTCCTCGCGGATCGGTGTGAAGATCGTGCCCAGGCCGTAGAAGATCGTTGCTCCGAGGACGACGACGAACATCGCCGAGGAGGCAACCACCCGCCAGCCCTCATATACGTGTGGCAACGGGAGTCGTCGCATCGCCTGAGTGTACGTATGCCGCGAACCGGCGGCACGTCGGCGGCGCTCCGCTACCGTTCTTTCGGCGTGTTCGTGGTACCGGCACCCGCGCGCACGGCCTCGTGCACCGCAGTGGTCAGCATGTGCACCTGCTGGGTGATCTCGAGGAGTTGTCGAGAGATCGTCAGCAGTTCTTCGTTCTGCTTCTCCTCGTCCTGGACGAGCATCCACTGATGATCGGCGAGGACCTGACGACGTGCATCCGCGCGGTTCTGGCTGATCATGACGAAGGTGCTGAGGAAGATCGCCTCGAGCGAGACGATCATCGTGAGTAGCCCGAAGGGGAAGGGGTCGTTCACGAATGGGCGACCGGAGGTCACGATCCAGTACCCGAAGATCGCGATGTGGAGGTACACGAACCACATCGACCCGGCGAACCATGTGATCGCGTCAGAGACGCGGTTCTGAATGCTCGCTGCGCGTTCCTCCGTGAGGCGCGCCAGGCTCGGATGAATGGTCTCGTTCGCTCGCATCGAGGACATGAAGCCGCCCCTCCTGAAATTGCGCGTCGTCAGCGCACCCCGTCGGCGTGGGCTCGAGCAGCGTACGGACGAAGTTTCGCGCGGTCGTTGTGTGGGAGCGGCCGGGCACCGGGCATATTACCCGCGTGGGCAACTCTTCGATGGGGTAGCCGAGGTGTTCCGCAGCGTGGCTAGCGGCATTCCACCGCGTTCGCAGGCCAGGCGCCACCGACGGCCACTGCGTCGAAGCACGTTCCGCGTACCTCGACCTGATACGGGGCTGCCGTGGCGGCGTCGCGGACCGTCAAGCGGAAGCGAGCGTTCAGCAGGAAGTTCGTGCCGGCCGATTGTGCCGTCGTGATCGACTTCTCGACATCCGCGGCGGTGATGGTGGCCGTGCCTCGGGGCTCGACGGTCTGCCACGCGTCCGTTCCGTTGACCTTCATCTCGATCGTACGCGAGACGATCGTGCCGATGGCTGCCGGTGCGGCACTTTCGGTGCGCCCGGGCGTGAGCCGTCCGACGCCGTAGCCGACCCCTCCGGCAATGGCCGCGGGCACGATAGCGATCACCAGAAGCAGCAGGGTTCGGTTCATGCCCGCGACTGTACGCCCCTGGGCCCGCAGTGTCGGTAGGGGCGGCTAGATCACCCCGGCCGCGGCGAGGCTCTCGATCTCGCTCTCAGGCAGGTGCAGCCACGTCCGCAGGACATCGCGCGTGTCCGCGCCCATCGCCGACGAGGTGGTCGGCGGCACGCGTTCGGCGTTGCTGAAGGTCAGCGGAGCACCGGCCCGCGGGTATGTGCCGATCCCCGGCTGGGCCATCGTGGTGAACATCGGGTTGGCCGGGGAGCAGCGGGGATCGTTGGCGACGAGTTCCACGAAGGTCTGGTAGGGCCCCCAGAGCACGTTGTGCGCATCGAACGCGGCACGCACCTCATCGAGGCTGTGCGCGCCCACCCACGACGCGATCAGCGCGCCGATCTCTCGCCGCAGCTCGTATCGCGCGCCCTCCTGTCGCAGGTCAACGTGGTGCTCGGCCTCGAGGCGTTGCACGTCGCCGGCGATGCCGGTCGCGGCGACGAGGTCGGCCCACTGCCGACTGGTGAGCGCGATCGCGATGACGTACCGGCCGTCCGCGGTGAGGAAGTCGCGTGAGTACGTGCCGAAGAGGTCGTTGCCAAGGCGCGGCCTCGGCTCGCCCGGGTTGAGCGCGGCTTCCCCGATGAGCCCGAGGTTATGCGCGATGGACAGCGCAACATCGAAGAGGCTCAGGTTGATGAGCTGCCCCTCGCCGGTGCGCACGCGCCGCAGCTCCGCGGCGAGCAGGCCGGTCGCGAGCATGTAGCCGGCTAGGGCGTCCCATGCCGGGAGGACGTGGTTGACCGGGCCGTCGTGGTCCTCGGGGCCGGTGATGAAGGGGAAGCCGATCGCTGCGTTCACGGTGTAGTCGACGGCGGTCGAACCATCCGGGTTGCCGGTGAGGACGGCCATGATCAGGTCAGGACGGCGCTCGCGCAGGCGCTCGTAGCTGTTCCAGCCGTGCACGCGCAGATTCGTGAGCACGATGCCCGCCTCCGCGATGAGCGACGTGACGAGCTCCTGCCCCTGCTCCGTGCGCGTGTCGATCGTGAGCGACCGCTTCCCCTGGTTCAGCCCCGACCAGTACACGCTCTCGCCATTGACCAGCGGCCAGCGCTTGGCGTCGATGCCGCCACCGGGCGGGTCGATGCGGATCACCTCGGCGCCCAGCGAGGCGAGGGTCGCGCCACCGAGGGGCGCCGCGACGAACGCGGAGATCTCCACCACGCGCAGTCCACTGAGGATCGGTTCGGCGGTCATGCGTTCTCCTGCGCGAGTTGAGCCGCGAGCGCGCGGCGGAGGACTTTGCCGTTGGCGGTGTGGGGGAACGTCTCCATCACCAGGTATTCATGGGGACGCTTGTACCCGGCGAGGTGCCCACGGACGTGGGCCGCGAGCGCTTCCGTGTCGATCGTCGCGCCCTCGCGCGGGATGACGCACGCGGCGACCAGCGTGCGCTGATCGTCAATGCGATGCGGGATCACACACGCCTCGCCGACGCCAGGGAACGTGGTGAGCGCCGCCTCGATCTCGACAGGGGACAGGCGATAGCCGAAGGACTTGATCACGTCGTCCGCACGCCCCGCAAACCAGACGTAGCCGTCCGCATCCATCGAGGACAGGTCGCCACCGATGAACCACTCGCCGCGGATCACGGCTGCCTGTTCTTCGGGGCGCCTCCAGTAGTGCAGCATCAGGCCGGGGTCCGAGCGGTGCACGGCGAGCAGCCCGACTTCGCCGGGGGGAAGCGGCTCCTCGGAGTCGCCTTCCACGGGCAGGATCGCGACGCGGCGGCCCGGCTGCGGCCGGCCCGCGGAGCCGGGGCGGATGGGGACGTCCGGCCCCGTGGAGATGTATGTGCTCATCTCGGTCATGCCGAGGGCTTCGTACACCTCGGTGCCGGCGCGTGCGCGCCACTCCTCGAGCAGGGCCGGCAGGAGGGGCTCCCCGGCGCAGAGCACGTGGCGGAGCGCCCCGCCGATGTGTTCGTCGGTCGCGTACTTCAGGATCTGACGGAAGATCGTGGGCACCGCGATGAAGATCGTGACGTTCAGCTCACGGATGAGGCGCGGCCAGCGCGAGGGCTCGTTCGGCCCTTCGGCGAGGATCGCGTGCGCGCCCGCGGCCCACGGATCCATGAGCCCCGTGCCCAGCGTGAACGTCCAGTTGAGCGTGCCCGGGTGCAGCGTGACGTCGCCCGGGCGGAAGTCCTGCCAGGAACGCATCATCGCCCGCCCGTAGACGCTGCGCTGCGCGTGCAGCGCGCCCTTGGAACGCGCCGTCGTCCCCGACGTGTAGATCAGGTACGCGGGATCCTCGGCGTGCGTCTCCGGCAGCGCCGCCGTGCCGTCGAGGCGCGCGACCTCGGCCGCCGAAATCACGACGCCAGTGAAGTCGTCCATGTCGGGGGGCGTGGCGCCGATCACGACGGCCGCCTCCGTGTCGGCGGCCAGGAAGCTGAACTCCTCGGCGGTCAGCATCGGGGAGACCGGGATGGGGACGAGTCCGGCGAGGATCGCCCCCATGAACGCGAATGCGTACTCCGGGGAGTGTGGCAGTCGCACGAGGCAGCGGTCGCCGGTCTCGAGTCCCCGGTCGCGCAGTCCGCGGGCGATCTGCTGCACCCGGTCCCACACCTCGCCGTAGGTCCACGAGCGCGTCGTGTCAGTCGCCGAGACGAACGTGAGCGCGGTGCGATGTGCGCTCGCCGGATCCTCGGCATGTCGCTGCAGGCACCAGCGTGCGAGGTTCAGAGGAGGATTGCCAGCCCACGGCGGCGGGGTCGAGGTCACGCACGCGATCCGATCACAGGTGCCGAACACAATTACGCCGGTGTTGAGACCGGGCCAGATGATACCGCCCGACAGGACGCGTCCGTCCCGCGAGGCGATGCCCTACCGGAGTTTGCGGTGGTCCCAGGAGCGAATCCGCTCCGGGTGGATGACGATCGTCACCCGCTTCGCGATGTCAGCGGAAGGCTCCGCGTTCGGGTCGATCGGGGGACGGGGAAGGCCGGCGTGCTGGGCCCCCGCGAGCGCGCGGACGCGGGCGGTCACCATCGGGTCACGCACGATCTCGGCGCGACCGTCCACGGACACCCCGCGCAGCTCGTTGTAGGCGGAGCCGGCTTCGGCGAGTGCGGTGATGCGGGGGTCGCGTTCGAGGTTGCGCACCTTCTGCGACACGCCGTACGTCGTGAAGGCGATGCGCCCCTCGTCGTCGAGTGCGAACCACATCGGCACCAGGTGGGGTCGTCCGCTGCCGCCGATGGAAGCGATGTAGATCGTGCGCGCTTCCTCGAGCAGGGCGCGTTGCTCGTCCGGGGTCAGCTCGAGGTGGGCGCGGCTGTTGGGCATCTGTTCCTCGCGTCGGTGCGTTGGAGAGCGGGTCTGCGCAGACGATAACCGCCCTGACGACGCTGGCAAGTTGCCCGCCTGAGCACGTTCCGGAACCGCGGCCTCGGCGCGCCGCGAGGGCGTCAACCTGCTACTGGGTCTATTTGAACGATCCACTCCCAACATTCGTTTGGCACGCGGCACGGTCCGCACTCCGGCACGCTCGGAGCGGTGGCGCGGGCCGCGATCTGCCGATGGGAAGCGAACGGCCGGCGGCCCGCCTCGTTGTATCGACCGTGAAGCGGGGCGCGCTGAACGGTAGGCACATCGATGGTTTCTGTTCGAACACGGGTGCGGTGGCTCATCGCCGTCGCAGCATTCATGGCAGCACTGATCGTCGGGGTACCGGCGATCGCGCGCGCTGCCGATCCACTCACGGTGTCCACTGCGTCGCTCGGCGGCGGCCAGGTCGGCACCGCGTACACGCAGACGCTCGCCGCAACAGGCGGCACGACGCCATACGCTTGGACGGTCACCACCGGCACGCTGCCGGCTGGCCTGACGCTGAGCACGGCCGGCGTGATCGCCGGCACGCCAACGACTGTCGGTACGGCGTCATTTACCGTGCAGGCCGCTGATGCCGCGACACCAGCTCTGACCGCGACCAAGGCGCTGACGATCGCTGTCACCGCGGCGCCGCTGGCGATCGGTACCGCTTCGCTGCCTGACGGCCAGATCGGCGCGGGCTACGCGCAGACACTGGCGGCCACCGGCGGCACCGCGCCGTACCTCTGGACGATCACCTCGGGCATGCTGCCCGCGGGAATCGCGCTCAACACCTCGACCGGCCTGATCAGCGGCACGCCGACGACGGCGGGCCTGCGCCCGATCGTCGTGCAGGTGACGGACGCCGCGGCCGGTATGACCGTGCGCGCACTGTCGATCAACATTACGAGCGTGCCGACCGCGCTCAGTGTCTCCACAGCATCGCTCGCGAACGCGAGCGTGGGTGTCGCGTACGCGCGGACGCTGACCGCCGCGGGCGGCTCCGCACCGTACACGTGGAGCATCGGCGCCGGGATTCTGCCGGCCGGTCTGGTGCTGGACGCGAACTCCGGGATGATCTCGGGTGCGCCGTCGACCGGCGGCAGCACGAGCTTCGCGGTGCAGGTGACCGACTCAACGGGGACGATCGCGGCCAAGACGCTCACGCTGACCGTGAACTCCTCGACCCCGACGCCGGTTCCGACGCCGCGGCCGGGCGATGGGCGCCCGAGCGTTCCGCCGACCTATCGTCCGTTCGACCGGGACGACCGACCCCGCATCCAGGACTTCTTCTACGGCACGGGCCTGCGCCGCGGCGACCGCGTGAGCGCGTACATCAACGGCCTGCTCTGCGCGTCGACCACGGTCGAGCGCAGCGGCCAGTGGTCGATCCTCGTGCGGGCGGACTCGCGGTGCGCACCCGTGACGGGCTCGCCCGTGGCATTCACGCTGAACGGCGTTCCGGCCACCTCATCGCCGGCCGCAGTCTGGCAGCCGCGCGCGCTCCCGCTGAGCACGTACGGCTACGTGCTCACGCCCACCTCGACGCCGACGCCGGTTGGCTCGACCTCTGCCGACTTCGCTGGCACGGGCCTCACTGCCGGTGCTCAGCTTGCCGCGCTGGTCAACGGGGTGTCCTGCGCATCGACCACGGTCTCGTCGAGCGGCGCGTGGTCGCTCTCCATCGGGAACGCGGCTTCGTGTCTGCCGACGGCGGGCGCCGTTGTGACGTTCACGCTCAACGGGGCCGCCGAAGTGGCGACTCCGGCCGCCATCTGGCAGCCCGGTGGGAACGGGACCTACGCGCTGACCGGCGCCGGAACCTCGACGGTCCCGGTTGATCAGCTGCCGTACCAGGCCTACGGCGTGGGTCTCACCCCCGGCAAGGTGGTCGTGGCCTACGACCACGGGACGGCGGTGGGGAACGCCACCGTGGACGCCAGCGGCAACTGGGTATTCAACATCCCGGCTTCCGCCGCGACCAACGGCGACACGCTCACCTTCACCGTCGGCGGCCAGGCTGCGAATGAGACGGCCGTGTTCCAGGCGGGGCAGTTCGCACTGCCGCCCGGCATCACGCTGACCCTCGCAGCCGGTGGCGGCACGGGCTCGTTCTCGTCCACCCCGAACTTCGGCACGGGCAACGCCGCGCAGGTGGTCTTCACCGGCGGCAGCGTTGACCAGCTCGAGTCCGCGACGAGCGCGGGCGGCGGCGCCGGCGCATGGGTGCAGGACGCGTCGGGTGTATTCCACCTGCTCATCGTTGGTGGGCCGTCGTTCCTGAAGGAGGCGTTCAGCGCGACTTTCCCGGGCGGCTTCGCGACGATGACCGCGGTCACGATCACCCGGCACTAGACAGCCGAAATCTCTGCTGAGCCTCGAGGGCCGGTCGCGCGAAGAGCGTGGCCGGCCCTCTTTGCGTTCGGCGAAGGTCCGGTCCTTTCGTCTGTCCTCGTGTCCGCGCGGCTTTACACGGCGCGCCCCGGCTGGGGTACCTTCTCGCCGGTTCTCAGAACCGGACGGGAGGGTTCGTGCGGCGTATGGCACTGGTCGGGGTGTTCGCGTTCGTCGGCGCCGCGTGCGTTGCGGCGTTCCCGCATGCGGCGGACGCTGCGCGCCGACCCGAGGGGGCTCTAGTGGCGGCGCCCGGACAGGCGGCACCGCGCCCGGGGGCGCCAGCACCGACGTCGACACCCGGCACGCCCACGCCTTCGCCCGCAGGCGCTGCACCGGCCGCTGGCCGTACAGCGACGCCGGCCCCGAGCGATGGGGGGCGCGCGAACGGAGCGTCCGCCGCGACGCCCGCACCTCGGCCGGCTGCAACGGCGGAGCCTTCCCGCGGCAGCGCCTCGGACACGCGGAGTCCGACGCCGGGCACGGCCAGCGATCGCGCGAACGGCGACGGTGCGGAGCGCAGCGACGGGGGTGCTGCTGGCCGGGGCGTTAGTGACGCGACCGACCGAGGTTCCGCGACGGATGCGGACCGCGCCCGCACGGCGGGCTCCGATCGTGGCGCTGACGGCGGCTCTCGCAACGGCGGCGGCAACACCGATCGGAGCAGCGGTCCCGCGGATCGCGGCGGCGGGAACGCCGATCGAAACAGCGCGCCGAGCGCGGATCGCGGCAATGGCGCGAACGTCGACCGGGGCCGGAACGGCGGCGGCGGAGACGCGAGCCGGAGCAACGCCGCCGACGGACGCGCCACCTTGAGATCCGATGGGCAACGTGGCTTTGGCCGCGGTGACGCCCCGGCGGTGGAACGCTCCGCCGTGCCCGGGCACGTGCCCGCGCTCGTCTTCGACCGCGTCGATGCGTCGCGCACGCCCGGCGGCACGGTCGTGCGCCCAGAGGTCGCTGCTTCGCGCGCGCAGATACGGAGCCTCGCCGTTGCCGGGGGGAACGTGGGCGGCGTGATCCCGCTCCCCGGTGAACAGTCGATCGACGCGCGCACGCTGGCTGGTGCGCTGGTCAGCGGCGGCAGCTTCCTGCCGCTCGTGTTCGGCGGGCCAGCGGGCCTCAGCGCGCTCGGCGGCCCCGGGGGCACCTCGCCCACCTCGCCCACGACACCAGCCGGCGGCCCGGTGCTGCCGACGGCGGGCATTGGCGACGTCCCGGGCCGGACGCGCGGCCGCGGCCAGGGCTAACGGGAGGCGGCCATGGCAATCGATCGGCGTCCCCGACGCGTCGCGGCAACACTGGTGACCGAGGGTGTCGCGGTCTACGAGGTCTGGCCTTACGTGCTCGCGATCTTCCTGAGCGGGAGCGTGATGACCGCGCTGGGTCTCACGATCCTCGCGAGCAACGGGCTCGTCCTTGCCGGCATGGTGCTCACGTCACTCGGCATCGCGAGCATGTGGCTCCCCGGCAGAGGCGCGATCCGGTGGCGCAGTCTCGTGGTCATCGTGGCGTTCCTTGTGGGGAACTTCTGCACGGCCATGGCGCTCACGCTTTCCGCCTCGAATCAACTCCTGCTCGTCGGCATGATCCTGAGCGCCATCGGCATCGGCGGGATGTGGGCGTACGACAAACACGGCCCCCTTGCTCGGGCGATCTTCGCCGCGTTCGTGGGCGGCACCTCGCTGCAGGCGATCGGCCTGACCGAGTTCCCGTCGAACGCGCTCATTGGGGTCGGCATGATGCTCGTCAGCGGCGGCGTCTTCGGTATGTGGCTGCATGCGCACCCGTTCCGCGTTGTCCGCGACTACGAGCGTGACGAGGTCATCAGCCGCGAGATCGACCAGGAGCGGCAGACCCTCGAGACACACCGCACATAGGCTTCGACGCGCCTGGTGCCTGCTGATGGGCCGCTAGCGGCGCAGGGCGGGTAGCGTCGCGACCAGGCTCTTCACGGCATCGCGCACGGTCTCGACGGGGATGTCGAGTTGTTCGCCGATCTCGTGGTCGGAGAGGCCTGCGCCGACGAGGTCCAGCACGCCCGCCAGCGCCGGGGAGCGCCACAGGTCGCGGTCGCGACGCCCGTCGGTGGCCAGCTCATGCAACCGGTGCAGGAGGTCGGCGGTCCGATCCGGGTCGTAGAGCGTCCGGCCGTGCCCCGCGTCGATCACCGCGTCCTGGATGAGGGTCGTGTTCAGATCGCGGATGACATAACCGGTGGCGCCGGCGAGGGCGGTCGCCGTCAGCGCAGTCGCGCCGCCGGCCGAGACGAGCAGGAGTGCGCGCACCGACGGACACGCGTCCCTGATGGCGCGGCAGGTCTCCACGCCAGAGGCAGGGGAGAGGTGGTCGTCTACCACCACCACGTCTGGCTGGGTCTCGATCGCGGCCTCAATGGCCGCGTCCAGAGTCGGGCTGTTCGCGACAACCTCGATATCCGGGTTCGCGGCGAGGATGCCCTCCAGCCCGTGGCTCACGGCGGGTCGGTCGCAGGCCAAGAGCACCCGAATCGGTCGTTCTGTCATCTCGTGTACCTGCGGCCATCGTCGGGTAGCCCGTGAAGTCCCCCTCAGTGGACACCTTCCCGTGCAGGGGAGGGGAGGGCCTTCGGTCACAGGTCGCAGGGGACTTTCCCGGCCCACGCCGTCCTGGGGGCGGCCCCAGGAGTCACGGCGGAATAGGACGTTTGGCACTGTGAGGGTCCCCGGAAGGGGACGATCATCACTTGCCGAGTGGAGGGATTCATGATCGACCGCACGCCGCCGCGTTTTCCCGGCATTCCAACAACTGCTGATGGCGCGGAAATGGTGGTGTGGTGCGAAACGCACATCAGCCAGGGGGCCGTCGCGTACCCCATCACGCCCTCCACGACCATGGGACAGGGCTTCGAGGCCGCAGTGACCGCGGGGACGAGGAACCTCTGGGGCGAGCACCTCGCGTTCCTCGAGCCCGAGAGCGAGCACTCATCGGCCTCCGCGGCCGAGGGGTTCGCCCTCAGCGGTGGGCGGGTCACGAACTTCACCTCCGGCCAGGGCCTCGTCCTGATGAAAGAGGTGCTGTACACGATCAGCGGCAAGCGTCTGCCGATCGTGTTCCACATCGGCGCCCGCGCGCTGACGTCCCAGTCGCTCAACGTGCACGCCGGCCACGATGACGTCATGTCGGTCACGGACACCGGCTGGGGGATGCTCTTCGCGCGGAACGGCCAGGAGGCCGGCGACCTCGCCCTCATCGCGCGCCGTGTTGCGGAGCAGTCGTTCACCCCGTTCATGAACATCCAGGACGGCTTCCTGACCACGCACACGATCCAGAGTTACCTGCTGGTCGAACCGGAATTCATGCAGGAGTTCATCGGACCCGCCTCCGAGCACATCCTCAACCTGATGGACCCGGCGGCGCCCGTGATGAGCGGCGTGGTCCAAAATCAGGACTCATACATGAAGGGCAAGATCGCCCAGCGCGCCTACACCGACCGCGTCGAGGGCGCGCTTGAGGAGGCGTTCCAGGAGTTCGAGGCCGCCACTGGCCGCCACTACGCAGCCGTGGACGGTTACCGGCTCGAGGACGCCGAATTCGCGATCGTGGGCATGGGCTCGATGATCGAGACGGCGAATGCGACCGTGGACTGGCTCCGCGAGCACACCGACCTTCGCGTCGGGACGCTGCACATCACCTCGTTCCGACCGTTCCCCGGGCGCCAGATCGTGGAGGCCCTCCAGCACGTGAAGGCCTTCGCCGTGCTGGAACGCATGGACAACCCGCTGGCAGAGTCGAATCCGCTCACGATGGAGATCAAGGCGGCGTTCTCGGACGCGGTGATCGAGGGACGCACGGCGAGCATCCCGCGCATCGACTCGGGGTCCGCGGGGCTGGGCTCGCGGGACGTGTCGCCCGCGGACATCGTTGCGGTCGCTCAGAATCTCGCCGCGGAGCACCCGCGGCGCTTCTTCGTCCTCGGCATCGACCACCCGCTCGCGCTCGAGCGCGGTCCGATCCTCGATGTCCGTCCACATGGCGCGTACAGCATGCGCGGTCACTCCGTCGGTGGGTTCGGTTCCGTCACGACGAACAAGATCATCGCGACGGTCATGGCCGACCTCTTCGAGCTGAACGTCCAGGCATTCCCCAAGTACGGCAGCGAGAAGAAGGGGCTGCCGACGAACTACTACCTCACGATCGCGCCAGCACCCGTGCGCGTGCACACGGAACTCGAGATCGTGGACTTCGTCGCGCTGAACGACATCAACGCGTTCAACCTCGGCAACCCGCTCTCCGGACTTGTGGACGAAGGTGTGCTGTTCATGCACTCCCCGCGGACGACGCCGGAAGAGGTCTGGGCGGACATTCCCGAGGCGGCGCGGAAGCGCATCAGGGAGCACCACATCCGCGTGCTGGCGCTGGACACGGTGCGCATCGCGCGCGACGTGGCGACGAACGCCGATCTGCAGCAACGCATGCAGGGCATCGTGCTGCTCGGGGTGTTCCTCCGCACCACGCCGTTCCTCGCGGAGGCATCGATCTCCGACGACGAGCTGTTCGCTCGCATCGAGAAGGCCGTCCGCAAGTACTTCGGTCGACGCGGCGAGAACGTCGTCCGCGACAACCTTGAGGTCATCCGCCGCGGCTACACCGAGGCAATGGAACTATCGCGCGACATCATCGAAGAACGCGTGGTGATGGCATGACCACCGGAGAGCGAGAGATCATGACGACCCCACGGCGCATCCCACTCATCGACCTGGATGACTTCAACGGCCGCATCATCGAGGGCTACAACCACGGTGGTGGGGATGACCTTGAGGCCGATCTGTCGTTGGCCCGCTCGCTGGTACCCCCGGGGACGGGCGTGCTGCGCGATTTCAGCTACATCGCGTCCGAGATCCCGCTGTTCATCCCGGACAAGTGCGTTGGCTGCATGGAGTGCGTCACTGCCTGCCCCGACAACGCGATCCTTGCCAAGGTGATCGAGCCGGACAACCTCGAGTCCCTCCTCGCCGGCGAGACAGACGAGGCGGTGCGTGCGGACGTGCGCGAGCAGTGGACGCGCACCTCGAAGTACGCGGAAATCTTCGAGAAGAAGGGCGAGACCGGCGGCCTCTTCGGCATCTTCATCGACCCCTCGAAGTGCAAGGGCTGCGCCGAATGCGTCGAGGTCTGCGGTACGCATGACGCGCTCCGCATGGAGCCGAAAGCGGACGGCGTGCTCGACAAGCACCGCCGGCGCTTCGACCACTTCCGCGCCGCGCCGGAGACGCCCGCGCGCTTCATCAACGAGCGCGCGCTGTCGGACATGATGCTCGCGGACCGGAGCCTGCTTTACGTGGGTGGCGCCGGCTCCTGCATGGGCTGCGGCGAGGCAACGGCGATCCGCATGATGCTCGCCGCAACCGGCTTCCAGTACGGCCCGGAGAGCGTCGGCATCGTCGCGAGCACGGGCTGCAACACGGTCTACGGCTCCACCTACCCGTACAACCCGTACCTGATCTCGTGGACGAACTCGCTCTTCGAGAACGGTGCTGCGGATGCGATGGGCGTGCGTCTGCGCTGGGACCAGCAGGGCTGGGGCGACAAGCGCCTCTGGGTGCTCGGCGGCGACGGCGCGATGCTCGACATCGGCTTCTCCTCGCTGTCGCGCATGCTCGCGTCGGGCGCGGACATAAAGGTGCTCGTGCTCGATACGCAGGTCTACAGCAACACGGGAGGGCAGGCATCGACCGGCTCGTTCATGTCACAGGAAGCCAAGATGGCGACCGTGGGGCGCGAGCGGCACGGGAAGCGGGAGCGCCGCAAGGAGCTCGGCCTGATCGCGATGATGCACCCGGACGTCTACGTCGCGCAGACAGTGACCGCGGACGCGAACCACTTCTACCGCGCGATCATGGACGCGAACTCCTACCCCGGGCCCGCCATCGTGAACGTGTACACGACCTGCCAGCCCGAGCATGGCGTCGGCGACGATGCGGCGCAGCAGCAGGCGCGTCTCGCGAAGGACACGCGGACGTTCCCGGTCTTCACCTACGACCCGCGCCGTGGTTCGACCATGCGCGAGCGGCTGAGCCTGGCCGGCAACCCCGAGGTGACCAAGGACTGGGCGATGGACCGCCGGACCTCGACACCGCGTGACTTCATCACCTTCGCCCGGACCGAGGGACGCTTCAATCGGCAGTTCGGCCCCGACGGTGAGCCGTCGCCGGAGATGCTCACGGCACGCGCGGACCGCCTCGCATCTTGGCGGTTGCTGCAGGACCTCGCGGGCATCGCGACTGACCGGAGCGAGAGCGAGAGCTAGGCGCGTCTGCGCCCGCCCCAGCGGCGGGCGCAGGCCCCGCGCATCTGCGGGTGCGCCCTCTGGCCGCTCGGCCCTGCTTGCGGTCGGCCGCGAGGCGTTACGCGGGCTCGGGCCAGCGCAACACCTCCGCTGCCGTGCGGCCGAGGATCCACTCCTTCTCGTTCTCGGTGAGGAACGGCAGGCCTTCCTGCCAGAGCCGAACGCATTCGGCGTATGTGTTCTTCATGCCGAGCTGCGTGATGTCGGCCTCCCACATCATGCGGTCCGCGCCGAAGGCGTCGCGGATGCGGCGCAGGTACGGGTGCACATCGGTGAACGGGTACGCGTCGCGGGAGTTGTTCGGGCCCGTGCCGCCCTTCATGTACACGCGCGGATAGCGCGCGAGGGCGGCGAGGTCATCGAAGGTGCTGAACGCGTCGGCAACCGTCTCACCGCCGCGCGTGCCGAGGTGGTCGATGAGGATCGCAAGGTCCGGATGGCGTGCGGCGATCGGGGCGAGCTTCGGCAGCACCTGGCCAGCAAGCACCGCAACCGCGATGCCGAGGCGCTCGCAGGCAGACCAGTACCACTCCAACGCGGGATCATCGAGGGCGTCGCGCAGCAGCGTCGGCGTCGTGCTCCAGCGCCCGCTCATGCGGATGCCGAGCATGCCCGGCTGCTCCAGCCAGTGTTCGAGGCGTTCCTCGGCGCCGGGCGCATAGGGGTCGAAGCGCCCCATGATCGCGAACCGCCCCGGGTACTTCGCGACGGCGGCGAGCGCCGGTGCATTGTTCTCCCCGGCCCACACCGGCGGCACGATGACCGACCGGTCGACGCCGACCGCGTTCATCGCGCCCAGCATCTCCTCCGCGCTGAAGCCTGGATGCTTCGTCGGGCCCGGTGAGCGTCCGGGCTCGTGCGGCCACGGGTGCTCGGGGGTGTCGGGCTCGTACAGGTGGACATGCACGTCAGTGATCAGCATCGGCTTCGACCTCCAGCGACCGAGAGGATAGCCCGCCGGCGACGCTGCGCGTGTACCCCTCGCTCCGCGCCCGGATCGGGACCATCGCCCTACCCGATCAGGGACGAATGGCCGGGTATGCCCGCCGCGGGAAGGTCTATCTTTCTGAATGTCGGATGGCTCCCAAAGTTGGGAGGAGTGAGTGAGGAGGATGGTGGATGGCAAAGCCGAAGCCTGAAACTCGACGTCCAGGTGCGCGCGCTACCGCGTTCTAACCGGAGGGACACTCCCTTGAACTAGGAACTCCGCCAGCCCGAGCCGCTGGGCTGGCATCTGACCTTGCTGGACTGGGACCACATCGGAAGCCCCGCTGATTGCGGGGCTTCTTGTTGTCTTCACGTCGCAGCGGTCCTAGGCGGCCGCCTGCCAGTTCCGGATGGCCGCGATCGGCCAGAGCAGCATGACGATGTTGAGCAGGAGATTGTCTCGGATCGTCACGAGCAGGATCGCCTCCAGGCCGAGTACGACGGCGGCCGCCGTGCGGCCGC
>CAIXBH010000283.1 GCA_903917615.1 uncultured Chloroflexota bacterium | reverse complement strand
GCCGGCACCGCCGCCGGCGGGGGCATCGTACCGCCCGCCCTTGGGGGCCGCTAGCGCGCCGGCGTCGCTGTAGCGGCCGGTGCGCCCGTCGCGCCGCTGGCGCCGGTGGCGCCGCTCGCGCCAGTCGCGCCGCCGGGGGTGCGCGTCGGCGTGATGATCGTGGTCCCGGGCGGCAGGCCCGTCGGCGTGGCCCCGCCGGAGCTGGTGGACGGCCCCGACCCCGCGGTGGGCGCGGCCGTGCCCTTCTCCGCCGCGGCGATCGCCTGGCGGAACACGTCGAGCGGCTGCGCGCCGTTCATGCGCTGCCCGTTCAGCGTGAACGTCGGCGTCGAGGTGATGCCCGAAGCCGCCGCCTGCTGGGCGAGCGTGTCGATCTGCGCCTTGTGGAGCCCCGCGTCGACGCACTGGTCGAACTTCGTCGTGTCGAAGTCCTTGAACTTCGCGGAGACCTCGCGTGCGAACTTCTTGAGGTTGCCTGTGCTGTAGACGCCCGAGTTCTCCGTGCCCTGCCGCAGGTAGAGCACGTCGTGGTAGTCCCAGAAGCGGTTCTGATCCGCCGCGCACTCGGCGGCGGCGGCGGCATCCTTCGACTCCTGGCCGATGAACGCGAACGGCATGTACTGGATCGAGGCCTTGCCGGTGTTCACGAACTCCTTCAGCAAGGCGGGCTCAGTGTCCCGGGTGAAGTTGCGGCAGAACGGGCACTGGAAGTCCTCGAACGCGACGATCTTCACGGGTGCGTTCGGGTCACCCATCGTCCGGCCGTTCACGGCGGAGCGCTCCGTCGGCACGAACGGGTCGCTCGCGGCGCTCGCCCCCGGGCGGTTCACGTAGATCAGCACGCCGACCACGAGGACGATCGCGAGGAGCGAGCCGAACACCGGCACGCCCCCCCACGAGTCGAACGCCTCGCGCCACGCGGGCTTGGGGGTGGAGGGCGTCGGAATGCGCGTGGTCGTTGTGCGCGATTGCGGTCGGCGGCTGCGTCCCAAGAGATCCTCCTGCAGGCGGGTCGGTGCGTTGCTTCGATTATCCTGACCGCGCCCCCCCAGCGCCAACGCGGAACTCGGTACGTGTCCCGCGCCACAGGAAACCGCCGCCGATGCCCCGAACCGCGGTGTCTCCTGCTGGCTTCCGGACGGACCGGAACGTCCGGCTGCTCTATGTGCTGGGGCTCGTGACCATGCTCCAGCCGGGACTCGCCGTCTGGGTCGTCTACCTGACGGACTTCCGCCACCTCTCCCTGGCCGAGGTGGGCCTGATGGAGCTGTTCTTCTGGGGCGCCAAGGTCCTGATCGAGGTGCCCGCCGGGGCCATCGCAGACCGCTTCGGCCGGCGCGTGACGTTCGCGCTCGGGCTCGTCATCGAGGGCACCGGCGTGACCCTGTTCGCCTTCGCGTCCTCGTTCTGGGTGCTTCTGCTCTCCTACGCGCTGTGGTCGGGCGGCTTCTCGTTCCGCTCCGGCAACGACCAGGCCTACCTCTACGACGCGCTGGCGGTCGAGGGTCGCGGCGCGGAGTACGCCTCGAAGACCGGCCGCTACCAGGCGCTCGCGAGCGGGGCGCTGATGCTAAGCGGCGTGGGAGGCGCGTGGCTCGCGTCGGTGACCACGCTCCAGCTGCCGCTCGCACTCGGCGCGGTGCCGTTCATCCTCGCCGGCGTCGTGGTTGCCTTCATGCACGAGCCGCCGAAGTCGCGCGCCACCGCCGCGGTCGAGGCGGGTGCCGACATCGACGCGCCCGCGCCGCACCTCGGCTACCGCGCGACGCTCGCCGTCGCGATCGCAGCTGTGCGCGCCGACCGGCTGCTGCGGTACGCGCTGCTCTTCCAGATCGCGCTCGTCGCGGCGTTCGAGGCGGACATCCTGTTGTTCCAGCCGTTCCTGTCGCAGCACGCCGTGCCGGTCGCGCTGTTCGGGTTGATGGCCGTGCCCGCACGACTCGGGCACATCGTCGGCTCCGTCGTCAGCGCCCGCGCGATGAGTCGAGGCGGCGTGTTCGGCCTCGCGAGCGCGACGCTCGCGATCGCCGTGGGCGGCCTCGCGCTGCTCGCGATCGTCGACCACCCGGCCGCGTTCGTCGGCTTCATCGCCGTGCAGATCGCGATGGGCGCCGTCGCGCCCGGCGTCGGCGCCTACGTGAACGACCGCACGGACTCGAGGATCCGCGCGACGATCATGTCCGTCGTCCCGCTCGGCATGGCGCTCGCGTTCGCGCTCACGGGCCCGCTGCTCGGCTTCGCGGGGAACGTCTCGCTACGGCTCGCGTTCGGCGGCATGGCCGCGCTGATCCTCGCGACCGCGGGTCCGCTGCTCTGGGCGTGGGTGCGCTCTGCTCATTCCGCCGGGGGTGTGAGGGGCGCAGCCCCCCATATCAACCTCTGACTCCCCTCCCGCTGCGCGGGAGGGGGCCGGGGGGCGGGTTCCGTTCCCCCTACGCGCCGTCGGCGCGCTGCTCCTTCGGCACCCACAGGTTGGCGCGCACGTTCGGCGCCGCCAGCGTCACGGTCTCCTCGATGCGCTTCGCGCGCGTCTCCTCGCGCTTCGCCATCGTGATCCACGCGAGAATGCGCTTCCGCTCGCCCGGCGGGAAGGCGTCCCAGTGCTTGCGCGCCGTGCGCTGCTTCGCGAACGCCCGCACGAGGTCGTCCGGTTCGGTCATTGCCTCGACCGCGGTCAGCGTCTCCCACGAACCGTTGCGCTTCGCGACCTCGATCGTCGCGAGGCCCGCGGGCTGCATCAGGCCGGCAGCGATCAGCCGCTCGACGCGCGCCTTGTTCGTCGCCGCCCAGACGCTCTTCGGCTTGCGAGGCGTGTAGAGCAGCGCCGCGCGCTCCTCGTCGATGCGCATCGGGCGGCTGTCCACCCAGCCGTAGCAGAGCGCCTCCTCGACCATGTCGTCGTACGAAGGCGAGACGCGCCCGCTCGCCTTCTTCCACGCGATGACCCACACCCCTGGTGACGAGGCGTGATTGCGCGCCAGCCAGCGACGCCACGCCGCGCGCGTCTCCGGCTGCACCTGCTCGTACTGCTCGTCCGCCCGCGCCATCGCGCCTCCTCGAGGCAAGAGCGTACCGCCCGAGGGCTGCGCCTCGCAGCACCCGCGCGGTACCGTGGACGCTCACCCGCTCAGGCAAAGGACAGACACATGACGACTGCTGCGCGCCCCATAGTCGGCTTCATCGGGCTCGGCATCATGGGCCTCCCGATGACGCGCAATCTCCTCAAGGCCGGCTTCGAGGTCGTCGCATGGAACCGCAGCGCGGCCCGCGTGGACGCGGCGGTCGAGGCCGGCGCGCAGCGCGGCGCCTCCCCGGCGGATGTCGCGTCACGCGCGGACGTGACGATCGTCTGCGTCACCGCGTCCGCCGACGTCGAGGCGGTCGTGCTGGGCTCTCCGGAAGGCCCCGCAGGCGCGATCGAGGGCGCGAAGGCGGGCTCGGTGCTCATCGATATGTCGAGCATCTCGCCGGACGTGACGCGCACGATCGCGACGCGGCTGCGCGAGCACGGCGTCGACATGCTCGACGCACCGGTCTCCGGCGGCGAGGGCGGCGCGGTCGCGGGCACGCTGTCGATCATGGTCGGCGGCGAGGCAGCCACGCTCGAACGCGTGCGGCCCGTCTTCGAGGCGATGGGGTCGAGGATCACGCACTGCGGGCCGACCGGCGCCGGCCAGACCGTGAAGCTCTGCAACCAGATCGCGGTCTGCGTGAACAACCTCGCGATGGCCGAGGCGCTCGTGTTCTGCCAGAAGAGCGGCGTCGACCCCGCGACGATGCTCGAGGCGATCTCCGCGGGCGCCGCGGGCTCGTGGCAGATCACGAACCTCGGCCCGCGCATCGTCGCGCGCGACTTCGCGCCCGGCTTCAAGGTGGCGCTCCAGCAGAAGGACCTGCGCATCGCCCTCGAGGCGGCGGAGGCGATCGGTGCGCCGCTCACCGGCACGGCGCTCGTGCATCAGCTCCTCGCGGTCGTCGAGCAGCGCATGGGCGGCGAGCTCGGCACGCAGGCGCTCGTCCAGGCGCTCGAACTCCTCGCGGGCGTCGAGGTCGGCAAGTAGTGGGCGACGCCGTCGCGCCCGACGCCATCGTCGAGGCGCTCACCAACGCGGGCGCCGCGCGCGCGTCGCTGCGCCTGCGGGACCTGCTCGTGCGCGGAATGCTCGCTGGCGCGCTCCTCGGCCTCGCGACGACGCTCTCGCTGACCGCGACCGCGCAGACCGGCCTCGGCATCGTCGGTGCGCTCGTGTTCCCGATCGGCTTCGTGCTCATCGTGCTGATGGGCCTCGAGCTCGTCACCGGGAACTTCGGCATCCTCGTATTCCCGCTGCTCGCGGGCCGCATGGCGGCGGCCGAGGCCGCACGCAACTGGGCGCTCGTGTTCCTCGCAAACCTCGCGGGTGCGCTCGCGTTCGCGGCGCTGCTCTACGCGACGGTGCACCTGCACACGCCGCTCGCGGATCGCATCATCGCGACGGCCGAGGCGAAGACGATCGCCTACGAGCAGGCGGGCTCACGCGGCATGCTCGAGGTCTTCGCGAAGGCGATCCTCTGCAACTGGATGGTGACGGTGGGCGTGGTGATGGCGTTCACCTCGACGTCCACGATCGGCAGGATCGCCGCGATGTGGCTGCCGATCTTCACCTTCGTGGCGCTGGGCTTCGAGCACTCCGTGGTGAACATGTTCGTGATCCCGATGGGCATCGCCCTCGGCGCGCATGTTTCCATTGCGGAGTGGTGGCTCTGGAACCAGATTCCGGTGACTCTCGGCAACCTCGTCGGCGGCGTTGTGCTCACCTCGCTACCGATGTGGATGACGTGGCGACGGCGGCAATGAGGGTGCCCACGTCCGGCCGAGGCGATCGATGACCTACGGCCCCTCTGCCCCAATTGCCACGCGATGATTCATGCCAACAACCAGACCATCTCCATCAGCGAGCTGAGAGCCCAACTGCGCTAATCGTCTTCGTCGTCGATGTGCCGCGCAGCAAGAGGCCCCTCCATCGCTGGAGGGGCCTCTCGTCGTTTGCGCGAACCTTCGAGGCCACACGGGGCAGCCGGACTGGCGCGCGCCGAGCGCCTACGCGACCACGGCCTCTTCGACCGTCGGGTGGACGCCGGGTTCGCGGGTGAACGCGAACTCGCCGTCCACGTAGTCGACGGTGATGCGGTCGCCCGCCTCGTAGCCGCCGGCGAGGACGTTCTTCGCGAGCGGGTTTTCGACGCGACGCTCGATGAGCCGGCGCAGCGGCCGCGCGCCGAAGTCGGGGTCGTAGCCCTCCTTCGCGATCGCCTCTCGCGCCGCCTGCGTGACGACGAGGTCGATGCGTCGCTCCGCCATCCGCTCGATGACGCCGCTCATCTCCAGGTCCGTCACCTGCAGGATCTCGGGCTCCGTCAGCGGCTCGAAGACGATGATGTCGTCAAGGCGGTTCAGGAACTCCGGCCGGAACGCCTTGCGCAGCGACTCCTCGATGGTGCGACGCTGCGCGTCGGCGTCACGCGTGCTGGAGGTGCGGCGGAAGCCCAGCGCCTCGTGCGTGATGCCGGTGCCCAGGTTGCTGGTCATGATGATGACGGTGTTGCGGAAGTCCACGGTGCGACCGTGCGCGTCCGTCAGCCGGCCGTCGTCCATCACCTGCAGCAGCGTGTTGAAGATGTCCGGGTGCGCCTTCTCGATCTCGTCGAAGAGGATCACGCGGTACGGCCGCCTGCGCACCGCCTCGGTCAGCTCGCCGGCGTTCTCGTAGCCGACGTAGCCGGGAGGCGCGCCGAGGAGCCGCGACACGGTGTGCCGCTCCTGGTACTCCGACATGTCGATGCGGATCAGCGCATCGGCGTCATCGAACAGGTACTCGGCCAGCGACCGCGCGAGGTAGGTCTTCCCGACGCCGGTCGGCCCGACGAAGATGAACGACCCGATCGGCCGGCGCGGGTCCTTCAGGCCGCTGCGCGCGCGACGGATCGCGTCCGACAGCGCCTCGATGGCGCGCTCCTGGCCGACGACCTTCTCGTGCAGCACCTCTTCCATGTGCAGCAGCTTCTCGGCCTCGCCCTCGAGCATGCGGTCGACGGGGATGCCGGTCATCTGCGCGATCAGCGCGGCGATGTCCGCCTCGGTGACCTCATCCGTCAGGCCGTGCTCCGCCTGCCACGTCGCGCGGTACTGCGCGTGCTCCGCCTGGATCTGCAGGACCTCCTGCTTGATGCGCGCGGCCTCCTCGAAGTCCTGCCGCTCGGCGGCCGCGTCGAGGCGTGCGCTCGCGGCGTCGAGCCGCTGCTTCACGTCGCGCAACGCCGGCGACAGCGACTCCGCCTCGATGACGTGGCGGCTCGCCGCCTCGTCGATGAGGTCGATCGCCTTGTCCGGCAGGTGGCGCTCCGGCAGGTAGCGCGCGCTGAGGCGGACCGCCGCGTCGAGGGCCGCGTCCGTGATCTTCACGCCGTGGTGTTCCTCGTACTTCGGGCGGATGCCCTTCAGGATCGCGAGCGCGTCGTCTTCGGACGGCTCCTCGACGTAGACGGGCGAGAAGCGCCGCTCGAGCGCCGGGTCCGTCTCGATGCTCTTGCGGTACTCGTCGAGCGTGGTCGCGCCGATGACGTGCAACTCACCGCGCGCGAGCGCCGGCTTCATCATGTTGCCGGCGTCCAGCGCGCCCTCGGCGCCACCCGCACCGACGACCTGGTGCAGCTCGTCGATGAACAGGATGATCTCGCCCGCCGACTGCTTCACCTCGTTCATCACGGCCTGCAGCCGCTCCTCGAACTCCCCGCGGAACTTCGACCCTGCCAGCAGCGCGCCCATGTCGAGGGCGAGCACGCGCTTGTCCTTCAGCCGGTCGGGCACGTCGCCGTCGACGATGCGCGACGCGAGTCCCTCGACAATCGCCGTCTTGCCGACGCCGGCCTCGCCGATGAGCACCGGGTTGTTCTTCGTGCGGCGGTTGAGTATCTGCATCACCCGCGCAACCTCGACGTCACGCCCGATAACCGGATCGATCTTGCCGCTCCGCGCGAGGTCGGTCAGGTCGCGCGCGTACTTCGCGAGCGACTGGTAGCGCGACTCCGCCGTGGGGCTGTCGACCCGCGCGGAGCCACGGATCTGCTGCAGCGCGCGGTAGACGCGCTCCTTCGAGATCTGGAACTCGCGCATGATCGTCATCGCGTCGCCGTCGGTCGCGTCCGCGATGGCGAGCAGCAGGTGCTCGACGCCGACGAACTCGTCCTTCAGGCGCGCGGCCTCGGCGTTCGCGGACTCAAGCATCTGCACGATGCGCGGCGTGGTGTAGATCTGTACGACCTCGTGTGCCAGCTTCGGCGAGCGGTCGAGGCGTTCCTTGATCGCACGCGCGAGCGCATCGACGTCGATGCCCATCTTCGTCAGCACGTCACGCGCGAGCCCATCGCGCTTCGAGACGAGTGCGTAGAAGACGTGCTCCACATCCCACTGCGAGTGGCGCGAGGACCGCACCAGCTCCTGGGAGGACTGCAGCACTTCCTGCGCCTGCTCCGTGAACCTGTCCTGTCGCATCATCGGCGATCACCATCCTCACGCCCGCGCTCTGTCGAGAGCCGCCGGCCCTCGAGCGTTGCGCGTGCCTCGTCGCGTTCCGCTCGCACCGCCGCGAGTTCACGCTGTAATTCCTCGATCTCCTGGCTGAGCCGAAGGATCACTTCGATGCCCGCCAGGTTGATGCCGAGGTCGTTTGCCAGCCGCACCACGGTCCGCAGCCGCTCCACGTCGGACTGCGAGAACAGCCGCGTATTCCCCTGCGAACGCGCCGGCCGCAGCAGCCCGACGCGCTCGTAGGAGCGGATCGTCTGCTGATGGATCCCGACCATCCGCGCCACCACGGAGATCGCGAACACCGGCTCGTCGAAGGCGATGTTCGTCACGACGCGCCGCCCCCGGCCTTCGCGGCCGGCGAGGTCATCGAATCGCGCAGCTGCTCGAACAGCCTGCGCTGCTCCTCGGTCAGCTCTGCCGGCAGCACCAGCCGCACCTTCGCGAAGAGGTCACCGAAGCCGCCGCCCGCCTTCGGCATCCCCTGGCCGGCGAGGCGGAACACCTTGCCCGCCTGCGTGGCCGCCGGGATGCGCAGCGCGAGCGTGCGCCCCTTGAGCGTCGGCACCTTCGCCTCACCACCGAGCGCGGCGTCCGCGACCGGGATGTCGACCTCGACGTGGACGTCGTCGCCGCGGCGCTCGAAGCGCTCGTCGGGCCGCACCGTCACGCGCAGGAAGAGGTCACCCGCCGCGCCACCCTGCGCGCCCGGGCCGCCCTTGCCGGCGACGCGAATGCGCTGGCCGTCCTGCACGCCCGCGGGGACCGTGACCTGCACGCGCTGGAGCGGCGTTGCGGAGCCGGTGCCTCGGCACGCGTGACATGTTGCGCCCGCGAGCTGGCCCTGGCCGCCGCAGACCATGCAGCGCTCCTCGCCGGCGCGGATCTCGACGGTCCGCGTCGTGCCGTTGTAGGCCTCGGCGAGCGTGATGCTTGCGGCCTGCTCCACGTCCTCGCCGCGCTGCCGGCCGCCGCCGCGCGCGCGTCCGAAGAGCGCATCGAACATGCCGCCGCCGGCACCCGCGCCCCCACCGGCCGTGCGCCCGCCGCCGAAGAGGTCGCCGAGGTCGATACCCTCGCCGCCGCCGAACCCGAAGCCGCCGTTCGGCATGCCGTTCGGGCCGTACGCTCCGCCTCGACCGCCGAAGCCGCCCGACGCCCGCTGGCGCCGCTGCATCTCCTCGATCTGGTCCGCGTGCTCCCACTGATCGCCGTAGCGGTCGTACTTCTTCCGCTTGTCGGGGTCGGAGAGCACCTCGTTGGCGGCGTTGATCTCCTTGAACTTGCGTTCGGCTTCGGGGTTGCCGGGGTTCACGTCCGGATGGAAGCGCCGCGCGAGGCGCCGGAACGCGGCGCGCACCTCCTTCTCGGAGGCATCACGCTTCACACCCAGGGTTTCGTAGAAGTCAGTAGCCACGAGAGAATCCTACGCCAACCCAGAGCAGAAGTAAATGTTTCTTAGTCACTCTGACTCATATCTCTTGCCTTCTTTTGGCGACGTTCCTATGATTCGTCTCGTTGGATGCGGGAGCCCTCGGCAGGAACCCTCCGCAGCCAGCGCGCCTCGATCCTCGGCTGTGTGGTGGCAGCCCGAGATGCCCGAGGCGGAAGCCCGAGCCCCTGCCAGCAGTTCGATCAGCCGAAAGGATCGATGACCATGGCCGACATCGTTCGCCGAGACCCGTTTGCGACGTTCCCGTTTGGCGGCAACTTCCGTCAGGCGATGGAGCAACTCTTCGATGAGCCGCTCTTCCGGGCCGTGCCCACCCGCTTCCTCGAGGACGGCACGCTCGCCGTCGACGTCTCGCAGGAGGGCAAGGAGATCGTCGTGAAGGCGGACCTCCCGGGCTACGCCAAGGAGGACGTCAAGGTCGAGCTGCACGAGGGCGTGCTCTCGATCAAGGCGCAGAAGTCGTCTGAGACCGAGGAGAAGACCGACCAGTACTACCGCCGCGAGCGGTCGTGGGGCGCGGTCAGCCGCCGGATCGCCCTGCCGGGCGTGGTGAAGGACGCCCCGGTCGAGGCGACGCTGAAGGACGGCGTGCTCACGCTGAAGGTCGCGGTCCCGGAGGCCCAGGGGCCCAAGCAGATCGAGATCAACGCGGCGTAGGCCGCCGTCGCTCGTCCGGCGTCGCCCTCAGCGGGGACGCCTCGCACCCCTCGCGTCGTGCACCCCGCACCGGCGCGAGGGGTGCTTTCGTGTCCGCCGTCTTCCCCCTCCCCCTGAGGGGGGATGGTTGGGGTGGGGGTGATTCGGAGGCCCTACCGCCCGCCGGCGACGTCCAGCGTCGTACCCGTGATGTACGAGGCCTCGTCGGAAAGCAGCCAGAGGATCGCGTGCGCGATCTCGATCGGCTGCGCGCCCCGCTGCAGCGGCGCCCCGCCCGCCACGCGGTCCACGCGGCCGGGCTCGCCGCCCAGCGCGTGCATCTCCGTGTAGGTGACGCCGGGCCGCACCGCGTTGATGCGGATGCCCTCGGCCGCAACTTCCTTCGACATGCCGAGGGTCAGCGTGTCCACCGCGGCCTTCGAGGCCGCGTAGTCGACATACTCGTTCGGGGAGCCGAGGCGCGCCGCGACCGATGACACGTTCACGATCGCGCCGCCGTCGCCGCCGCGCTTCGTCGACATGCGCCGCACGGCCTCGCGCGAGCAGAGGAAGGGGCCGGTGATGTTCGTCGTGAAGACGCGGTTGAGCCGGCCCTCGTCCATATCCGACACGGGCATGTAGCGCTCGAGTGTGCCCGCGTTGTTCACGAGCGCGGTGATGCGCCCGAGCGACCCATCGATGACCTCGAAGAGCCGCACGATCTCGGACTCCTGCGAGACGTCCGCCGCGACGGCGATCGCGCGGCCGCCGGCCAGCTCGATCTCGGCGACGACCCGCTCGGCGGAGGCCTGGTCCGCCCGGTAGTTCACGCAGACCGCGTACCCGCGCGAAGCGGCGAGCGCCGCCGTCGCAGCGCCGATGCCGCGCCCACCACCCGTTACCAGCATCACCGGATCAGCCACGCGGACCTACTCTCCGTTATCGGACGACTCGTCTTCCCATTGCAGCGATGCCGCCTTGGACATCGGTGCGCGCGAGGTACGCCCGGCGCGCACCGACGCGCTGCCGCGACCACGCGCGCCGCCCATCTCCACCACGCGACCAGCGCGCGCCTGCGCGGCGTGCAGCCGCCCGAGGCGGGCGCGCCCCGACTCGAGGCGGGACATCATCGCCATCGCCTTCTTCGTGTCGGACGCGACGCGTGCGGGCTCGCCCGTGCGCACGCGGTACTTCGACAGCCAGTACGTGAACGCCTGGAGCTCCGACTGCGCGAGGCGATCGGTGAGCTGGTGGCCGGTGTCGGCGGCGTACAGGATCTTCAACTCGTCGAGGCCCACGCCGTAGATGCGGTCGTACGCCTCGAGGTCCGGCGCCACGTGGCCCGCACCCTCGAGCGCCCCCGACTTGATGAGCTCGAGCTCGACGGCGAGCATCAGCAGTTCCTCGACGACGATGCCGTACTGGAAGTTGAGGTGGGCGCGGTGCTTCGCCGGCCCGATGGCGGCCTCGAACTCCGCCTCGCCACTGCCATCCGGCGCGATGCCGTGCACGAGGAGCTGCTCCGCCTCGTCCTCATCGACGAGGTCGCCGGCCTCCTCGATCAGCCGCTGCGCGAGCAGGAGCCAGTCGAACGCCTCACCCGCGATGAGGTAGGTGTAGAGCGTCCCCTCGATCTCCTCGAAGGGCGCCGTCCAGCGCGCGATCACCTCGAGGAGCGCCGGGTACCAGGGCTCGCCGTGCTCAAGGGCGCGCAGGAACGCCTCGACGCCCTGTTCGGGCGTGAGCGCCCCCTCACGGGGTACCCGCACGTGATCGCGCGACTCAGGTTCGGCTGTCGAGGTCATACCCCGCGATTGTATCTCGGGGGATTGGGAGGGTCGTTACGTCCCGGTTTGCCGCGGCACTCGCGGGCACACTCATCCCGCGCCTTCTCCCGCTCACGGGACGAAGGAACTGGAGCGCACGTCCCTCCCCCTCCTTCGAGCGCGGCTAGTCCGGGAGCGGGACGCCGGTGATCCGGCGGAACGCTTCGAGGTAACGCGACGACGTGGCCGCGGCGATGTCGTCGGGCAGGGTCGGGCCCGGCGGCTGCTTGTTCCACCCGGACGCCTCGAGCCACTCGCGCAGCGGCTGCTTGTCGAAGGAGGGCTGATCGCCCCCGACCTGGTACTGGTCGAGCGGCCAGAAGCGCGACGAGTCGGGCGTCAGGCACTCATCGATGAGGATGACCTCGCCGTCGAGGACGCCAAACTCGAACTTGGTGTCGGCGATGATGATCCCGCGCTCGAGCGCGACGTCGGCGGCATAGCGGTAGAGGTCGAGCGCGCGCTGCTTGATGACACTGGCACGTTCTTCGCCGACGAGCTTCACCACCTCATCGTAGGAAATCGGCTCGTCGTGGCCGGAGCCCGCCTTCGTGGAAGGCGTGAAGATCGGTTCGGGAAGCCGCTCGCTCTGCTGCAGGCCATCGGGGAGCACCACCCCGCTCACGAGGCGGCCAGCGCGGTAATCGGCCCACGCCGCGCCTGCGAGATAGCCGCGAACGATGCACTCCACAGGCAACGGCTCGGCGCGCTGCACGACCATCGAGCGGCCGAAGAGCGTCTCGTCGTCGACGCCGTACCCGGCAGCGTTCGAAGCGTCGAGCACCTCGATCATGTGATTCGGGACGATGGCTGAGGTGCGGTCGAACCAGTACGAAGAGATGCGCGTCAGCACCTCGCCTTTGCGCGCGACGCCGCTGGGCATCACGACGTCAAACGCGGAGATGCGATCGGTCGCGACCATCAGCATGCGATTGCCGGGCAGTGCGTACATGTCACGCACCTTGCCGCGGCTGAGCAGGTCGGGCCGCTCCGTCGTCAGCACCAGATTTCGCTCCAGCATCGTCATATCCTCCATCACACGCAGCAGTGCTTCGCTGGAGAACTGACCGGACTCGAGTGTGGCGTGCACACGCTGCAATCGGTCCGCGAGCCGTTGCTGTGCCGCGATCGCCTCCCGCGTCTGTGCGAGGTGTTCGGCGACCACCTCCCGCAGATCACGGGGCGATTCGAGTTGATCGCGAATCGCCGCAAGCCCGAGCCCGATGCGCCGCAGCACGAGAACCTCGTACAGCCGCGCCACGTCCCCGATCGAGTAGACGCGATGTCCCGCATCAGTCCGGTGCGACGGGATCAGCAACCCCTCGTGCTCGTAGTGCCGCAACGCGCGCACGGTGAGCCCCGTCTCCTTCGCGAGTTCGCCGATGCGCCACGTCCGAGCGTCCATGTCAGCCCTCACACCAGCACCGTAGGACGTGACGCAGCGTCACCTGCAAGCGCTCGGACGCGAGATCCCTGTCACCGTTGGGAACGCAGCAGCCGAGGAAGCGCGAATCGCCTGGGACGCGAGACCCACCGGGAGGAGCCGGCGGACGCGGCGGCTAGGGCGCTGCACCCCGCGCGCTATGCCCCGTGGCAGCGCTTGTACTTTTTGCCGCTCCCGCAAGGGCAGAGGTCGTTGCGGCCGACCTTCGAGACGACGCGTGACGCCGCGGTCGTGCGCGGGCGCGTCGCGGTCGCCGTGCCGCCGGCAGCCGTCGTCACCGGCTCGTCGCTACCGCTGTCGTCCGGACCGGTCTCGCGGAGCGCGGTCGGCATCGTCTGCGCGGCCATCGCGGCGTCGATCGCCGCCTGCGTCGTCAGGCGAGCGTGCAGGATCTGGCGCGTCACCTGTTCGCGCAGGCGCTCCAGGAACTGCTCCCACATGTCGCGCGCTTCGCGCTTGTAGGCGACCAGCGGGTCGTTCTGCCCGTACGCGCGCAGGCCGATGCCCTGGCGCATCTCATCCATCGCCGTGAGGTGCTCGACCCACAGCAGGTCGATCGTGCGGATCAGCACGAGACGCTCGACGATGCGCTGCGTCTCCTCGCCCACCTCGGCCTCGAGCGCCTGGTACGCGTTGTCGATGATCACCAGCGCGTCGTCCACGGCCTGGTCGACGGTGAGGTTCCGGTCCGCGAGGTCGTCCTCGCCGAGTGGCGCAATCGCCTCGATCGCCGCGCGGAACGTTTCGATGTCGGGCGGCGAGTCCTTCAGGAATTGCTCCGAAAGGGACGCGACCTCTTCTTCGAGCATCGTCATGACGGTGTCGCGCATTGTCTCGCCGGCGAGCACCTTGTCGCGCTCGCGGTAGACCACGTCGCGGTGCGTGTTCATCACGTCGTCGTACTCGACGACGTGCTTGCGGGTATCGAAGTTGTAGGACTCGACGCGCTGCTGCGCCTGCTCGATCGCCTTCGTGACCATGCCGGACTCGAGCGGTGTGTCGTCATCCATGCCGAGGCGCGACATCATGCCCGGCAGCCAGTCCGGCGCGAAGCGCTTCATCAGGTCGTCCTCGAACGACACGAAGAAACGCGTGGAGCCCGGGTCACCCTGGCGACCGGACCGGCCGCGCAGCTGGTTGTCGATGCGCCGCGCCTCGTGCCGCTCGGTGCCGATGACGTGCAGCCCGCCGAGCTCCGCCACGCCCTCGCCGAGCTTGATGTCGGTGCCGCGGCCGGCCATGTTCGTCGCGATCGTCACTGCATCGCGCTGGCCCGCGCGCGCGACGATCTGCGCCTCGCGCAGGTGCTGCTTGGCGTTGAGCACCTCGTGCGGGACGCCGCGCCGCATCAGCTGCTCGGACAGCATCTCCGAGGTCTCGATGGCGACCGTGCCCACGAGGACCGGACGGCCCTTCTCGTGCTGCTCGACGATGTCGTCGACGACGGCATTCCACTTGCCGTGCTCGGTCTTGAAGATCAGGTCGGCCATGTCGTCGCGGTGGATCGGCCGGTGCGTCGGGATCGCGACCACCTCGAGCTTGTAGATCTCCGCGAGCTCCTCGGCCTCGGTCATCGCGGTGCCGGTCATGCCCGCGAGCTTGCGATAGAGACGGAAGAAGTTCTGGATCGTGATCGTCGCGTAGGTGACGGACTCCTGCTGGATCTGCACCCGCTCCTTGGCCTCGACGGCCTGGTGCAGGCCATCCGACCAGCGGCGGCCCTCCATGAGCCGTCCGGTGAAGTCATCGACGATGATGACCTCGCCGTCCTTCACCACGTAGTCGCGGTCGCGCTGGTAGACGATCTGCGCCTTGAGCGCGGCCTCCATGTAGCGCGTGAGCCGGAAGTTCTCGAGCGAGTAGATGTTGTCGATGCCGAGCCCGCGCTCGAGCGCCTCGACGCCCGCTTCCGTCAGCGTGACGGAGCGCGTCTTCAGGTCGACCTTGTAGTCGCGTCCCTCCATCAGCGACGGCACGAGGCCCGCGAAGCGCGGGTAGATGCTCGTGTCGTCCTGTGACGGGCCGCTGATGATCAGCGGCGTGCGCGCCTCGTCGATCAGCACGCTGTCGGCCTCGTCGACGATCGCGAAGTGGCGCGCGAACTGCACGCGGGCGTCGGCGGTCGTCGCCATGTTGTCGCGCAGGTAGTCGAAGCCGAACTCGTTGTTCGTGCCGTAGGTGACGTCGCACTCGTATGCCTCGGTGCGCGGGACGGCGACAAGGTGCTCGAACGTCGACAGGTCCGAGGCTTCGTCGGGCACGTAGCGGTATGCGGCGCCCATGTTCTGGATGACGCCAATGGTGATGCCGAGCATGTCCAGCGCGGGCGCGTACCACTGCGCGTCGCGGCGGGCGAGGTAGTCGTTCACCGTGACGGAGTGCACGCCCTCCTGCGGGAGCGCGTTCAAATAGATCGCGATCGTCGCGACCAGAGTCTTGCCCTCGCCGGTGCGCATCTCGGCGATCTGGCCGCGGTGCAGCGTGATCGCGCCCATGAGCTGCACGTCGTACGCCCGCTCGCCCTTGGTGCGCGCGATCGCCTCGCGAATGACCGCGAACGCCTCGGGCAGCAGCGCGTCGAGTTCCTCGTCGCCGTCGAGGCGTGCGCGGAACTCGTCGGTCTTCGCGCGCAGCGCCTCGTCATCGAGCGCCGCGATCTGATCGCTCAGCGCGTTGATGCGCTGGACGAGGGGTTGCATCTGCTTGACGACGCGTTCGTTCGAGTCGCCGCCCAGTAGCTTGCGGAACATGCCAACCATGTTGGCTCCCTTTCGGGCGCGCCCGCTCTAGCGGAAGAGCGCGCCGACCGATCCACCGGTGTGGATGCGGTGCATGGCGTCGCCAATCAGCGGGGCGACGGAGAGGACGGTGGCGGGAACGTTCTTGAACGTGCCGCGCACGAGCGGCAGCGTGTCGGTGTAGACGACCTCGTCGATGTCGGCGGTGTCCAGCACCTGGAAGGCCTTCTCCGCCATCACCGGGTGCACACAGGCCACGCGAATCGAACTGGCCCCACGGCTCCGCAGCAGCTTCACCGCGGAGGCGACCGTGCCACCGGTCAGGATCTCGTCGTCGATAATCAGGCAGTCGCGCCCCTCGACGTCGCCGATGAGCGTCATCGCCTCCGCGCTGTCGTTGTTGCCTGTGCGACGCTTGTCCACGATCGCGATGTCGGCGTCCATGCGCCCCGCGAGGTCGCGCGCGAGCTTCGCGCGTCCAACGTCTGCCGCCACCACCGTCGGCGCAGCGAGGCGCTCGGAGCGGAAGTGCTCGGCGATCAGCGGGAACGCGGTGAGCTCGTCCAGCGGGATATTGAAGAAGCCCTGGATCTGCCCGGCGTGCATGTCCATCGTCAGGACGCGGTCCGCGCCGGCCACCTCGATGAAGTTCGCGACGAGACGCGCCGTGACCGGCACGCGCGGCTGGTCCTTCTTGTCCGAGCGGCCGTACGCGTAGTACGGGATCACCGCGGTGATGCGCCCGGCTGACGCGCGCTTCGCGGCGTCGATCATGATCAGCAGCTCCATGAGCCGCGTGTTCACCGGCGAGACGATCGGCTGGATGATGAAGACGTCGCGCTCCCGGATGTTGTCCAGGTAGCGGACGAAGATCTCCTCGTTCGCGAACTCGAAGACCTCGACGTCGCCCATCGGCATCTCGAGGTGCTTCGCGACCTGTTCGGCCAGCGAGCGGTGCGAGTTCCCGGTGAAGATCGCCATCTCCCGGTACACGCTGTGATCGCCTTCTTCGATGCGGGACGGCGTCATGGACAACCCTCGACACCGCCCGATCGCATCGCGCGGTCACTCTTCGCCGGTGGAAGCGGCCAGTGCTTGGCCAGCAAATTGGTGTGCCTTGATGGTACCACTGCGCGCCGGGGCGTCCCGCGGCGCACTCGCGGCGGAGGCAGGTGCGCGCTGCCTTGTGGGCCCCTCGGGCCCGGGTTAGGATGGACGTAATGCGTCACCACACGTCCGTAGTATCGGTAGTAGTAGTACGTCAGCGGCGGTCAGGCCGCGCCTGAGGCGCGTCCCGCTCCGCCGCTCGCCCCGCCTCGCGCGGGGCTTTTTGTTGCCACCCGTGATCCCCTTGAGGGATGAGTAGCTCGAGGCCCCCATGACCGCTCCCACCGACACCAACTCCGCGGACCGCTCCGGCGAGATGGCCCCGGCCTATCAGCCGGGCGACGTCGAGCAGCGCCTCTACGAGTGGTGGGAGAGTCGGGGCTTCTTCAAGCCGAGCCACCCGGAGCGCAGCGGCCCGAACGCGGCACAGCCGTTCACGATCATCATGCCGCCGCCGAACCTGACCGGTGAGCTGCACCTCGGCCACGCCCTCGTCGTGTCGCTGCAGGATGCGCTCACCCGCTGGCACCGGATGCTGGGCGACGACACGCTCTGGCTGCCCGGCGTCGACCACGCGGCGATCGCCGTCAACGCGATCATCGAGCGCCAGCTCGCCGCCGAAGGCAAGTCGCGCCATGACGTCGGGCGCGAGGCGTTCCTCGAGCGGACGTGGACGTTCGTGAACACCAGCCGCTCGCGCATCATGGAGCAGCACCGCCGCCTCGGCGCCTCCGCCGACTGGGAGCGCGAGGCGTTCACGATGGACACGCAGCGCGAGAAGGCGGTGCGCGCGACCTTCAAGCACCTCTACGACGACGGCCTCATTTACCGCGCCGAGCGCCTGATCAACTGGTGCGTCGACTGCGAGTCCGCGATCTCCGATATCGAGGTCGAGTACGAGGACGAGGCGGGCGCGTTCTGGCACGTGCGCTACGCGATCGCGGACGCCGACGGCACACCGACCGCGGACGACATCATCATCGCGACCACCCGCCCCGAGACGATCCCGGCGGACAGCGCCATCGCCGTGAACCCGGAGGACGAGCGCTACGCGCACCTCGTCGGCAAGCACGCGATCGTGCCGACGAACGGCCGTGTGATCCCGATCATCGCGGACAGCGCCGTGAGCATCGAGGGCGGTACGGGCGCGCTGAAGGTGACGCCCGGACACGACCCGACCGACTTCGAGATCGGCGAGCGCCACCACCTGCCGATCATCAGCATCATGAACAACGACGGCACGCTGAACGCGGACGCCGGTCAGTACAACGGCCTCGACCGGTTCGTCGCGCGCAAGCAGCTCGTCGCGGACCTCGAGGCCGCCGGGCGCATGGAGAAGATCGAGCCGTACACCCACGCCGTCGGCCACTGCCAGCGTTCGCGCACGATCGTGGAGCCGCTGATCTCGCTGCAGTGGTGGGTGGACGCGAAGACCCTCGCCGGGCCGGCGATCGAGGCGGTAGAGAGCGGCCGCATCAAGTTCGTACCGCAGCGCTTCGAGCGTGTGTACGAGCACTGGATGGAGAACATCCGCGACTGGTGCATCTCGCGCCAGATCTGGTGGGGCCACCGCATCCCGGTGTGGTACTGCCAGGACAACCACATCACCGTCGCGGTCGACACCCCCACGGCGTGCGAGACGTGCGGCCGCGCAGACATCCGCCAGGACGAGGACACACTCGACACGTGGTTCTCATCGGGGCTGTGGCCGCACTCCACGCTCGGCTGGCCCGACGACACGGATGACCTGCGTCGCTTCTACCCGACGCAGGTGATGGAGACTGCGTACGACATCATCTTCTTCTGGGTCGCACGCATGATCATGCTGTCGCTGTACAACATGAAGACGTTCACGCAGAACGGCGCCGTCGCCGACATCCCATTCGACACCGTGTACCTGCACGGCCTCGTGCGCGCCGCGGACGGCGCGAAGATGTCGAAGTCGCGCGGCAACGTCATCGACCCGCTGCTCTCGATCGCGCAGTACGGCACGGACGGGCTGCGCTTCGCGCTGCTCTCCGGCACCAGCCCGGGCAACGACCAGCGCATCACCGACGATCGCATGGAGGCCGGGCGCAACCTCTCCAACAAGCTATGGAACGCGTCGCGCTTCGTGCTCACGCTCGTTGAGCCGGGTGACGATCTCGCGCTTCCTGCGCCGGGGACCGGCGCCGTCGAGGATCGCTGGATCCTCAGCCGTCTCGCGCACGTGACGACCGAGGTCGACAGCCTGATGCGCCGCTTCGAGCTTGCGGAAGCGGTACGCCAGGCGCGCGACTTCTTCTGGGACGAGTTCTCCGACTGGTACATCGAGATCGCGAAGGTGCGCATCCGCGCGGGCGATCGGACGCCGATGCCGGTCCTCGTGCACGTCGTGGACGCGGTGCTGCGCCTGCTGCATCCGTTCATGCCGTTCGTCACCGAGGAGATCTGGCAGCGCATCGCCGCCGTCCGTCCCGATGCCGAAGGCGCGCCCGCACTCATCGTGGCGCGCTACCCGAAGCCCGACGCGCTCGCGGCATACGTCGACGACGAGGCCGAGCGTCAGCTCGTCGCGGTGCAGGACTTCGTGCGCGGCATCCGCAACATCCGTGCGGAGAAGCGCGTCGACGCGGGCCGGTGGGTCGAGGCCTACATCGCCGCCGCGGACGCCGAGGCCACCGCGCGCTCGATGCAGGCCGCCCTCGAGCAGCTCGCTCGCGCGCGGCCGCTGCACATCGTCGCGTCCGCGTCGGAGACGCCATCCGAGGGCGTCGTCACGAGCGTGCTCTCGATCGGCAGCGTCTCGCTGCCGATGGCCGGTCTCTTCGACCTCGACGCAGAGCGCGCACGCCTCACGAAGCAGATCGAGGAAGCCTCGGCCGAGGTAGCGCGCACGGAGGCGAAACTCTCGAACCCGCAGTTCCGCGACCGCGCCCCCGCAGCCGTCGTGGCGACGGAGGACGAGCGTCTCGCGACCGCCCGCACCCGCCTCGAGGGTCTGCGCGCGAGTCTGGCAGAACTGGGGTGACTCTGATCCCCTCCCCCTTTACGGGGGAGGTAATATAGTTGACTGAATCACTATTCATTCAGATGGTGGCGCTTGGCTTCCCCCCGAGCGTTCTGCCGGAGAGTCGCTTCATGGTCGTTCTCACTGCGTACCTCGACGCGAGCGGAAATAACGATGGTCGCTCCGACACAGTGACGGTCGCCGGATTCGTCTCAAACGAGGCGAACTGGACAGCCTTCTACTCCGAGTGGGAACGCGCGCTCATCGATCTCGACATTCCAATCGACCCGGTTAGTGGCGTCCGCATGTTCCACATGTCGAAGTTCGCCCCGAAGGCTGCTCCGTACGACGAAGAGCATGGCTGGACCGAACAGAGACGCCGGGACTGCATGGACAAATTGCTTGGCATCATCACTGAGCGGGCGGCGCTGAGTGTCGGCGCATGTGTCCCGCTATCTCTCTACGACTCGTTGCTATCAGCACCAGTGAAGCGGGCGCTAGGCGGCCCGTACGGCATGGCCGCGCAGATGCTGATCCCGAACGTGGGTCTCTACGTCCACGACCGCAACCCTGACCCCTGGATCAACTACGTGTTCGAGTCTGGCGACGACGGGCGCGACCAAGTGCAGCGCGTGTTCGACCGAGCGAGTAGGAACAACGACCTCCGCGAGCGATTCAGGCCCGCAGGCATCGAGTTTCGCGACAAGCGGATGTATCTGCCTCTACAAGCGGCTGACATCATCGCCTACGAACTACGGCTCTTCTGGTCACGTCAAACGAGCGGTGACAACGCTCGCTACCCGCTCAAGAAGATCGGCGAGACACTGCCGCGCATGTGGAATGTGGCCGACGAGCGCCTAATGCGGGAAACAGACGAGCAGTTGCGCGGCCTACTCGGTGCGTGACGATCTAGGCCTTACGCTTCGCGCGGCTTCTTCTGCTCCGGCTGCGGCTTCGGCGCGTTTACGACGCGCTTTGCGAGCTGCTGGAACTTCTCGAACGGCGTCAGTTCCTTCGGCGTCTTTGGCATGTGGTTTCCTCCCGCGACTAGGCAGGCGTCGTACCGCTGGAAATCAACTGGTCGTAAGTCAGGCGCTTGCCCGCGATGGAGCGCACCAGCGCGAGAAAGCGGTCGCCGTCCGACAAGTCACGCGAGTTGAACCGGAACACCTGCTCGTCGAGGTATCGGAACAGGTGGAACGGCTCCACGCTGATGTAGGTGCCGTGAAGCCCGCGCTTCAACAGGCTCCAGAAGTTCTCGATAGCGTTGGTGTGAACCTCGCCGCGCACGTACTCGCCCGCGTCATGGTTCACGACGGAGTGGTTGTAGTCGTCGCCGAGGAAGCGGTACCCGCCAGCACCATCGGTGAACAAGATGGAACCCTCGGCGACGGTCTGGCGCACCTTCGGGTCGAGGGTGCTGCGCTTCGCGTCAGCGATGGTAGTGGCGCGGACGCGGCTCTTGCCGGGCTCGTCGCTCCGTTGGATGAAGCCCATGACGGCAGCCTTGCCGACCATGCCCGCGTGACCGTCCTTCAAGACCTCGTCACGCTTCGCCTTGTGCATGTTGCGGGCCTTGCCGCCGATGTAAGTCTCGTCGGCCTCGACGATGCCATTCATCTTGTTGAAGGTGCCGTCCTCCATCGCGAGGCGGATGCGGTGCAGCATGAACCAGGCCGACTTCTGAGTGACGGCAATGGAGCGCGCGACCTCGTAGGACGAGACGCCGTTCTTCGCGTTGGCGATAAGCCACATGGTCGCGAGCCACTTGTCGAGCGGGATCGGCGAGTCCTC
>CAIXBH010000282.1 GCA_903917615.1 uncultured Chloroflexota bacterium | reverse complement strand
CGCAGGCGCGGGTTCACGTCCGGGTAAACCTCCAGCATGATCTCCCACGAGGTCAGCTGCTTCCCGCCGGCGAGCGCCTTCAGCACTTGCGCCTCGCGCTGGTTGCGGTGGTCGATGTACATCTGGAGCCGCTCGCGCGGGTCGTTCACGATCGCGCCGTGGCCCGGGCAGATCACCGTCACGTTCGGCAGCGCCAGCAGTCGCTCGAGGCTGCGTCGGTACGGGCCGAGGTTACGGATCGTGGTGGTCGAGGAGCCCAGCAGCGTGTCGCCGCTGAACAGCACACCTTCATCCTCGAGGTAGTAGGACACGGAGTCGACGCTGTGGCCGGGCGTGGTGATGACCTGCACCTTCACGCCGCCGTCCAGGTCGATGATGTCGCCGTCCTTGACGGTCGTCACCTCGTCCGGGAGGCGCCCGCGCAGGAGCTTGCGGCCATTGTCCGGGACGATGATGTCTGCCTTCAGCTGCTCATTGGCCCACTTGAGGTTGCCCGAGTGGTCGGCGTGGTGGTGCGTGATCGTCAGCCGGCCGATCTCGGCTTGCTCGACGGCGGCGAGGTAGCCGCGCAGGAACCACTGGTACTTCTCCATCGCCTCGCCCGAATCGATGGCCAGCGACTGCCGCTTGGGCGGTCCGACCAGGTAGATCGAGGTGTAGCCGGGGTGGTGTGGGTTGTCGTCCGGGACCATCGCGGCGCGGACGGAAGGGCTGATCTGCATGGCGGACCTCGCATGCTACGGAGCACGGACGGCGGAGGCCGGGGGTCACGCGTCGCCGCCGGCGCGGGGCTGCCTCGGGTGAACGAGGGGAGCATAACGCGTCCCCGATCGCCTCGGGACGGAGCGGCGGTCGAGGTCTGTCGATCGGCCGGACGACCTGAGCCTACCGATCGCAAAAATCTGGCAAGAGATCGGCGAGATCGCCCGCATTTTCATCGCAAGACCCTCGCGCGGACGCGACCATTCGGTTAGGGTGTGTAAGCGGGTGGCGGGGATTAGACGGGGGCCTCATTACGCGGCGAGCCACCGTTTATCTGCCTGCTGTCGACGGCCTGCGAGCCCTGGCAATCGCAGCCGTCTTCATGTATCACGCCCACACGGCGTGGCTCCCCGGGGGCTACCTCGGCGTTGATCTCTTCTTTGCCATCTCCGGTTTCCTGATCACCCGCGGTCTACTCACCGAGCACGCGCAACAAGGCGTGGTCGACCTCAAGCGCTTCTGGATCAGACGTGCGCGCAGGCTGCTGCCCGCGGCGTTCGTCTTCGTCTTCGTGATGATCACCGCTGCGCAGGCGTTCTTCCCCGGTGACGTGCGCTCGCTTCGAGGCGTCGCGCTGGCCGCCGTGGGCTACGCGACGAACTGGTACCTGATCTTCAGCCAGCAGTCGTACTTCGACACCGTCGGGCGGCCGCAGCTGTTGCAGCACCTGTGGTCGCTCGCCGTCGAGGAGCAGTTCTACCTCATCTGGCCGATCGCGCTCGTCCTCGCGCTGCGTGTGATGTCGAGGCGTTTCGCACTCGGCGCGACGTTGCTGCTCGGAATGATGTCGGTCGTGCTGATGGCGGTGCTGTACCGGGGCGGTGCGGACGTCTCGCGGCTGTACTACGGCACGGACACGCACGCCATCGGCCTGCTCGTCGGCGCGGCGCTCGCCTTCGTCGAGCCGGCGTGGCGCACGCGCGAACGTGAGCGCTTCCTCCCGGCGTTCGAGGTCGGCGGAGTGCTCGCCCTCGGCGCGCTCGGGTT
>CAIXBH010000281.1 GCA_903917615.1 uncultured Chloroflexota bacterium | reverse complement strand
TGTCGAGGTGTGCCGTTTCCGCGGCGAGATCGTGCACGCGCGCGCGTGCGACGACCTCATCGGTGCGGTGAGCATCCTCGCGACGCTCGACCGCATGGCGGCAGCGAAGGCGCCGGGACACGTCGTCGGGCTGTTCACGCGCGCGGAGGAGGTTGGCCTTGTCGGCGCGGCCGCCGTCGCTGCCGCGCACGCACTGCCGGAGGACGCGCTCGTCGTCGCGGTCGAGACCTCGTCGATGGCGGGTGGGCGGGCCGAGCAGGGCGCCGGGCCGATCATCCGCGTCGGTGACGTCGGTCATATCTTCTCGCCGCGCGTGACGATGTGGATGGTGCAGGTCGCGCGCGACCTCGCCGCGGAAGACCGAGCCGCCGGTGCAGAACCCTTCCGCTGGCAGCGCAAGCTCATGGACGGCGGCACGACCGAGGCGACCGCCTACGACCTCATGGGCTACGAGACGGGCGCGGCCTGCGTCGCGCTCGGGAACTACCACAACGCGGGCGCTCGAGGCCGCGTGGCGGCGGAGACGGTGCACCTCGGCGACATCGAGGGGCTCGCGCGCCTCTTCGAGCGCATGGCGCGCGACACGCGCCGCGTCGATGCCGTGCACACCGCGGCACAGCGCCGATGGCGCGCGATCGGCCGCGATGCCGCGAAGCGGCTGCGGGCGGGGAGCTAGCGGCTCAGTTCAGCGACTGCGTCCACGGCTGGAGCGTCGCGCTCAACGTGACCTGCTGGCCCTTCCGGACGACCACGATGGCCAGGTTCCTGCCCACGTCCGCGGTGTCGAGCGCGCGCGCAAGGTCCTGGAAGGTCGCAACCGGCGTCCCGTTCAGGGAGACGATCACGTCCCCTCCCTTGCCGGGCGTGGTGGCGTTCGGGTCGGCCTGCTCGGCTGCGGCGACGAGTCCCGCCTGTGCGGCGCTGGAGCCGGGCTGCACGTTCATCACGTAGAGGCCTCGGCTGACGCCCGTCCCCAGCTCGGCCGCGTATACCGCGTCCAGCGGGAGCACGCTCACGCCGAGCTGCCCGTGCGGAATCGGCTGACCGGCGACGAGGGCGGGCAGGTATCGCTGCACTGTGTTCGAGGGGATCGCGAATCCGATGCCGACGAAGAACCTGCCGCTCGGGTTCTCGATCGATGCGTTGATGCCGATCACCTCGCCGTTCGTGTTGAAGAGCGGTCCGCCGGAGTTGCCGGGGTTCACGGCGGCGTCGGTCTGCAGCACGCCGTTGATCGGTCGGCCGGTGAACGCGGAGCGCGAGGTGCGGTTGAGCGCGCTGATGATGCCCGACGTGACCGTGAACGGCTGATCGAAGGGGCTGCCGATCGCGAAGACGGCGTCGCCCACGCGCGCCTGGTCGGAGTCGCCCAGCACCGCGGGGGTCACCTTCCCCGCCGGGAAGCCGGCACGGATCACCGCGAGGTCGGAGTTCGGGTCCGTGCCGAGGACACTCGCGCGGATCGCGGTGCCGTCCGGCAGCGTCACCTTCAGCATCGTCTGGCCGTCGATGACATGGTTGTTGGTGATGATGTCGCCCAGCGAGTCCACCACGACGCCGGAGCCAGACGAGTCGGATCCCTCGATGAGGACGACCGAGTTCTTCACCCGGTCGACGGCATCCGCGATGCTTCCGCCCGCCACCGCTGCCCTCGATGCTCGCAGCGCTGGTGCCCGCATCGGTGCCTCGGACGCCACGGCGACCGACGGCCTCCCGGTGAGCTGCGACTGCACGAGGCCGCCCATCAGCATCGAGGCGACGACGATCGTGCTGAGCGACAGCGAGGACAACAGGCTTCTGCGATTCATGGCTCACTCCGAAGATCCGGTGGCACGTCCAAGGGCGGGCGTCCATCATCGTCCCGCGTCGCGCGACCGGCCATCGCGGCGCACGCATGCGGCGGCCGGGGAGCCATGAACGCTGCCGAGGCGAGGCCGACTGGCTCTCGCCTACTTCGGCGAGTGCATGCCCATCATCAGCGCCGCGAGGTCGTCCGGGTGGAGGAAGGACGGGGGCGGGGGCGGGCCCCAGTTGAAGAGGCCGCGCGCACCCTCGAAGACGTCGGGCTTCCAGAGCTGGTCGTCGATGATGCAGTCCATGTCGGAGTAGTACTCGCTGAAGTTGCCGGCGGGGTCCTTCAGGTACCAGAAGAAGTTGGAGCCGATGTGGTGGCGGCCGAAGCCCCACACGTGGCGCTCCGGGTGATCCTCGAGCATGGCGCCCGCGCCGCGACCGATCTCGTCCATGTCGTCCACCTGCCACGAGGTGTGATGCATGAAGTTCACCGGCGCCTGCAGGATGAGCAGGTTGTGGTGGTCCACCGAGCAGCGCATGAACGTGCCGATGGTGCGCACGCTGTCGCTGACCTTGAAGCCGAGGCCCTCCGCGAAGAACCGCTGCGTGGTGGCGAGGTCGGTCGTGCCGAGCACGACGTGGCCAAGCTTCCGCGGCCGCACGCGGCCGGTGCGGTCGACGCCGGGCGCACGGTTGTTCATCCGCTCGAGGCGCCCTGGGCCGTTGTATGGCGTCGCCGGGATGGTGGGCTGCTCGATGCGAGGCGCGACCTCGACGACGGCGCGCGCGCCGGACAGCGGCTCGAGGGCGAGCAGGCTGGTCGGCGTCGCGTTCATCGACTCGATGTCGAGGCGCTTCAGCTGGCTCGCGACGCGGGCGATGTCGTCCGGGTCGTCGACGCCGATCACCATCTCCACGAGGCGGCGCAGCGGCGAGTGGACGATGCGCAGCTGCTCGCCGCCGTCGATCGTGTGGAACGACCGCACGTCGTCGCCACCCACAGACTCCAGGCCGAACTCCGCGTAGTAACCGGCCGTCTCCTCGACGTTGGGGACGCCGATGGTGACGCGCCGGAGGGAGTGCATGGGCATCGGACACCGTCCATTCCAGCGGGCGTCCCGCCTCGGGCCTCGGCGTCGCCCCGCGCTAGGACGCGGGGCGGAACTTCACGAGCGTGACCTCGGGCGTGACGTCCTCGAAGACCGCCTCGACCCGCATGTCGGGGACGAGCAGGTCGGGATCGATGCCGACGACGTTCGAGTACATCTGCGGCCCCTCATCGAGCTGGATGAGGGCGACGTCGTAGGGCATGTCGTCCGCGAACGCCGCGTTGAAGAGGTGGTTGTAGATGCCGAAGCTCCACACCTTCCCCTTCCCGCTGAGGGCGACCCAGTTGTCGTTCTCGTCGAGGCACTCCGGGCAGTGCTGGGTGGCGGGCCAGCGCACGTAGCCGCACGCGGTGCACTTCTGCATCTTGAGCTGGTGCTCCCGGGCGGCGGCCCAGAAGGGCGCGCGGTGCCGGTCGTTGACGTCGGGGAGTGGCTTCTGTGGACTGGTCATCTCACCTCCTCAGGATCGTGGATGCTGCGCGCGTCCAGCCGCCGGTGGAGCAGTACTGCGCGATCTCGGCGTTCGGGACCTGCCGCGGGCCGGCCTCGCCGCGGAGCTGGCGCACGGCCTCCGGGATGTGGAGCCAGCCCCACATGTAGCTCTCGGAGAGCTGCCCGCCGTTGGTGTTGAGCGGGAGCTCGCCGCCGAGGCCGATGCGGCCGTCCTGGATGAACGACCCGCCCTCGCCGATCCCGCAGAAGCCGTACCACTCCAGCATCTGGAGCGGCCAGACGGACGTCGGGTCCTGGATGTAGAGCGCGTCGATGTCGGCGTTCGTGATCCCCGCCGCCGGGTAGATCTTCTCCGCCACCTTCTGGATGAACGGGCGCATGAGGAACTGGTCGTTCTGCGTCTCACGCGGGGCGAACTGCTCCGCCATCCCCATCAGGTAGACGGGCGGCTTCGCCATGGAGCGCGCGCGGTCAGCCGAGGTGACGATCATGCAGGAGCCGCCGTCCGTGATGACGCACATGTCGTACACGTGGAGCGGCTTCACGATGTACCTCGACTCGAGGTACTCCTCCTTCGTGATCGTCTTCTTGAAGACCGCGAGGGGATTGAGCGAGGCATGCTGGCGGAACGTGACGGCGATCGCCGCCATCTGCTCCTCGGTCGTGCCGTACTCGTGCATGTGCCGGCGGAGCGCCATCGAGGCGGTGCCGGCGATGTTGAACAGGCCGTACGGCGCGGTGATCGCGGGGTCTTCCGCGGGCGCCTGGTTGAAGCGGTTGCCCGAGGACTTCTGGTTCGTGCCGTACATGATCGCGACCGTGTTGGCGAAGCCCGCGTTGATGGCCATCGCCGCGAGGTGCAGCGAGAAGTTGCACGTGCCGTAGTCGAGGTTCGCGCTGTAACTCGGGTTCAGCCCGAGCAGCGGGACGATCTGCGAGTCGAGGCCCTGATGCCCGAACGACGGGCAGGTGATGATGCCGTCGACCTCGTCCTTGGTGATCCCGGCGTCCGCCAGGGCGAGCTTAAACGCGTCCACGGCGAGCTCGTTGCCGGTCTTCTCCGGGAATGAGCCCTGGGGTGTGGTCCCCAGGCCAACGATCGCGAACTTGTCGCGGAGTGCAGCCAGTTCGGCAGCGCCCATGCAGCCCCCTCTCACATCGTGCTGTGCACGAGCGGAATCTAGCACCGCGGCGCAACCGCGCGTGAGGGGAGCCTATAGTGCACGCGAGCACGAGGGAGAGTGAGCCATGACAACCGCAGGTCGACGCGAGACGGTGATCAACGGGACGCGCGTGCAGGTCATCGACATCCACGCGCACACGAGCGTGCCCGAGGCGTCCGCGCTGATGGGCAACACCGGCAACGCGCCGCTGCTGCCTCTCGAGAGTTACCGCGACCGGCTGCGCGACATGGACGCGCAGGGCATCGACATCGAGGCGCTGAGCATCAACCCGTTCTGGTACGGCGCGGAGCGCGACCTTGCGGCCGAGGTCATCCGCATCCAGAACGAGCGACTGTCCGAGTTCTGCCAGGCGCAGCCCGAGCGCTTCGTCGCTCTGGCGACCGTCGCGCTGCAGCACCCGGACCTCGCAGCCGCGCAGCTCGAGGACGGCGTGACGCGCCTCGGCCTGCGCGGGGCGCTCGTCGGCGGCAGCGTCGAGGGCGAGGAGCTGGCGAGTCGCCGCTTCGACCCGTTCTGGGCGAAGGCCGAGGCGCTCGGTGTGCCGATCTTCATCCACCCGCAGGGCGTGCCGCAGCTGGCGAGCCGCCTGCAGGGCAACGGCATCCTCGAGAACGTCATCGGCAACCCGCTGGAGACGACGATCGCGCTCTCGCACCTCGTGTTCGAGGGCACGCTGGAGCGCCATCCGAACCTCGTGATCGTCGGCGCGCACGGCGGCGGCTACCTGCCGTCCTACATGCATCGCTCCGACGCCGGTGGCACCACGTTCCCCGCGCGCGACACGCCGCTGCCGAAGAAGCCGACGGACTACCTGCGGCAGATCTACGTCGACTCGCTGGTGTTCACGCCGGAGGCGTTGCGGCACCTCGTCGCGGAGATGTCCTCGAGCCACATCGTCGTCGGCACGGACTACCCGTACCCGTGGACGCAGACCGCCGTCGAACACGTCCTCGCGACGCCCGACCTCACCGACGCGGAGCGCATCGCGATCCTCGGCGGCACCGCGGCGAAGCTGCTGCGGATCGAGTAATCCCCGTCTTATGCGGCTTCAGATACAAAGTCGACGAATCGAAGACCGAGATGCGTTCCAATGCTCTCGGTAATCGATGGGCCGGTCACGGTCGTATGGAAGTTGGCGGTACTGATGAGGCCTCGGCTGTAGAGGTCGCGTCCGTAAAGGTCGTACGTCTCCCTGCGTCCTGAGAACTCGGGCAACGCGAACTCGATCGCGGTCGCAATACCTCCCATGCCCCAGCTAGGGAAGTGGATTCCCCGCCTTCCGACCCAGGCAGGTGGGTCGCTGAGGTAAACAAGTAGCCTCATCTCAGAGGGGGCAAGTTGGTCTACCAACGACAAGAAGTAGGCTGTTTCTTCGTCCGCGAGATCAGGATTCAGCGCGACGTTAACGACGGCGTTGCGTAGTGCAGTGAGCTTGTCCTCGTTGTGCGTGCCTTGTGCGGACCGGGCACACTGAACCATCGCGGTAATGAAGTCTGCTCGCTCTCCGAGTTCCGTGAACCGTACTTCGTGCTCCCGCAATTTGTCCGCGACCGTCTGCATCCACTCCGCGGTTCGTCGGGCCAGAGGTTCACGAAGAGCGCCGTCGTAGAGCTCGAGAGCCGCCCCCCCGAGGAATGGCACGGCAGCGACTGCGGCGCGCGCGACAACTCTACCGAGGTGCTCGCCGTTGTTGTCTGGTGGTTCGAGTGGGTCGGCGTCAGTTGTCATCGCGCGCGCCTTTACTCGCCGGCGGCGGGGATCGCCTGCAGGCCACGGACGACCTCGGCGAGGTGTGCGGCTTCGTCCGGGGTGCGAGGGGTGGCTGGGAGCGTCACCTGCGTCACGATGCCGGCGTACTGCGCGCGCATGCGCGCCGGGAGCTCGTCCCACGTGCCGACCACGCAGAACGCCTCGAGCATCGCGTCGGTGACGAGGGCGGGCATCGCGTCGAAGTCGCCGTCGACGAAGAGTCGATGCAGGCGCGCGGCCTCGTCCTCCCAGCCGTGCAGGTGCATCACGCCCGAGGACGAGCGCGAGGCGGCGTAGAACGCGATCTGCCGGCGCGTCGCGTCGAGGTTCGCGGCCACCTCGGCGTCATCGCGGCCGGTGACGACAAAGCCACCGCCCTGCACGCGCATCGAGGCGGCGTCCTTGCCCGCGGCGCGCGCGCCCTCGTGCAGGGCGGGGAGCAGCACCTCGCGGATGTAGCGGAACGTGCTGAAGCCGTGGATGGCGATGCCATCGGCGACCTCGCCGGCGAGACGCGCGTTGAACGGCGTCACGGCGGAGAGCAGCACCGGGATGTCGGGGTGCTCGATCGGGCCCGGGTTGAAGAACGGGCTGGTCAGCCGGTACTGGTAGTACTCGCCCTGGTAATCCGGCTTCGTGCCGTGCTGCCACGACGCCCAGATCGCTCGCATGCACTCGACGTACTCGCGCAGCCTCGGGCCCGGCGGGCCCCACGGCACGCTGAAGCGCCGCTCATTGTGGTCCTTCACCTGCGTGCCGAGGCCGAGGACGAAGCGCCCGCCCGAGTACTTCGCAAGGTCCCACGCGGCGTTGGCGGTGACGTGCGGCGCCCGCGGGAACGCGATCGCGACCGACGTGCCGAGGTGGAGCGTCGATGTGTGCTCTGCGACGAGCACCAGCGGCAGGAACGGGTGGTGCTGCGTCTCGCCGACCCAGGCGGCGTCGACGCCGATTGCCTCGAACGCGCGCGCCTGCTCGGCGACCGTCGCGAGGTCGCCCTCGAGGTCGACGCCGACGGTCATGGCGCGGTGCGAGGTCATGGGCGAGGGGCCTCGGTGCCCTATTACTTGCGCTGCTCGAGGAGCGCCCACAAGGCCTCCTCGGTGTGGGATGCCACGCGGCCCTCGCGCAGGAGGCGCACGACGAGGCGGCTGTCGTACTCGTTGGCGCGCATGTGGTCGCGCAGGAGCTCGGCGCGACCGGTCTGGCCGAGGACGACCGCGAGGACGATCTCCCACTCGAGCGGCGTGCAGAGGACCGGCACCCCGCCGACCTCGACCCGGCGCAGGGCGTCCCAGAGCGAGGGGATCTCGCGCGGGGCGAGGGAGTCGTAGGGGCCGTGGAAGACGGGGTCGCCGAAGACGAAGACGGGGACGCCGTGGCGCATGAAGTGCAGCCGGTTGGCGACGAGGTAGGTGCCCTGCCCCCAGTCCGAGGGCACGCCGAGCATCTCCCCGAGCGCCGTGATGGCCTTCTCGGAGGTGATGAACTCGAGGTTCGCGGAGGGGGTCTCGACGCCCTGCAGACGGAGCGCGGAGGCGCCGATCAGCGCCCACGGGGCGTCGGCGACGGCCTCCTGGATGACGCGCACGAGGGGGCCCAGGACGTGGTCCTGGGCGGACTCGGGAGAAGGGCCCGGGTCAGCGGTCAAGCGGTGCTCCCTCTGGCGGGGTGCTGCGCGCTGGGGACCGGGGTGTATCCGGTGAGACCGGATCATAACGGGCGTCCCCGGTACGCACGATTGGCCGGGTACGGCTGGGGAACCCCTCTCCCCAGCCCTCTCCCGCCAGGGGAGAGGGGGCAGACGCGCACTGACGGTGCTCCGGTCTGAGGAGCGGGGAATCAGGTGCACCGGATCAGGCGGAGGCGACCGGGTTCCCCTCGAACCTCGGGCTCTGCTGCTGACTCGCGAGGTACAGCGCCCTCACCCCCTCCCCTCTCCCACAAGTGGGAGAGGAGCGACCGCGCTTCGCGGTGCCGCGGTTCCGTTCCTCGGCGACGCGAGGGATGGCATTCCCTTCCCCTTCCGCTTCCGACGCGAAGAATCACTCGCGCCGGACTGAGCTGAAGCAATGTGGCTCCCCCAGGGGTTTGGGGACGCGGAGCGTCCCGATTCTTTGGATTGACTCCCCTCCCGCGCCGGGAGGGGATGGGGGTGGGCCGCCCGCGCGGTCTTCGACGTTGCATCGCAGCCCTCACCCCCGCCCTCTCCCGCAAGGGGAGAGGGGGTCAGACGCGCACTGACGCTGCTCCGGTCTGAGGGGTGGGGAATCAGGTGCACCGACCCGGGGGGAAGCAATCGGGTTCCCCGCGAACCTCAGGCTCCGCTGCTGACGCGCGGGGTACGGCGCCCTCACCCCCTCCCCTCTCCCACAAGTGGGAGAGGAGCGACCGCGCCTCGCTGTGCGTGCGGTTCCGTTCCTCGGCGACGCGAGGGATGGCATTCCCTTCCGCTTCCGACGCGAAGAATCACTCGCGCCGGACTGAGCTGGAGCAACGTGGCTCCCCCAGGGGTTTGGGGACGCGG
>CAIXBH010000280.1 GCA_903917615.1 uncultured Chloroflexota bacterium | reverse complement strand
CGACGTGGGACCAGTTCATGTGGTGGGCAGACCGGAACCGCAACCTCACGATCGTGGGCGCGGCGGACCGCGCGCCGGAGAACTACCGCAGCGCCGACTACGGCGCGCGCACGGTGCTCCTCATGGGCAGCGAGCGCGATGGCCTCGACAGCGAACAGCAGATGCTCTGCAACCGCATGGTGAGCATTCCGATGCGCGGTCGCGCCGACTCGCTCAACCTGGCGATCGCGACCTCGATCCTGCTGTACGAGGTACTGGCGCAACACGAGTCCCAGCGCTGGGGGGACGACGCCGACACGCACACCGAGAAGCAGCCGTGACGTCCCCGTCCGACGCCGAGGCGCCTCTGTCGGTGCGCGACCTCGTGCAGAGCGCCACGTCGCGGCTGCTCGGCGCGCACTGTGCGGACGACCTCGACGAGGCGAGGCTCCAGGCGGAGGTGCTCTATGCCGAGGTCGCGCACCTCGACCGGGCGCAGGTGATCGCGGCGGGCACGAGGCCGACATCCGATGATGCACGCGAGGCGTTCGACGCGCTGCTGGCGCGGCGGCTGAAGCACGAGCCGCTCGCGTACATCCTCGGCCGGCGCGAGTTCTTCGGCATGACGTTCGACGTCGGGCCCGGCTGCCTCATCCCGCGTCCGGAGACCGAGGCGCTCGTCGAGGCCGCGATCGCCGCGGTCGAGGAGCACCCGCGCTACCGGCGCGTCGTGCGCGTCGCGGACATCGGCACCGGCTCCGGCGCGATTGCGGTCAGCATCGCGAAGCACGCGCCCTCGACGAAGGTGTTCGCCGTCGATGTATCGACGGAGGCGCTGCAGTGGGCCGGGCGCAACATGCGCAAGTTCGGCGTCGAGGAGCGCATGGTGCTGCTCGCGGGCGACCTCGCGGAGCCGCTCACCGAGCCGATTGACGTGCTCTGCGCGAACCTGCCGTACGTCCCGACCGAGGACTTCCTCGACCTGCCGCCGGAGATCCGCGCGAGCGAGCCGCAGGTCGCGGTCGAGGGCGGACCGACGGGCATCGAGTTGATCGCGCGGCTCGCCTCGACGCTGGCGCAGCACCTCGCGCCGGACTGTGCGGCCGCGTTCTTCGAGCTCGGCGCTGGGCAGGCGGGGTTCGTCGAGGACCTCGTGACGACGGCGCTGAACGAGGCAGGACGTGGGCCCCTCGACGTGCGCGTGCACCGCGACCTGCGCGGGATCCGGCGCGTGGTCGAGGTGCGGTACGGGTATCCGACGAAGAGCTGAGGTTCAGGCCTCGACTGTCCGTCGCAGCCACCCCCACCCTATCCCTCCCCCGTCGAGGGGGAGGGGATCAATCCTCCAGAGCAGATCGTGAACCGGACACAGAAACGGCGGTCTTTCGGCCGCCGTTTCACCTCTGGCTTCGAAGTCGCCGCTAGATGCCGGCGGGCCGCGTCTGCGCCATCTGGTAGATCTTGCCTTCCGTCTTGATGGACGGGGCGATGATCATCCGGGCGTCGTGGAAGTCCTGAATCGTGATCGCGCCACAGGTCGCCATCGAGGTGCGGAGCGCACCCACGAGGTTCTCCGTGCCGTCGGTCTTCGAGGTCGGGCCGAAGAGCAGTTGTTCGATCGTGTGGTTCATGCCGACGTGGACGCGCACGCCTCGCGGCAGCTCCTCGTTCGGCGTCGCCATGCCCCAGTGGTAGCCGCGGCCGGGGGCACCGACGGTGCCCGCGAACGGGGAGCCGATCATGATCGCGTCGGCGCCGGCGCACATGGACTTCGAGACGTCGCCACCGGTGCGGATGCCGCCGTCGGTGATGATCGGGACATAGCGGCCGGTGCGCTCGAAGTAGACGTCACGCGCGTGTGCGGTCTCGATCGTCGCGGTGACCTGCGGCATGCCGATGCCAAGCACCTCGCGCGAGGTGCAGGCAGCGCCCGGGCCGACGCCGATGAGCACGGCGTGAATGCCGGTCTCCATCAGTTCGAGCGTGGCCGTGAAGTCGACGGTGTTGCCGACGAGGATCGGCACGCCCTTCATGTTCGCGACCAGCTCATCGAGCTGGAGGCCCTTGAGCGAGCGGGACATGTGGCGGGCGGTCGTGACGGTGGAGGCGACGACGAAGTAGTCGACGCCAGCGTCCTTCACGATCGGGGCGAGGTGCTTCGTGTTCTGCGGCGTCGCGCCGACGGCGGCGATGCCACCGGCCGCCTTGATCTCCTCGACGCGCTGGCCGACGAGGCGCTCCTTGACGGGCTCCTGGTAGACGCGCTGGATGATCTTCGTGGAGGTGGGAAGGTCCGCCTCGGCGATCTCCTGCAGGATGGCGTCGGCGTCGTCGTAGCGCGTCCACAGTCCGTCGAGGTTGAGGACGGCGAGGCCCCCGAGCTTGCTCAGGCGCACTGCGAACTCGGGCGAGGTCACGCCGTCCATGGAGGAGGCGATGATCGGCACCGGGAAGGTGTGCTCGCCGAGCGTGAACTCGGTGGTGACCAGCTCGGGGTTCGTGGTCACCGCGCCCGGCACGATGGCGACGTCATCGAATCCGTATGCGGACTCGAGGGTCTTCCGCTGCACATTCGACGCCGCAGTCGATGAGTCGGTCCGCTGTGTGGTTACCATCTCACGCCCCTCCTACGCACAACCCCCTCGACAGAGGGTGTTGTTGAACTGGCACACGCTGTCCTCGCGTGACGCGAGGGAAATCCGGAAGTGCGGTTGTTCTGCATCGGTGTCCCCGCCAAGGGTTCCGTTGAGATCACGCATCTGCTTGCTGCTGGGGGATTAACGGACAGCGTATCGCGCAGGTCGAGGTCGGTCAAACCCTACCGTTAAGGAATGTGAACACATTCGCGGGTGGGTGTACGCCCCGGGCGGAGGAGGGAGCCGCCCGGGGCGCCACTGCTGCTCGTCGCTACTTGATCGCCGGGTCCACGTACATCGCCAGCAATTGGCCGTCCTCGACGAGGTCGGGGTTCGTGCTGGAGATCACGCGGTGCGCCTGGACGTCGAGCAGGAACCAGCCGGCGCCGAGGACATCCGCGGCGTCGATGACACCGGACGACTCCTCGTCCGCGGTCAGGAACTGCGGCAGACCGAAGAGCGGCTCGAAGAAGAGCGGGTTGTGGTAGGCCACCTCGACGAACGCCTTCGACTCGATGCCGTACATCCACACCCGCCCGATGCGCGGGTCGTTGCCGGTGTCCTCCTGGATGATGATGCGACCGAGCGCGTCGATGGTGAGGTTGTCGAGCATCCGGTGCCCCTCGTTGCCCTTCAGGAGCGCCGTGAGGGTGCCGCCCTTCAGCGGGTCATCGAGGTCGTCGAACTTGAGGTTCCAGAGCCGGCTGTTGGTGGAGATGCTGGCGGTGGTCACGAAGTAGAAGTTGTTCTTGTTCGCGACGCGCGGGTCCCACGCGCCGTCCTCGGTGCGGCGGAAGCGGAAGGCGTTCTTCGCGATCAGGTCCTGCTCCTGCTCGAGCGTGCCGAGCGACGAGACGTCGCCGTCCGTCCCGAGCTGCACGAGGTCGAAGCGGTTGCTGGCGACGTATCCGCTGGCAGCATCGCCGAGCGCGAAGTCGTCCGACTCGCCGCCGATGAAGCCCGCGCCCTTCGGCAGGCGAACGGCGTACAGCTTGCCGTTCGTCAGCCCCGCGCGCTCGATCTCCGAGCCCGTCTCCTGCTTCGTGCCGATGTAGACGAGGAGCTCGCACGGGTAGTTCTCGGCCACCGCGGCGGTGTTCAGGTTGCCGTCGTCGAGGACCATGACGACGGTCTTGTCCTTCGTCTGCGGCGAGGCGACGACGTTCTCCCACGAGCCGCGGCCGAGGCGGGGGAGTTCCCACGACTGGCCGGCGTTCGGACCGGTCACGAGATGCGCCCAGCAGCGGCCGCCCTCTGACTCCTCGCCGTTCATGAACATGCGGACGTTTGTGCCCTTGCTCCCGTTCAGAAACGCCGATTCCGCCGGGAGATCGGCGGAGCAGAAGCGGTTGAAGGCGTACGTGCCGGTCTTGTACGACTTCGACGCCATGTCCCAGGTGTAGATGCTGCTCGGCGACTTGATGAGGTCGGCCCCCGTCAGCACGCGCTGCGTCGCCTTGTCGAGCGACCAGGTGGAGACGAACGCGCCCTTCGAGCCATGCGCCCGCGCGACCCCGACGGCCGGGGTCAGCTCGTGGTTCATGACCAGCGTGAACTTGTCGCCGGCCGGAATGATGCCGAGGCCGTCCGGGATCCCGACCATCGCGTAGCCGTTGTCAGCGGGCTTGTCGCGGACGGTCAGCAGCGGCTTGATGTCCACGCCGTTGCGAGACGGCAGGAGGTACGGGAGGACCGTGGTGCTTGGGCCGGCGGGCAGGACGGCCGCAGCGGCGGTGCGGATAGAGCTCGGCACGGCACCTTCGAGGAGGAGGAAGCCAGCGGCGGCGGCCGTGCCACGCAGCAGCGCACGGCGCGAGAGGGCGCCACGCGCCGGGTTTGCGCCAGGGGTCGTTGAGGGATCGGATGGCAATGCAGTCTCCGGTTCTCGTTGCCAGGGGCAACGGGCAAGTGGTGTTCAAGGCATGCTTGGCGAGCTTTGTAAGCGGGGCCTTATGGGGAGGATCAGGCCTCGTTAAGGCCGCCCACGCGGCGGCCCTCACCGGCGTGAGGTGCTACGATTCGGCCTCGATGACGACGCCCCACCAGCCCGAGACCATACTCGTCTGCGTCGCGTGGCCGTACGCCAACAACCACCTGCACGCCGGACACCTCGCCGGGGCCTACCTGCCCGCGGACGTGTTCGCGCGCTACCAGCGCCTCAAGGGCAACCGCGTGCTGATGGTGTCCGGATCGGACTCACACGGCACGCCCGTCACCGTCCGCGCCGAGCAGGAAGGCACGACGCCCGAGGCAGTCTTCCAGCGCTACCACCGGTCGTTCCTCGAAACCTGGAAAGGCTTCGGGATCGGCTTCGACCTGTTCACCTCGACGGACACCGCGAACCACATCGAGGTCGTGCAGGAGATCTTCTCGAGGCTGCTCGAGAGGGGTTACCTGTACGAGGCGGAGCAGGAGCTGCTCTACGACCCCGTCGCCCAGCGCTTCCTCCCCGACCGTTATGTCGAAGGCATCTGCCCGATCTGCGGGTTCGACGGGGCCCGCGGAGACCAGTGCGACAACTGCGGCAGCACCCTCGACGCGCTCGAGTTGAAGAGCCCGCGGTCGCGGCTGTCGGATGCGACGCCCGAGCGGCGCGCCTCGAACCACTTCTTCCTGAAGCTGTCCGCGTTCACGGAGCAGTTGCAGGCGTGGGTGGAGCCGAAGGACTTCTGGCGACCACACGTGCGCGGGTTCACGCTCGGGATGCTGCGCGAAGGCCTGAAGGATCGCGCGATCACACGCGACCTGACGTGGGGCGTCCCGATCCCCCTCGACGGTTACAACGACAAGCGCATCTACGTCTGGTTCGAGGCGGTCATCGGCTACCTCTCCGCGACGAAGGAGTGGGCGGCGAGCGCCGCGAACCCCACCCGCAACGCCGATGACTGGCACGACTGGTGGACGGATCCGTCCGCCCGCACCGAGTACTTCATCGGCAAGGACAACGTGCCGTTCCACACGGTGATCTGGCCGGCGATCCTCATGGGCTACGGCGGGCTCAACCTGCCGTATGACGTGCCCGCCAACCAGTACCTCACGATGAGCGGCACGAAGGCATCGAAGAGCCGGGGCGGCGTGGTGTGGCTGCCGGACTACCTCGAGCGGTACGACCCCGATCCGCTGCGCTACATGATGACCGCGAACGCGCCCGAGACGAGCGACGCGGACTTCACGTGGGACGAGTACGTCCGTCGCAACAACGACGAGCTGGTCGCGCGCTGGGGCAACCTCGTGAACCGCGTGCTGACGATCACCGGCCGCAACTTCGACGCGAAGGTTCCGGAGCCACCTGCAACGCTCGCGCCGGAGTCGCAGGCGCTCCTCGACCGAGTGGACGCGGCGTTCGACACCGTCGGCGCCGACATCGACCGCGTGCAACTGCGACGTGCGCTCAACGGCGCGATGGAAGTTGCGCAGGCCGCGAACCAGTACATCGACGCGCGCGCGCCGTGGACAGCGGTGAAGAACGACCGCGAGCATGCCGCCGAGACGCTCTACGTGACGCTGAACGTGATCAGCGGGCTCGTGACGCTCCTCGACCCCGTCCTGCCGTTCACCTGCGCGACCGCGTGGACGATGCTCGGCCACACGGGAAGCATCGAGGCCGGCGGGTGGCGTCGGACCCCGGTGCTGGCGGGAACCGCGCTGCCCGCGCCGGCGCCGCTGTTCAAGAAGCTCGATGACTCGGTGGTGACGGACGAAGAAGCTCGGCTCGCGGCACAGGCCGCGGGATAGGCCGGGCCCGCTACTTCTTTTGCATTTCGGCCCAGCGCGTTTCGAGGTCGGCCTCCCGCCGGCGTGCCGCCAATTCGGCGGCATACTGCGCTTGCTCCTCCTTGACCTCCCGCGACGCCTTTGCATTCAGGATCGAGTGATCCCACGATTCCTTCTTCTCGGCGGGCGAGAGCGTGGTGTCGTGCACCCAATTGCCGGTCGCGGCCGCACCGCCGGCCACACCCGCCGCGGCCGCAGCCCCAGCTCCTGGCCCTCCCGTGGATGCGGCGAACCGCGCGATCGCGGCGTTTACTGACGGGTCGAACGGCTTCGGCTTCCGACCGGTCGCCGCGGCGGCCTGGGCGCTGCCCGTGGCGGATGCCGCGGTCTGATTTGCGCTTTGATCCTCTGATTCGTCGTCCCCGAGCACGTCCGCCATCGAGACATTCGCCATCTTGAACGCGGTCGTCTTGCGCTCGTCGTCGTCAGAGCCACCCGGCGGCTGCCGCTGCACCGGCATTTCTTGCCCTCCGCCGACGAGCCGCTGTACCGCCTGGTTGCCCGCGCCGCCCGCGGCGGCGACGGTCGCACGCGGTTCCTCAGAGTCCGCGACGAGACGCTGCAGGGCTCGATTCCCCAGGCCGGAGAGAGCAGAGTTTTCGGCAGCCCGCTGTTGCAGGACAGGCTTCGCGTTCCGTGTGATCTTGGCACTGGTCTGCTTGCGAGCGGATTCAGGCATGCGTACCCCCAACTGACCTCGGCGCGAGCATACCAACGTGGCCGCGGGGAGCCAGAGAGCTACCGGCTCGCGCTCCCGGCGGAAGTCCGGCAGCATGAATTGCGAGTGTGAGCGGCCGCCACCCGGGCGGCGTCGGAGGTCCCATGCGCGAACCCATCGAGGACACGATCGCACCGTTGCCGGGGCTCGTCGACGCGCACTCGCACACCTGGACGTCGCCTGAGTTCGATGCGGACTACCCGCGTGTCACAGAGCGCGCGTGGGCGGCGGGGCTCGTCGGTGTCGTCGAAGCGGCGACCGACGCGGCCTCGGCGGCAGTGTGCCTCGAGCTCGCGCGGGAGGATGCGCGGATCATCGCGGCGGTGGGGCTGCACCCGGAGCACGCGGATCGCATGGCCGAGGATCGCTCGGCGATCGAGGCGCTCGCGCGCGACCCGCTGACGCGCGCCATCGGCGAGATCGGGCTCGACTTCTCGCGCGGGGCGGACGTGCCCTGGCCGACGCGCACGGAACAGCAGACCGCGATCGAGTGGCAGCTCGAGCTGGCGCGCGAGCTGCGGGTGCCGGTCGCGATCCACACGCGCGAGGCGGACGCGGAGGGATGGGCGACGCTCTCGGCGTGGGTGAAGCGCGTGGGGCGCTACCTCGGGCCTGACCGCGAGGTCGGGATGATGCACTGCTTCCCCGGCGACGAGGAACTGGCGGCGCGCTACCTCGACCTGGGGTTCCTGATCTCGGTGCCGGGGACGGTGACGTTCGCGAACAGCAAGCGCGGGCAGGCGGTGGCGCGCGCGATCCCGCTCGAGGGAATGCTCGTCGAGACGGACTCGCCGTACCTCACGCCAGTGCCCTATCGCGGCAGGCGGAACGAGCCAGCGTGCGTGGCGGAGACGGCGCGCTTCATCGCTTCCCTGCGCGGCTGCGCCGCCGAGGAGGTGGCGCGCGCGACCTCCGCGAACGCCGCGCGCCTCTTCGGGGTGACGCTGCCTACGGCCTGAGCGTCTCCACGATGGCGGAGCGGAAGGAGTTCACCGCCCGTGCGCCGGCACGGTCGAGGATGCTGAGCGCCTGCGCCTCGCGCCCATCGGCTCCGTCGGCGAGCAGCGAGACGACCGAGGAGCCGTTCGACGCTGCGTCCTCGTAGCCGGCCATGCTGTCCTGCACGTAGCGAGCTGCCTGCTCGACCATGCCGTGCTGCGTGCCCTCGGCATCGATGGCAGCGACCCCGGCGCGGCCTCGGTAGAGCCGCACTTCCTCGAAGCCCGCAGCCTTGAGCGCCGTCGCGGCTGCATCGGCCTTGGCAGCGTCATCGACGACGGCGAGCATGTGCCCCTTGGGATCCGTGATGAATTCCGTTTCGGACTGAACCATGCGCATCCCCTTCCACCGGCAGCTGATGCGTCGATGCTCGCTGCCGGGGTGTGACCGGCCCGTTACCCCCGTCCTCCGCGCCCCTGTAGGAACGCGCACAAGTGCGGGCGCGGGTATGCTGAGGAACGCCCATTGGGCCGACGTTCGCCGCCCGGTCGAGGACCCTGCATGACCACTTCGACAGACGCTCGCACGCTCTATGGGCCCGTCGCCGGGGATCTCCCGCTGGTGCGCGAGAAGCTGCAGTCGGTCGCCACGAACGTGGACTTCGCCTTCCTCGAGAAGATGCTCGTCAACGCTCTCGCGGGGACGGGCAAGATGATGCGCCCGGCGATCGCGCTGCTCGCGGGACGCCTCGGAACGTACGAGTTGGAGCGCCTCGTGCCGCTCGCGGCGAGCGTCGAGCTGCTGCACACAGCGACGCTGGTGCACGACGACGTCATCGACGAGGCGCAGGCACGCCGAGGCGAGACGACGCCGAATGCGCTCTTCGGCAACGCGGCGTCGGTGATGCTGGGCGACTACATGTTCGCGCACGCAGCGGACTTCATCGCGCAGACCGACAACACGCGCGTCGTCCGCATCTTCGCCCGCACGCTGATGATGATGGCGAAGGGCGAGCTGACGCAGGACATGACCGTCTTCGAGTACTCCGAGGACGTGCAGCGCTACCTCGACCGCATCACGGGCAAGACCGCGTCGCTGTTCGGCACGGCGGCTGAGGGTGGCGCGCTCGTGGCGGGCGCGCCCGCCGAGCAGGTGGAGGCGATGCGGCTCTTCGGGCTGCGCCTCGGCATCGCGTTCCAGATCGTGGACGACATCCTCGACTTCACGGGCGACCCGGCGGT
>CAIXBH010000279.1 GCA_903917615.1 uncultured Chloroflexota bacterium | reverse complement strand
CACCTGGCAGAACTCCTCGATGACACCCTCGTCGCCCGGCTCCTGGTTCCCGAACTGGTCGACCATGAACGCGCCTTCGGCTCGGGCGATCTCGAACGCGGCCTCCCTCGCGGTCTTGATGCCGGCCCCACGTGGGATCCACCGCACCGACGCCCCATACGCGGTCAGGAGCCGCCCGATCTCGGGATACACGCTCTCGGGAACGCAGACTTCCACCGGGTGCCCAAGCGCACGGCCGAGCATCGCGATCGCCAGGCCGGTGTTGCCGGTGGAGGCCTCCATGATCCGCTGGCCGGGGGCAAGGACACCCTGCGCCCGCGCCGCTTCGAGCATGCGAAGCGCGATGCGGTCTTTGATGCTCCCGGTGGGGTTCTGACTCTCGAGCTTGGCGAACAGGCGCACACCAGCGGGCACAGGAACGTGCTTCAGTTCCACGAGGGGCGTATGCCCGACCAACTCTCGAACGCCTGCTCGCACCATGCCAACAGCGTGCGCGCTCCCGATGGTCTCCGCCACATTCCGCGGAGAGCCCCTCGCGTGCGGAGGGCACATCGAGGTGCCGGACGTTCGTCTCGGACTGCGCGCGAACCCGTTCGGACACAACAAACGGGCTCGCGGGAGCCCGTTCTAGACAAGTGCTGGTGACCCATACCGGATTCGAACCGGTGATCTCCACCGTGAGAGGGTGGCGTCCTGGGCCGCTAGACGAATGGGCCACGGCGTGTAGGAACGCTCAGCAGGATAGCGAATCTCGGCACCTCGCGCCAACGACCTGTTCCGGATCAGTCGGCGTCGGCGGGGTAGCGGAGTTGGACGCGGCCGCCCGCTCCGAAGAACGGGGCAAACGCGAGCCCCGCCCGCGCATAGACACCGGGGGGTATCCCAAGGTCGGCGAGCCAGAGTTCGCCGGCGACGGCGCGGGTCAGGCCGGGCTTCGGGAGCCCGAGGGCCAGGGTCCGCGCGGGCACCACCACGTCGCCGGGAGCGATGCCGGTGTCCGCGTCCAACCCGGACGGCACATCGAGGGAGAGCACGGGCACGCCCGCTTCGGAGGCGGCGAGGGCGGCGCGGATCAGGCCACGCTGCACGGCCTCGGGCTCGCCGTGGAGGTGCGTCCCGATGACCGCGTCGACGACGAGGTCGGCCGAGGCCGCGAGGAACGCCTCGTCCCAGCGGATCACGCGCGCCGGGGCCTCTGCGAGCGTCAGGAACTGCTGCCCGAGGATGCCGTCCGCGCGCTGCGGCGGCGTGATCGTGACGACCTCAACGACGAGGCCCCGGTCCGCGAGGTGGCGCGCAGCACAGACGCCCGCGGCCCCGTTGCCGCCGGCGCCGCAGAGCAGAAGCACACGCGATCCGCGCCAGCGGCCGCCGAGCATATCCAGAGTTGCCATGGCGGCTTCGAAGCCGGCGCGCTCGGTGGTCTGCGCGCGAGAGGGCCCGGTCGCCTCGACGGCGATGCGCGCGACCTCGTCCGTCTGGACGACGGTGGCGGCGGGCACAGCGATGCCATCGATCGTGCGGAAGGCACGGCGATCGCTCGCGGTCATGCGTGGATCATCGGCAACATCTCGTGTTTCCGCAGTCCGATCCGAACTCCTGCCCCGGCCAGGTTCACCTCGACTGGCTACCGGGGAAAGAACTGCGCGAGCACCCCGACGCGAAACGGCGCGCTGGCGACCGCCCCGTCGCCCGAGAACGGGTAGTCGAGGGTCGTGGTGAACGCGAGGTTGAACGCGATGATGGCAGTGACTCCGAGCAGCAGCGCCGTGTGCCGGTGACGGGGGCCGTTGTTCACGGTCGAGATGAACACCACGATCGCCACGAAGTAGCTGTACATCATGAAACGCAGCGACGTCGACAGACTCGGCCCGACGTGGCTGAGGCGAATGCGCCGGGCGGCCTGCATGTCGTTGAAGTGGCCGACAGACGCGGTGAAATACGTCTTCTGGACCTCGGTCGTCGGCTCGTACCGTTGCATAGCCGCGCTCAGGTTGTTCATCGCCTCGGTTCCGGCGGGGCTGCCACGCCCCTCCCGCTGCAGCGGCCACTCGTCGTCAACGACGACGTGCGCGTACCGGCCGATAGCGCGCGTGACGTCCTCGCGCGCCGCGGGGGCGAACGCCTGCGCATCGCGAGTGAGCTGCGACAGTGCGGTGGATTCCGCGCCCACGTTGTCCCGGGCGTTGTTGACGTCCTGCCAGAGAAACACGATCACGAAGCCGAGGAGGATCGCGTACAGGGCGCCGACGATCTCGACCGAGAGGACGGTGATCTCGTTGTGCTGTCCGTCCGCGAGCGACGGAAACAGGCGGCGGACCAGCCGCAGGATCGCGTACGCGACCGCGACCGCCACGAGGACGAACAATGCCATATAGAGAGCGGTAGGCAGGTGATTCAGCAGCCAACGTTGCACGGCGGATCCTTCCGCCGCGCGAACATGGCGGCAGCGGTCCGCTGATTCTTCGTACGAACGGCTGGTGGAAGCCTAGTCCAAGCCGGTGCGGCGGGTGCGTACGGGAGGAGCCGGTGCCCCTTGCACCCCCGCGAGCGGAGGGAGAGTGCTGGTGCCCCCAAGGGGAATCGAACCCCTGTTTGTACCTTGAAAGGGTGCCGTCCTGGCCGTTAGACGATGGGGGCACGTCGCGCGGCGGCGCGGGTTCGCCCCGCGCGCTCAACGAGGATACCAGCGGGGTCGCTTGTGGGTCTCCGCCGCCGCTGGGACCACGGAAACCTAGTGCGGCAGCGCCGGGCCGGAGCCGCCGGACATGTGCGGCCGGGCCGGCAGCCACGGCACGCTCGATGCTCCCGCCAGCGGGGAGGGCAGCGACGGCACGCCCTCACGGCGCGTCTCCGCGGGACGCTGCTGCTCGCGGACATCCCGATGGGCCGTCGGCCCGTGCGTGCTGGCCAACTCCCGCTCGACCATCGACCGGGCCAGCGCCTGCGCGGCGGCCACGTCGTCCTCGCCAACTGCAGGCGCGGGATCGCTCGGTGCGGGCGTCGACGGTGCCGGGGAACCGGCCGGCGCGACGCTGGGGCGCTCCGGCTCATCCATCAGGTACGCGGGATGCTCGTCGCGGCGCTGCCAGAGGAAGTAGCAGACGCCAGCGGCGACACCCAGCAGCGCCAGCGTCAGCAGACCGCGGTTGCGGCTCTTCTTGCGGCGGGTGCGACCGGTTGCGCGCTCGATGAGCGGGACCGCCTCGCGCTGGAGGTCGCGGACGACGCCTGCCATCGCCTCGGCGGTGAGACCGGCGGGGAGCGACTCGGCCAGCGCATCCACGCCCTGGCGGCCACGCGCGATGCCCTGTCGACCGCGGGCCATGCCCGCGGCCGCGGCAGCGGCCGCCTCGGCAGAGAGCACCTCGGCGAGCGAGTCCACCCGCTGGCGGCCGCGCGTAAACGCGTCGGCAGCCATCTGGGCGCGAGAGCGGCGGCGGAAAGGAAGAGTGCCGAACATCGGGGTCACCACCTGAACGCGGGACCACCGGGCGAGCGGTCCCCTGTGGATATCTGGGAACCCCCGGGTCGGGAGGACGAGTCTACCACGCGGCGCCCGGCGCTCCCCGACCCCCCCGGCGAATCCGCCCACAACTTCCGAACAGATTCCTGACGGCGGTACCGAACATCTCCGCGAGGGCTTCGTTATTGTGACTGTCGACACCTCGCCCAGCGACACGGGCAGAGAGGGAACACATGGCGCTCACCACGGAGCGGCAGAAGATCCAGCACCTCCTCCGCCGGGCCGGCTTCGGCTACAGCCCCGCGGAACT
>CAIXBH010000278.1 GCA_903917615.1 uncultured Chloroflexota bacterium | reverse complement strand
GCTGGACGGCAAGACCATCCGCCAGGCGATGCGCCCCGTGCTGTTCGAGTCGGAGCACGCCTCGATCTCGCGCGTCCTCGGCGTCATGCAGCAGCACGCCGCGTACCTCGTGATGCTGGTCGACGAATTCGGGGTGACGTCCGGCCTCATCACGCTTGAGGACATCCTCGAGGAGGTGGTCGGCGACCTGCGCAGCGAGAGCGGCTTCGAGGCCGCCGAGCCGCCTGTCACCGCTGACCGCCCGTGGGTGGTTGAGGGCGGCATGCTGCTGGTCGACCTCTCGAATGACCTCAACGTCGACTTCACCGAGATCGAGGGCAACACCGTCGCCGGGCTGATCCTCGCGGAGCTCAAGCGCTTCCCGGACGAAGGGGAGGCCCTCGTCTACCGCGGCTACCGCTTCACGGTCGTCGAGGCGGACGATCGGCGGATCACGCAGGTGCGCATCGAGCACGTGCCGGACGAAGACCACGACGAGGCGGGTGCGTGACCTCGACGCCCCGGGATGGCGCAGTGATCGAGGCGGTGATCTTCGACTGGGGTGGCACCCTCGCCCACTGGGCGTTCGTGGGCGGCGAACTCACCGACATGTGGCGCCTCGCCGCGCGACACCTCGCGCAGCACATGGAGGCCGACGAGGACACGATCCACGCGCGGCTCAATGCCGTTGAGCGGGCGATGTGGGACCGCACCGAGACGGACGCACGCAGCGCCACGCTGTCGGAGCTGCTCTCCGAGGCCACGACGGCGCTCGGCGCGGACGTGGCGCAGGCGATCCTCGAGGAAGCGGGCACGCACTACCTCGACACGTGGACGCCGCACATCCGCCACAAGGAGGAGGCCGTCGAGGCGCTGACGGCGCTCCGGGCGCGCGGGCTGCGCATCGGGCTCCTGTCGAACACGCACTGGCCCCCCGCATACCACGAGCGATTCCTCGAACGCGACGGCCTCGACGTCCTCATCGACGCGCGCCTCTACACGAGCGAGATGCCGTTCATGAAGCCGCACCCCGAGGCGTTCCGGCGCGCCCTCGAAGCGGTCGGCGTCGAGGATCCCTCGCGGGCAGTGTTCGTCGGCGACCGGCAGTTCGATGACATCTTCGGCGCGCAGCGCGCCGGGATGCGGACGGTCCTTATCCCGAACGCAATGGTGCCTCCATACGATGCCGAACCGGACGCGAGGATCGAGAGCCTCGCGGAGTTGCCGGGGCTCATCGACGGCTGGCGGCGCGCCCCATAGGGCTGCGCGCCGCACGCGCGGCTGCCGATGCTCTCCGCAAGGGCCCTACGAGGCCGGTGAGGGCGTGCAGCATGCCAACCTGGGGATTCGTCGCCATCGCGGTCGTGGTGGGGCTCGTCGCCCTCGCGATCTCCGACATCGTCCAGACGAAGCACGCCATCCGGCGCGTCTACCCGCTGCTGGGGCGCCTCCGCTACCTCGTGGAGATGGTGGGGCCGGAGCTCCGGCAGTACATCGTCACGAGCGACCTCGAGGAGCGCCCGTTCTACCGCGCGCAGCGCGCGTGGGTGTACCAGACCGCCAAGGGCGTCAACAGCGCGGTGGGCTTCGGCACGCAGCAGGATGTCTCCAGGCCCGGGCAGTACCACTTCCTGCCGTCGCCGTTCCCCACGCTGCACCACGAGGCGCCCGAGGACATGCGTCCGCACGTCATCGGGCGGCACCGTCCGCGCCCCTACGTCGCGCGCTCGCGCATCAACATCGCGCCGATGTCATTCGGCGCGCTGTCGGAGGCGGCCGTCCGTTCCCTCGCATGGGGCGCGAAGGAAGCCGGCGTCTACATCAACACCGGCGAGGGCGGGCTCTCCCCGTATCACCTCAGCGGCGGCGGCGACGTCGTGTTCCAGATCGGGCCCGCCAAGTACGGCGTGCGTCACCAGAACGGCGACATCGACTGGGGCCGGCTGCGCGAGATCGGCGCCATGGAGCAGATCCGCGCGATCGAGATCAAGGTCAGCCAGGGCGCCAAGCCGGGCAAGGGCGGCATCCTCCCCGGCGCGAAGGTCACGCAGGAGGTCGCGGACATCCGCGGCATTCCGATGGGCGAGGATTCGCTCTCCCCGAACCGCTTCACGGAGTTCAGCAATTTCAAGGAACTGATCGACTTCGTCGAGCGCGTGAAGTCCGAGGTGCCGGTGCCCGTCGGCATCAAGATCGTCGTGGGCGACGAGGCGTTCCTCGACGACCTCGCGCGCACGCTCGCCGAAGAGCACCGCGGCCCGGACTACATCTCCGTCGACGGGGCCGAGGGCGGCACCGGAGCCGCGCCGCTGTCACTCACCGACCACATGGGCGTGCCGCTGCGCCAGGCGCTCGTCGTCGTCGACGACGCGTACCGTCGCTGGAGCGTGCGCGACCGCATCACGATCATCGGCGCGGGCCGGATCATCACGGGTGCTGAGGCGGCGTACGCGATGGCGCTCGGCGCGGACATGGTGAACATCGGCCGCGGCTTCCTCTTCTCGCTCGGCTGCATCCAGGCGCTGCGCTGCCACACAAACGAATGTCCGACGGGCGTCGCGACGCAAAGCCGCTGGCGACAGCGCGGCCTCGTGCCCAGCCAGAAGCACTCCCGCGTGGCGAACTTCGCTGAGGCCGTGCGTGAGGACCTGATGGTCGTCACGCGGTCGCTCGGACTCACGTCGCCGGACGATCTGACGCGCGAACACGTGGAACTCGTCGTCGACATCGGACGCCGCATGCGGGTGAGCGAACTCTACCCGTATCCGCCGCTCGCGCTGCAGGCGATGCCGGATGACTCGATGATCGCGCAATTCGCCGAGGCGGCGATCGAGGCCGCGAGCTAGCGCACTACCGCGATCCGCGGGCCGAGCGCAGGTACCGGACGACGAGCGTCAGGATGATGACCACCGAGACGTAGTTCGCGGTGCTTCGCAGCCAGCGCTGACCGCCGGAGAAGTTCGCGAGCGACACCGCGATCGACACCGTGATGATCGCCAGCAGCAACAGCACGAATCCGTGCCGCCGGGCGAGCGCAGCCGGCGCGGCCACGAGCGAACCGGCCTCCCTCGAGGCCTGCGCGATCGCCTCGACGGCGAGCACGACACCGAGTGGCGCCAGTGCGAGAAGCGTCGCGAGGTGCGCGGCCACGAACGGCACGCGCCACGCCCCGATGCCGGTGCCGAGCGACGCGAACGTCAGCAGCAACGAGACGAGCGCGATCACGCCGAACACCCGGAACGCGCGGTCCGCGACGTAGGCGGCAGTGCTCATGCGCGGCGGCATCGCGGTCTCCATCATCAGGACGCCCGCGTCAGCGCCAGCAGCTCGGGCTGCGCGGTCGCCGCGACCTCGGCGAGCTCGTGACGCAGCAGCCAGCGCTTGCGGTCGAGGCCGCCGGCGTAGCCGGTGAGCGCACCCTTCGTCCCGATCACGCGATGGCACGGCACGACGATGGCGAGCGGGTTGCGCCCGGTGGCGAGGCCCACCGCTCGCGAGGCCGACGGCTGTCCGATCGTCGACGCGATCGCGCCGTAGGTGGACGTGCGGCCGTGAGGGATGGCGCCGAGCACGGCCCACACGCGACGCTGGAAGTCGGTGCCCTTCGGCGCGAGCGGAAGGTCGAACGCGACGCGCACACCGGCGAAGTACTCCCGCAACTGGCGCACCGCGTCGGCGGCGGCCTCGGGGTCGCGCGCCGCGGGCGCCCCGCTGTCGCGCTCGAGGCGTTCGATGCACCGTGCGAGGTCGGCGTCGTCGCGCATGAAGTCGACGCGGTGCACGCCCTCGGGCGAGCCGCCGACGAAGAGCGTGCCGACCGGGGATTCCAGCGTGTCGAAGTACGTCATGCATCGATCTTAACGGGGCCCGGCCCCGCACGGTGGGCTCGCGGTATGCTCCGGGCACGACCACCCACTACCGAAGGGACCGACGATGCGACCGAACACCGTGCTCCGCGCCTGGCGAGAAGGGGCGCAGACCATCGGCGCCTGGCTCTCCATTCCGAGCAGCCTCACCGCCGAGCAGATGGCCCACACCGGCTACGACTGGCTCTGCGTGGACATGCAGCATGGCCTCATCGACTACAAGGACGTGGTCGCCATGCTCACGGCGATCTCCACGACGGACACGATCCCGTTCGTACGCGTCCCGTGGAACGACCCGGCGACGATCATGAAGGTCCTGGACGCCGGCGCGTACGGCGTGGTGGTGCCGCTGGTGAACAACAAGGAGGAGGCCGAGCGCGCCGTCTGGGCCGCGAAGTACCCGCCCGCGGGCGGCCGCTCCTCAGGGCCGGTGCGGGCCTCCATCTACGGCGGGAGCGACTACACACTTCACGCCAACGAGGAGATCGCGGTCATCGTGATGATCGAGACCGCTGAGGGCCTCGCGAACCTCGACGAGATTCTCTCGGTCCCGGGCGTGGACTGCGCCTACATGGGGCCCTCGGACCTCGCGTACGCGGTGGGCCTGCAGCCAACCGGCGACAACACCAACCCGATCCACGAGGCCGCCGTGATGCAGATCTACGAGGCCTGCCGCCGCCACAAGGTCGCCCCGGGCGCGCACACGAGCGGCCTCGAGTTCACGAACAAGTGGCTCAAGGCGGGCTTCCAGATGGTCACGCTGGGCTCCGACATGATCGCGATGCGATCGAAGGCAGCGGCAGACCTCGCCGCGTCGCGCGCCGAGACGAAGGTCACACGCATCCAGGGCGCGTAGTCGAGGTCAGGAGCACCGCCGATGCCGACCGTCACCGTCGAGGCGCTCACCGCGTACGCCGTGCGGATCTTCGCGGGCACCGGCGCGCCGCTCGATGAGGCGCGCATCGTCGCGGAGCATCTCGTCGGCGCAAACCTGCGCGGGCACGACTCGCACGGGGTGATCCGCATCACTTCGTACGTCGAACGCGCGCGGTCGGGCGCGATGGTGCCGGGCGCGCGTCCGCACGTCGTGAAGGAGTCGGTCTCGACCGCGCTCGTCGACGGTGGGCTCAACTACGGCCCGGTCGTTGCGACGTATGCGATGGACCTGGCGATCACGAAGGCACGTGAGACGGGCGTCGGCATCGCGTCGGCCTTCAACAGCGGTCACATCGGCCGCGTGGGGGCGTACGGCGAGCGCGCTGTCGCCGCCGGGATGATCGGCATCGGCAGCGTGAACACGCCGGGGACGCGCATCGTCACGGCGTTCGGCGGCGCGTCGAGGCGACTCGGCACGAACCCGATCATGATCGCGCTGCCCACGGAGGACCCCGCGGAGCCGTTCGTGCTCGACATGGCCACGTCCGTGGTGGCCGAGGGCAAGCTCCGCGTCGCGGTGAACGCGGGCAAGCACGTGCCGGAGGGCTGGATCCTCGACGGCGACGGCACGCCGACGACCGAACCGCGTGACTTCTACGGCACCGGGGAGAACGAGCGTGCAGGCGCGCTGCTGCCGGTCGGCGGTCCGCGCAGCGGCTACAAGGGCTTCGGGCTGAACATGGCCGTCGAGGCGCTGTCCGGCATCCTGTCTGGCTCGGGCAGCGCCGTGGAGGGCGCGCGCGGCAGCAACGGCGTCTTCCTCATGGCGATCGACCCGGAGCGTTTCGCCGGCTTCGAGGCATTCACCGGGATGTTCGCGGCGCTCGCGGCGCATGTGCAGGCCCCGCCGCTCATGGACGGCGTCGATGAGGTGCTCCTGGCCGGCGAGCCAGAGCGCCGCGCGATGCGCGAGCGCAGCGCGCACGGCATCGCGCTCGACGAGGAGACATGGAAGCAGATCGCGGAGGCGGCGGCCTCTGTCGGCGTGAGCCCGATCGAAGGTGGCATCACCGCATGACGTCGCACCGCTCGCGGGCGCACGAGGGGGAGCAGGGCGACTTCTTCGCGCCGACGTCGTGGCAGTCGCTCACCGCAGCGTGCGTCGACGTCGCGCGGAACCTAGGCCTCGCGGTCGAGACTGAGGTCTACGTCGGGCGGCGCATCTGGGGCGCGCGGCGACGCATCGACCTGGTGGTGACGGACCCGACGCTGCGCCGCTCGCTGGGCATCGAGGCGAAGTACCAGCGGTCGTCGGGCAGCGCTGAGGAGAAGATCCCCTCGACGATCGAGGACATCGCGGCATGGCCGATCCCCGGCCTCGTCTGCTTCTACGGACCGGGATTCAGCGCGAACATGCGCGCATTCCTGCAGGCGAGCGGCAAGGCCGTGGACCTGTCGGACCTCGAGACGTGGCTGCGGCTCTACTTCGTCTTGCCGGCCCCGCGCGGCGGCTTCGGCGTGCCGGCCGACGCCTTGCCTGATGCGGACGAGGACGAGGCGGACTCCAGCCTGCCGCGCGCCAGCTCGGGCGCGTAGTTCGTCACCAGCAACTCGTCGATCGCGCCGCGCCGGTCGCCGCGCGAGTTGATCGCGCGGCGCGCGGGCGTGCGCTCGATCGTGTAGTGACGCCACGCGCCGGAAGCGGCGTCAGGAAAGCGCGTGCCCTCGTAGATCCCGACGAGCCATTCGGCCGGCGAATTCGAGAGCATGACGGAGACGTTCCGGTCAGTCAGGTCGTCGATGAGCCACTTCAGCCGGAGCTGCTCGTGGCGGTCGAACGCACCCTCCGTGTAGCCGGTGAACGATGACGTCTTCGAGAGCGGCTCAAAAGGCGGGTCGACGTATACGAAGTCGCCCTGCTTCGCGGCGGCGAGGGCGTCCGCGAAGTCCGAGCAGGAGATCGCGACGCCGCGCAGCATCGCGGATGCGGCGCGCAGCGCCGGCTCGTCGACGATGCGCGGGTGCAGGTACTTGCCGTGCGGCACGTTGAACTCGCCGCGGCGGTTCACCCGGTAGAGCCCGTTGAAACACGTCTTGTTGAGGAAGAGGAACCGCGCCGCGAGATCCACGCGGTCATCCGGCACGCGCTCGCGTTCCTCGTAGTAGAGGCGGGTGCGCTCCGGGAGGGCGGCGGCGAGGTAGGGCTCCGCGAGGGCCTCGAGCCGTGCCAGCAGCTTCGGCAGCTCGTCGCGCACCACCTCGTACACGGTGACCAGGTCCCGGTTCACGTCGTTGAGGACAGCGTGCTTCGGCGCGAGATCTGCGTCGCCTGCCAGCGCGAAGAAGATCGCGCCGCCGCCCAGGAAGGGCTCGAAGTAGGTCTCGATGCGGCGCGGGCTGCGCGCCACGATCTCGCCGGCGACCTGCGTCTTCCCGCCGGCCCATTTCAGGAACGGGCGCGCGGCAATCGCCGCAGCCTCCGCCTTCGGGCGCGCGCGGACGGGAGCGGGTGTGCGGACGCGTTGGGCGACGATGGCGGTGCGCTCCGTCGAGGGGGTAGCCGGGTGGACACCTGGGGAGGTCACCGCATTGTAGCGGCTACCCCCTGCGGACGGCGCCGGCGGCCCCCACTGGACGGCACCCAAACGTCAGAATCACCGAACAGCGCGGCGCGGCGGCTGTGCTACGTTTCCGCCGCCAATCTCGATGCCGGCGCAGGACTCCCCGGATGCGCTTCATCGTCGCGGCGATGCTCGCCGCCATGCCGATCGCCGCCCTGATCATCGCGCCCGCCATGCGCGCCTTCCCTGTTGGCGCTCAGGCGGTGTCCGTCCTCAGCAACGGTGGGTTCGAGGGCGGGACCACGGGCTGGGTCGCGCTCCCGGGCGCCGCGCTGACCAGCGACAGCGCCGCGCCCGTGTTCGAGGGCGCGAAGACGGCGAAGATCACCGCCGCCGCCGCGACATCGACCGGCATCCGCTCGCAGTACTGGCTCTCGCCGGCCACGGTCACCCGGCTCTATGCACTTTCCATCGGCGTCCGCTCGGAGGCCGCCAACGTCACCTCGGTGACCGTCGTGCTGGACCTCGTCGACGGGAGCGGGCATGCCCTCGCGACGACCAGCAAGACGCTGAGCGGGGCGGCGGCGGGGTACCGCACGGCGAGCACCTCGACCGTCGCAGCGCCGGCGGGTGCGACCAACGTCATGGTCACGGTGAACATGAACGCGACCGCCGCGGGCGCGGCCATCTGGGTCGACGGCGCGACGGTGTCCGAGGCGCTCGCACCGACGCCGACACCGGCACCACCCGAACCTCCTCCACCACCCCCTCCTGCCGATCCTGATCCGGATCCCGCACCGCCACCCGCGAAAACGGTCAGGCCACCCACGCCGCGCGCCACCCCCGCCCCGGCACCAGCTCCGACACCGACGCCAGTACCTGCGCCGGCACCGCTGCCCCTCTCCACTGAGTTGATGAACGGGGACTTCGAGCACGACATCATCGGGTGGGCGGTGTCGCGCGGTCGGGTCACGGTCGAAGGCGGGGTGCCGGGCCACGGCAACGCGGCCGTCCTGAAATCCGCCAGCACGAGCACGATGTGGATCGAGCAGACCATCGTGAAGATCGCCGGTGGAAGCTGGTACCAGGCGAGCGCCCTGCTCGCCCCCGCGCGCGGGGTCGACTCCGGGTGGGTGCGCATCGCGTGGTACGCCTCGGCGAACGGCACCGGCGCGCAGATGGACACCGCGGACTCGCCCGCGGTCGACGCCCCTGCGGAGGGCGTCCTCGCGGTCGAGCGCGTGGCCACCGGCGCGGTGCTCGCGCCGCCCGGCGCATCCAGCGCCAAGGTCCGCATCCTCCTCGCGCCGCACAGCGCCGAAAGCGCCTCGATGGCCGTGGATGAAGTCGAGTTCGGCGTCATCGAGCCCCCCGAGCCCGAGATGGCGCGCCCCACACCGATGCGTGCAGCGGCCGGGTCGCCTACGCCCCCGATCGATCCGGTCAGCGCGCCCGCGCCAACGACGACGACGGCGACGACGAGGGCCAGCGCGAGTTCCGGTACGGTGCGCGAAGCAGGACGTACCCCACCGAGCG
>CAIXBH010000277.1 GCA_903917615.1 uncultured Chloroflexota bacterium | reverse complement strand
TGGCGGCGCGCCATGTCGGCCTCGGTCTCGCCTTCCGCGGGCGCGTAGTCGAAATGTCGCCAGCCACCGATCACCTGTTCGGGTGAGCCGCGACTGATGCCGAGCTGCAGGCGGCCCCCGGCGATGAGGTCGGCGGCACCCGCGTCCTCCGCCATGTAGAGCGGGTTCTCGTAGCGCATGTCGATGACCGCCGTACCGATCTCGATCCGCTGTGTCCTCGCGCCGACGGCGGCGAGCAACGGGAACGGCGAGGCGAGCTGTCGCGCGAAGTGGTGCACGCGGAAGTACGCGCCGTCCGCGCCCAGCTCCTCCGCGGCGACCGCAAGCTCGATCGATTGCAGCAGCGCATCGGACGCCGACCGCGTCTGTGACTGCGCGGAGGGCGTCCAGTGGCCGAATGAGAGGAACCCGATCTTCTTCATGGCATCGATCGTACTGGTTGGCGGCCATCCGGGTCACGAAGCTCTGCCATTCCCCCGGAGCAGGTGGAATTCCGCGTCGGATCGGCCCTCATCGTCGGATGTCGATCTCGAGGCGGTCCATTCGTCGTACTGATGAGGCCTGATCGCGGCGCGTCATCGCGCGGCTATGACCCCGGCCCCGATACTGTCTGGAGAACGTGAGGAGACCGCATGTCTACGAGAAGTCATCGCTGGCCGGCGCTGTACGTGCTCTGCCTGGCGACCCTGATGATCGTGCTGGATACGTCCGTGGTGAACGTGGCCTTGCCATCGATCCGCGACAGCCTCGGGTTCACACAGGAAGGGCTGTCCTGGGTCATCAACGCGTACGTCCTCACGTTCGGCGGTTTCCTGCTCCTCGGCGGGCGGCTGGGTGATCTCTGGGGGCACCGCAAGCTCTTCCTGATCGGCGTGACGCTGTTCACTGCCGCCTCGCTCGTGTGCGCGGTGGCTCCCTCGCCGGCCGCGCTCATCACGGCGAGGGGCGTGCAAGGTATTGGTGGCGCGATCGCCGAGGCGGTCGCGCTGTCGCTGATCGTGAACCTGTTCCCGGAGCCGGACGAGCGCGCGAAGGCGATGGGGATCACCGGCTTCGTGGCAGCAGGTGGTGGCGCACTCGGTGCCGTGCTCGGCGGCGTGCTGACCGGGCTGCTCAACTGGCACTGGATCTTCCTGATCAATGTGCCGGTCGGGGTGGGCGTGTGCCTGCTCGCGATGCGCTGGGTGCCGGAGAGCGATGCCATCGTCCCGCGACAGCGACTCGATCTCGGCGGCGCGTTCACCATTACCGCGGCGTTGGTGCTCGCGGTGCGCGCGGTCGTCGGAGGCAACGAGGCTGGATGGACCTCCGTCACCACGCTCGGACTGTTGGGCGCCGCGGTCGTGCTGCTCCTGCTGTTCGTGTTCATCGAACAGCGCGTTGAGTCACCACTCGTGCCACTGGGCATGCTCTCGCGGCGGAACCTCGCAACGGCCAACGTCATCGGGATGCTGTGGGCTGCCTCGATGTTCGCGTGGTTCTTCATCTCCGCGTTGTACCTGCAGCTCGTGCTCGGCTACGGGCCGCTGGAGGTCGGGCTGGCATTCCTGCCGGCGAACGTCCTGATGGGCGTGCTGTCGGTCGGCGTATCGGGGAGACTGGTGACCAGGTTCGGGATGCGGAAGCCGCTCGTGGCTGGTCTGTTGCTCGCAGCGCTTGGGCTCGCGCTGTTCTCGCAGGCCCGCGCGGATGGCGATGTCTGGGGGGACATCCTCCCCGGGATGTTGCTGCTTGGCTGCGGCGCGGGCATCGCATTCAACCCCGTGCTGCTCGCCGCGATGACCGACGCCTCGCCCGAGGAGTCAGGTCTGGCGTCGGGCCTGGTGAACACGTCGTTCCAACTCGGCGGCGCGCTCGGGCTGGCGATCCTCGCGAGTCTGGCGACGTCGCAGACAGCCACTGCGCTCGCGAACGGCCACTCGCAGCTCGAGGCACTGACGACGGGCTACCGGGCCGCCTTCCTCGCGGGCGCGGTATTCGCGGGCCTGGCGGCCGTCCTCGGTCTCGTGATCCGCGAAGCAGACGCGCAAGACGAGGTGCCCAGCGACGAGCGAGCCGAGGCGACGCTGGCGTAGCAGCAGCGTCGAGTCATCAGCTGCCTCGATGTCTGCGCAGGATCATCCCCTGCGATCCAGATCGATGTAGCCAGATGATCGCGGTGCACGTCACATGTGCAGAGCGGGTCAGGGTTGGGCGGAGCGCTCGTCGCGGCCCAGCCACTGGGGCTCCTCGATCCCTTCGCGCGCGTTCACGCCCCGCGCCATCGTGAAGAGTAGGTCGCTGAGGCGATTCAGGTAGCGGATCAGGACCGGGGCGACCGAGGCCTCCCGCGAGAGCGTGAGTACGCGTCGTTCCGCGCGGCGGCAGACGGTACGCGCGACATGGAGGTGCCCCGAGGCAACGGCGCCGCCCGGAAGGATGAACCGCGTCAGCGGCTCGATCTCCTCGTCGAGGGCGTCGATCCAGCGCTCGAGCTGCGCGATGTCCTCGTCGCTGACGCGCGGGCCGATGACCTGGCCGTGCGCGATCCGCTGCTCGAGGTCGGGTGTCGCGAGTTCGCCGCCGATGTCGAAGAGATCGGACTGGATGATCTGGAGTTGGGCGCGCAGATCATCGTCGACCAGCGCCGCCGCCACGCCGATGACAGAGTTCAATTCGTCGACGGTGCCGTAGGCCTCGAGCCGTGGGTCGTCCTTCGGCACACGCGGCC
>CAIXBH010000276.1 GCA_903917615.1 uncultured Chloroflexota bacterium | reverse complement strand
GGCTGGCCGAGCACCGTGCGCAGCAGTCGCGAGCGCACGTCCGCCGCCGCGCTGGTGTCGATCAACGCCAGGACCCGGACGCGCAGCGACTGGTTCGACTCCCCGGCCAGCGCCCGCGTCACCTTGTTCGCGTTCTCGTCGCTCACGGTGAGCGCTGCGAGCGTGCGGAGACCTGCCTCGGTGCCGTCGGCGTTCTCGGGCGCGACGAGGTCCGCGAGCCAGACGCGGATCGCGGCAAGGTCGCTGCGGCCGAGGGCCTCGCGCAGTCGCTGCGTACGCGTGTCGGTCGGTGTGGGTGTGCGCTCCGGAAGCGGCGGTCGGGGCGTCGCCGTGGCGCTGGCAGTCGGACTCGCCGGTGGCGTCTGGGCGCGATCCGGAACACGCGTCGGCTCGCCGAGCAGCGCGCGACGGAACCGCGCCTGTGCCTCGGGTGCGAGCGCAGCCTCTCCAGCCTGGAGCAGCTGGTTGCGGAGCGCGGCCTGTTCGTCCCCGGCGAGCGCGCGCGTGATGCGCGCCGCATTCCCGCCGTCTCCAGCGAGGCCCGCCAGCACCTGCAGGCGCTGGAGCTTGACCGCGTCGCTGCCCTCGAGGACCGCCTGGAGCTGGGTGCGGAGCGCCGCGACGTTGTCGCCATTGAGAGCGACGCGCAGGTTGCGGGTGAACTCGTCCGTTGCAGGCGAGGTGAGCGCCGGCCGGGCGGTCGCACCGGCCGATTCCACCTTCGCGCGCTGTGCCGCCAGGTCTTCCGGCTTCTGCGTGCGTGGCGTCTCCACCACGCGTACGGGCGCGGGCGCCGGCGTCGCCGGTGCGACGGAGTCCAGCAGCGCGACGGTGGTCGCGCCGTTCTGCTGTCCCACGCGCACCCGCACGTTGGCGGCTCCGCTGCCGGCATCGAGCGTGAGGCGACGCTCCTGCCCGTCCGGCCCGACGAGCGCAATGGTGCCGGCCCCGGCGCCGAATCGCTGCACGTTGAGGGTGTAGTCGCCCGGCTCCACGCCCTGGAAGTCGAACCGCTGTGGCCCGTCGCCGGGGTTCGAGGTGGTGACGCCGCGGATCTGGCGGAAGAGCGTGCCGTTGGTCTTCGCGCCGGTCGCCTCGCCGCCCGGGGCGATGAGCGCGGCCGCGAAGGGGCCGTCCACGGTGAGCGTGGGCGTGGGGCGGGCAGCGCTGCGTTCGGCGACGCGCTGGTGCTCCGCGCGGACGAACTCGCCCCGCGGCACGCTCACGCGCTGGCCGCCGATGACGACGTCCACCAGTCCCTCGGCGGTCGATACTGCCGTCTGGCCGTCGGTGATGGCGGTCTCGAAGACCGTGCCGTGCACCTGCACCACCGCGTCGGCGGTGTGCACCTCGAAGGCGGCGCCCGGGGTGAGGTCGGTGGCGACGTCGTTCCACAGCCGGCCGGAGTACTGCCGCAGCATGACGACGCGCGGGGAAACGTCGATTCGCTCGACCGCGATATCGGTGTCGGCGTCGAGCGAGACCGTCGAGCCGTCCGGGAAGGTGAGGAGCGCCTTGCCATCGGCGCTTGTGCGGACGCGCGCGCCCTCAGGGACGCGTGCGCCGTCGACGATCGGCTGCCAGCCCTCGTCGCGCTGTCGTTCCACGGTGCCCGAGAACAGCGTGAGGGTGGAGGCGGCAGCGGGCGTCGCCCGCTGCGTCGTGATGAGGACGAGGGCGATCACGACCGCGGCCGCGACCGGCGCTGCGCCGACGACGAGCCGCGGGAACGCACCGCCAAGGTCCATGAACCGCGCGAGCGAGGCCCAGAACCGGGGACGCGACTGCTGCGGGGTGCGACGGATCTCCGCCATGAACGCCGCGCGCCGTGCCGGGTCGGGGGTGCGCTCCGCGGGCTGCGGCCGGCGCACCGCGACGGCTGCGGCCAGCAGCGGCTCCAGCGCAGCGCGCTGCTCCGGATAGCGGTCGAGGCACGCCTCGACGGTCGCGCGGCCCGCGGCGAGGTCGTCGAGGCAGCGGTCGAGGATGGTGCCGAGGTCGCGCGCGTCGCTCACGGCAGGCCTCCCGTCTCCTCGATGGCACGGCGCAGCGCTTGGAGTGCCCGCATCTGCAGGCCGCGCACCGTGACTTCCTTGCGTCCCATGATCTCCGCGATCTCCCGCGCCGACTTCTCCATCAAGAAGCGCAGCGTCAGCACCTGCCGGTGGTCCTCGGAGAGCCTGCTCAGCGCGAGGGTGAGCGCTTCGCTCATCTCGGCCGTCAGCAGCGCCTCCTCGGCTTCCGCTTCCTCGGGGATTTCGACGCCCTCGAGGTCGGTCGTCTGCCGGTGCGTCCGGAAGTGGTCCACCATCTGGTTGTGGGCCATCCGGTACAGCCACGCCTTGAACGGGACACCCCGCGCCTCGTAGCGCGGGATGGCCTGCCAGGCCTTCAGGAACACCTGCTGGGCGAGGTCTTCCGCGGTGTCCGCGTTGCCCACGCGATGCGTGAGGTAGCGCAGGATCTCCGGCTGGAAGCGGTCGTACAGCGCGCCGAACGCCTCCGCGTCGCCGCCCTGCGCCCGCTCGACCAGCGCGCCGACGATTGCGGGCTCATCGCCTGAGGCGTTCACCGGCCCTCGTCGTTGCTGTTCCAAACTATCCAACGATGTATGCCCCGCTTCTGTTCGCCCGCTCCAGGAGCGGGGAGGCGAGCCCGCGCGACGCCGAGGCGGGGACGGGCGCTACGGGTAGAGCGGCCCGCGGTCGAGGCCGGTCGTCTGCGGTAGGCCGAACATAATGTTGAGGTTCTGCATCGCGGAGCCGCTCTGGCCCTTCATCAGGTTGTCGATGGACGACATCACCGTGATGCGCCGGTCGCCTTCCGCGGTGAACACCGACAGGTCGATGTAGTTCGAGCCGAGCGTCCCCTTGAGGGTTGGGGGCTCGTCGAGCACGCGGACGAACGGGTGTCCGGCGAAGAAGGAGCGGTACCGCTCCATCAGCGTGGCGCGGCTGGTCGGGCGCGTCAGGGTGGCGTGCATCGTGTTCAGGATGCCGCGCGTCGTCCCAAGGAGGTGCGGGATGAAGTCGACGGTCGCCGCGGTGGACTCACCGATGCGGCCGAGCGTGAACTCGGTCTCGACGACGTGCTGGTGGTTCAGCACGCGGTAGGGGATGACGTTGTCGTTGAGGTGGGAGAAGTGCTGCGTCGGGGCGGGCTTCTTGCCCGCTCCGGAGGAGCCCGTGAGCCCGTCCACGATGACCGTGCCGTCCTGGATGATGCCCTCCGCGTAGAGCGGCGCCATGCCCAGCACGATGCCGATCGCGAAGCAGCCGGGGTTGCCGACGATAGGCGCCTCAGCGATCGCGGCGGCGTTCAGCTCGGAGACCCCGTAGACCGCGCTGCTGAGCAGGTCCGGCGTCGTGTGCGTCGACTCCTTGATCGAGGGGTGGCGGTCGGCGTAGCGGGCGTAGTCCTCGGTGTTCCCGAAGCGGTAGTCGCCTGAGTAGTCGATGAAGCGGACGCCCCGGCTGGTGAGGTCGGCGGCGTAGCCCTGCGAGACGCGGTCCGGCGTGGCGAAGATGACGACGTCGCAGTCCTTGCCGATCTCGGCGTCGTCTGGGCCCTGCACCACCATCTCGCAGCGGCCGGTGAGGTGCGGGTAGACGTGGTCGATGCGGCGGCCGGCGTCGTCACGCGCGATGAGCGCGCTGATCTCGAAGTTGGGGTGGCCGAGCAGCAGCTCGAGGATCCCGAGCCCGCCGTACCCCGTCGCGCCGACCAGTTGCGCCCGCACCTTCGTCGCCATGCCGCCCGCTCCTTCGCCCCGTGTGGGTTCGTGAGGTCAGAGGTGACAGGATAGGCGAGCCGCTCCAACCCGGCATAGCCATGTTGTGATGCGTTTGTGAGGCCACAGGTGCCCGACTGGCGCGATTACCTCCCGCTGGCTGACGACGCGCTCCTCGCGCAGTGCGACGTCGACCACTACCGCGCGAGCGGTCCCGGCGGGCAGAAGCGGAACAAGACCGACTCCGCAGTCCGGCTGCGCCACCGGCCGACCGCCCTCGTGGGTGAGGCGGTCGAGGAGCGCTCGCAGCACCTCAACCAGGCCCGGGCGCTCCGCCGGCTCCGCCTCGAGATCGCCTACCGCCTCCGTGCGCCGTCGGCGGACGGGACCGAGACCCCCGCGAAGCCGTTCGTGCTCCCCGGGGCGCGCGATGCCCGGTACGCGCAGGGCGTCGCGGCACTCTTCGATACGCTCGAGGCGCACGAGTGGCGGCTCGCGGAGGCGGCACCCCACCTGGGCATGAGCACGGCGGCGCTCGGACGGCTCCTGCAGCGCGAGGACGATGTGTTCAGGGCCGCCAGCGAGCGGCGGCAGGCGCTTGGCCTCCCGGCGCTCCGGACGACGCGCTGACCGCCTGCTAGGCGGCCCGCGGGGGCTCGAGCAGCCCGCTCTCCCGCAGGAGCTCAAACCGCGACCACTTTACGTCGCTGTGGGCGACCAGCGCCCAGCGCTGAAGCAGTTCCGTGAACTCTTCGCGGGATGCCTCGAGGATGAGGCGTTCGACGATCTCCGAGAGCATCTCCGTGCGGTGCTCGCGCGAGAGGTCGCGGAACCACGGCAGGCGCTGAAGCACCTCGCGCAACTCAGGGAGATTCCCGATGTTCATGCCGCAATCGTCGGAAGCGATCGCCGTAACTTGAGGGGCCCGGGTCAGGAGCGGCGGATGGTCGCCGTGAGCCCGTGCGATTCGAGGCGGTCCCGGTAGAGCTCGGCGCGTTCGAGCGGGCAGGCGATGACGTCTGCTTCGCCTCGCAGGTGGGCCGCCAGCATCACCTCGACCGCGCGCTCCATCTCGAGCTCCGGGACGCTTACCAGCAGGGCATGGACCACGCCGTCCATCGAGTTCACGTCGTCGTTGTGCAGGACGACGGTGGCGGGCGGCAGCGTCTCCTCAAGGGAGCGCAGGACGGTCTCCCGGGTAACGGCCGGCGGCGTTTCGGTCGTGTCGAGGGGGCTCACAGCGTGTCCGCTTCCTCGACGACGGCAGACATCGAGCCCTTGCAGTGGGGGATGCGGGGATCCGCGCCGTAGGCGTGGATGCCGGACTGCTTCGCCTCGCAGTCCTCGCGGGTGCCGGTCATGACGGTCACGCGCCCCTCGGTGTCGACGATCCGCGCGAGGGCGAAGGATTTCTCCTTCGCGTAGCCGAAGACGTGCGCCAGCATCTCGATGACGTACTCGTAGGTGTGATCGTTGTCGTCCATGAGCACGAGACGCCACGGTCGCTGGATCTGCTGAGCGGGCTCCTCGACCGTGGTGCGGCCGGGCGCGGTGCGTCCGGGCGTCGAGGGGCTGACGGCGCGGGGCAGTACGGTCGGGCAGGGTGCGTGGGTTGAGGGCATCGGGCCCATTGTGGCCCGCTCTGTGCTCGGCTATCAACGAAGGGCACGAGAACCGCGCCGGAGGCGTCGATGAACCAGCAGCCCCCCCTCGGCGTGATTCTCACCGGCGGCCGCGCCACGCGCCTCCGCCCGCTGTCCGAGGGCATGCCCAAATCGCTGATCCCCCTCCTGAACCGCCCCCTCATCGCCTACGCGATCGACCTGCTGGCAGCAGCCGGCCTGCGCGAGATCGTCGTCGTGGTCGGCCCGACCGATGACCGCACCGGCCCCGCAGCGAAGGCAGTCGCCCCGAGCGGCGTCGAGATCAGCGTGGCGGTCCAGCACGAGCCGAAGGGCTCCGGCGATGCGCTGACGAGCGTCGGCGACCGCCTCGCGGGGCGGCATGTCGTCGTGCTTGCCGTGGACACGATCCTGCGCGGCGAGTTGCGCCCGCACATCGACGCGTTCATGAAGTCCTCGATGGAGGCGTGGTTCGTGCTGCATGAGACCGACCGGCCGCGCGATATGGGCATCGTGGTGCTCGAGGGCGACCCGGCTGCCGGGCGCGTCGTCCACCTCGAGGAGAAGCCGGCGGAGCCGCGCTCGAACCTGGCGCTCGTCGGCATCTGGATGGTCGCGCCGAACGTGGTCGAGGAGATGCGGCGCAACCCGATGGTGAGCCCCCGCGGCGAGGTGGAGCTGTCTGGCACGCTCTCGGTGCTTCACGAGCAGGGACGACCGATGGGCGGCAGCGTCTTCTCGGGCGATTGGCTCGACGCGGGCACGCTCGGGGCGCTCATCTCGACGCAGGGCGCGCTCCTCGATGGCCGCGCATCGCTCGTGGCCGCCGACGCGACGGTCGAAGATTCGCAGCTCGGCCCGAACGTCGTCGTGGGTGCGCGGGCGGTGCTGCGTCGCGTGACGCTGAACGACGCGCTTGTCGCCGAAGGCGCACACCTCGAGGGGGTGCAGGCGTCGCATGTCGTGGTCATGGGCGACGGACAGGTGGTGTCCGCATGACCACCTCGGCTCTCGACGCGGAGATCGTGATCGTGGGCGCGGGCGTCGTTGGGCTCGCGCTCGCGCAGCGGCTCGCCTCGGACGGGCGCTCCGTGCTCGTCATCGAGCAGCACGAGGGGTTCGCGCGGGAGACGTCGTCGCACAACAGCGGCGTGGTGCACGCCTCGATCTACTACGAGACCGGCACGCTGAAGCACCGGCTCTGCTGGGAGGGCAACCCGCGCATCTACGCCTGGGCTGAGGCGCACTCGGTGGCCGTCCTGCGTACCGGGAAGATCATCGTCGCCCTCTCCGAGGAGGAGCGTCCCGGCCTGGACGAGGTGTACCGGCAGGCCGTCGCGAACGGCGTGCGCGGTGTCGAGCGCATCACGGGCGCGCGCGCACGCGAGCTCGAGCCCTACGTCCCGACCGTCGAGGCGATCTGGTCGCCGAGCACCGGCGTGGTCGACGCGTACGCGCTCGCGCGCTCCTACGAGGCAGAGGCGACCGCCCACGGCGCCCTCATCGCGTACCGCACGACGCTGGTCGGTGCGGAGCGCGCCGCCGGCGGCTTCGCACTCACGCTGCGCGACGAGGACGGCGAGACCTCGACGCTGCGCTCCGCGGCGCTCGTGAACAGCTCGGGTCTCGGCGCTGCCGAGGTCGCTGCGCTGCTGGGCTATCCGCTCGACGGCGGCACGTCCGGCGGTGTGGAGGTGCCGGTGATGCGACAGACCTCGAACCGCGGGCGTTACTACGACGTCATCGACCCCGCGGTCGCACGGCTCGTGACGCGGCCCGTGTATCCGCTGCCGGAGCATGCGGCGGGCGGCCTCGGTGTGCACCTCACCGTCGACACCGACGGGGGCGTGCACCTCGGCCCGGCCACCGAGTGGATGTCCGACGAGGAGCCGCGCGACTATCTGAACGTCGACGACCCCACGTGGCGCGCCTCGTTCCTGCGCGCGGGGCAGCGCTTTCTGCCGGGGCTGCGCGACGAGCAGATCGCCCCGGGGCAGGTGGGCTACCGCCCGAAGATCCAGCAGCCAGGCCAGGGCCTGACGGACTTCCTCGTCTGGCATGACCGCGGGTACGTGCACCTCGGCGGGATCGAGTCGCCCGGGCTGACCTCCAGCCTGCCCCTGGCGGATCTCGTCGCCTCGCACCTGTCGCGCTAGGCTGGTCGGCATGGGCCCACTCGAAGATCCCGGGCGCTTCTACTGGAAATGGCTCGCCATCGGCGGGGGATTGCTCGTCGTCTATGGCGTCGAACGCCTCATCCGCCTCGGCCACCTCTTCTAGCCACCCGACGCCGCCGGCCCCGCACGTGACGTGCGAGCCGATGACCGCGCTCGAGGTGTGGTGGCGCGCCCTCGCCCCGCCCGAGGAAGTCGAGTCCGCCCGGGCGCTCTACGAGCTCACGCCGCGCTGGTCGAGCGGCAACCTCCCCTTCGTCGACGGTCCCTACGACCCCACGCGCGAGTCGCACTGGGCGGATGCGGCGCGCGTGGCGGACTACGCGAGCGCCCTGCCTGCCAGCGTGAGTGATCGCGGATCGAGGATCCTCGACTTCGGCCCGGGCGACGGCTGGCCCGCGCTGCCGCTGGCGGCGGCGCTGCCCCTGGCGCAGGTGACCGGCGTCGACCCCGCACCCCTGCGCGTCGCGGTCTGCGTCGCGAACGCGCGGCGGCTCGGCCTCGACAACGCCCGCTTCGTCGTCGGCGACGGCGCGGCGCTGCCGTTCCCCGACGCGTCGTTCGACCTCGTCACCGCGTCGCAGAGCCTCGAGGAGGCGCGCGATCCGTCGAAGGTGCTCGCAGAGATCGCCCGTGTGCTGCGGCCCGGGGGCGTGTTGCGCGCCTCCTACCAGGTGTGGGCGCTGCCCGCGCGCCGCTTCGAGACCGTGACGCTCGTGGAGGGTGTCGACTGCCTGCTCTACACCTACGCCGTGCGCTGCCAGGATCCGCCGCACGAGCGGCGCTACGTCCTCGTGCTCCCCTCGGACGGCGAGGCCGCCGAGATCCATCGCGAGGCGCTCATCGCATCTGCGGACGCGCCGCGCGCGTACGGCGAGACGCTGCTGACGCGGCGCTCCCCACTCGGCGCACCGCTCCTGGAGCGCCTCGTGCCGTTCGCGCGGAGATCGTTCGTCATCGACCTGCATCGGTGGACGACAGCGTGGCTCGTCGAGGCGCTGCGTCACGCGGGCTTCTCGGACGTGCGCGCGACGGTGCACACGGGCGATCTCGCGCGCGCGTTCGCACGAGGAGCGATCGCGCGAGGCGAGGTGGACGCCCTCGCGCCACACTTCGACGCGATCACGCGCGCCCTCGGCGAGGCCGCATCGCGTCAGCCCGGCGAGTCGATGGTGACGGCGATCCGCTAGCGATCGAGGGCGACGGGCCCGGCTCACCCCCACCCTCCCCCTCCCCCGTGGAGGGGGAGGGGACAGGAAGAAGAGTCGCGGGCATTCGGACTCCCTCCCTCCTGGTGGGGGAGGGTTGGGGTGGAGGGGTTCTGGGTGCGTTAGCGCCCTTCGCCGAGGCGCTTCACCACGAACGCGTCGAGGGCGGCGGCGAAGTCCTTCGGGTTGTCGCCCTGCACGTTGTGCGTCGCGCGCGGGATCACCACGAGTTCGCAGTCATGCATCGCCTTCGCGGTGGCCTCGGCGTTCTCGGCCGAGAGGATGCGGCTCACCTCGCCGCGCATGAGCAACGTGGGCGTGGTGATCTCGCGCACAGCCGTCCAGAGGGACGACGCGTGCGCCGCGCGCGCGGCGTCGTCCTGTGGCGTGCGGCGCCGGTGATCCTGCTTCCACGTCCACCCGCCGCCTTCGGCGGGCTTCAGCGAGTGCATCAACGAGTACTTGAGGTGCGCGGGCGCGCGGTTCGGGTTGAACTGGACCGCGCGGTCGAGGAAGTCCTCGAAGCGGGACAGCGTCTCCGAGTCGCGCCGGAACGCCGCCATGTCGCGCTGGCCCTCGCTGCTCAGGTCCGGCGCGACGTCCACGATGATCAGCAGACGTAGGCGGTCCGCGTGGGTGGGCGCGTACCGATACGAGTTGTTCCCGCCCATCGACATGCCGCACAGGATCACCTGCGGGTAGCCGAGGAAGTCGATGAACGCCTCGGTGTCGCGCAGCATCAGCGCGTCGTTGTCCTCGCCGAGCTGTGCCTCAGGCGTCCATTCCGTGTCGCCGTGCCCGCGCTGGTCGAGCGCGATCATGTGGTAGTGCGGGCGCAGCAGCAGCGCCGCCATGTCCCACGTGTGCGCGGTCAGTCCGCCTCCGTGCAGCAGCACCAGCGGGGGCTTCGACTCGTTCCCCCAGTCGAGGTAGTGCATGCGGATGCCGTTGAGCGTCACCCACTTGTCCTCGGGCGTGACGAACTCGGGCGGGTTGAGGCCGATCGCCTCGGCGCATTCGCGCATCTCGGTCGCGTAGTTCGGGGTCGTGGTCATGGCAGCCTCCTCGGTCGCCGCGAGGATACGCCGCCGCCGATCACGCGGGGCGCATCGGCGCCACGGCTGGCGCCCTCGGGCTGCCCGGCGGAACCAGATGCCCTGCGCTATCTCGGCGGGAGTTCGAGGACGCGCTCGAGCCAGTCGGAGAGGTCGCCGAGGCTGGCCGCGCCGATCTGGTGGTGCATCGGGTACTCGCGGTAGTCGGGCTGCGCGCCCATCGCCAGGAGCAGCGCGTGCGACTGCTGCGCGCGCTCGACGGCGATCTGCGGGTCGGCGGTGCCGTGCTGGATGAGCATTGGCAGCGCCGCCACGGCCTCGTTCGGCGCGGCGTGCTCGATGGCCTCCTCGGGCAGGTAGGTCGACAGCGCAGCCACCCCGCGGAAGCGTGCGGGCTCGCCGAGACCGAGGCGGTACGCGAGCGTGCCGCCCTGCGAGAAGCCGAGGACGACGACGCGCGCAGGATCCCCCCCGTAGCGCGGCACGGCCTCGTCCATGAACGCGCGCACGACGCCCGTCACGCGCTCAAACTCCTCGGGGGTGCGCTGGGCTTCGCCCTGGCGGGCGAACCATGTGAAGGAGCCGCCCTGCGCGTTGAGCGGGATTTCCGCCTCGGGGCAGATGACGAGGAGCCGCCCGCCCGCGAGCAGCGGCGCGAGGCCCAGGAGATCCATGCCGTGCGCGCCGTGACCGTGCAGCGCGATGACCGTCGGCAGCGGCCCGTCGATGCCCGCTCGCCACACCGAATGCACGAGGCTCATGCGCTGCTCCCTCTCCGAGTGACCGTTGCGCCGGCCAGCATACCGAGGTCGTCGCGGTGCTAGGGTGCGCGCGAATCGAAGTCCGGGGGGGTACGGCATGTCCATCGACATCACATGGCTGGGTTGCGCGACGTTTCGGCTCGATGTGGCCGGACTGGTGATCTACCTCGACACCTATATGGATCGACCGGCGGGTGCGCCCGCGGTTGGCATGACCTCGAGCGACGTGCGCGAGGCCGACTTCGTGCTGATGGGGCATGCGCACTGGGATCACCTTGCCGGGGCGGACCTCATCGCGAAGAACACCGGTGCCCGAGTCATCGGCTCGCATGAAACCGCGGGTGCTCGGCGAGCGCGGCGTGCCCGCGGAGCAGCTGTGGCGCGCGCAGGGAGGTGAGCACTTCCGGCTGAACGACGACGTCTCCGTCCGCGTCTACCCGAGCCTGCACTCGTGCATCTGGTCGAACAACGCGCCTCCCGGCACGGTCGTGACCGGCGACTACGGTGTGTTCGAGGACGAGCGCGAAGGCCGCCTCGCTCGCTCGCGAGCTGCGCGTGCCGCTTCGGGGAACGGCCTGCGGCCGGAGTGGGCGTATAGCGACAGCACTGGCGGCGCGCTCGACTACCTCATCGACACGCCGGACGGCACGATCCTGTTCCAGGACAGCATGGGCTACTGGACCGGCATCTATGCCGGCCTGCGCGCGGACCTCGCGATTCTCGGCGCGTCGGGTCGCGGCAACGTGGACGGCGAGCCGTTCCAGGGCTCGACGGAGCAGTTCATCCTGCGCGAGTGCGAGCTCATCCGGCCGCGGCAGGTGCTCTCCGGGCACCACGACAACTACGCCGGCGCGGCAGGCCTGCCTGACCTCACCGACCTCGGACCAGTGCACGCGGAACTCGCGCGGGTCATGCCGCGCCTCGAGGTGCTCGAGGTTGGCCTCGCGGGGCGGATCACGGTCCTCGGCTAGACCGGACGGTAGACCCATACCCCCCGGGTAGGGGTCAGTGGTAGACTCCTCGTTGAGGAGTCGAAGCCATGCCACTCATGACCCTGTTCGCGCCGGACATCTTCTGCGACCACTGCATCGCCACCATCAAGCGGACCACCGAGACCATCGAGGGCGCCCGCTTCGTCGAGGGGAACCCCGAGACCCGCCTGTTCACGGTCGACCTGCCGAACGGCGCCGCCCTCGACCGGCTTGGGGAGGCGCTTACCGAGGAGGGCTACCCGCTCGCGGACGCGCCCGCCGAGGGCGCTTCGGCTGCACAGCCGGCGCACCCCGGCATGACCATGCTCGGCACTCTCATGAACGGGCCGGCCACGGCGATGCCGATGATGCACATGGGCCGCAAGGTCGATGCGGGACCGTTCCACCCGCAGTACCTGAAGATCGAGCGCACCGAGGCTGGCGCGGACATCACCTACTCCTGCCCCTGCGGCAGTACCACGGAGGTGTTTCACCTCGACCGCTCGGAGTTGGACCAGGGCCCGCACTCCTGCTGCGGTCACCACACGCTCGTGGGTGCGAACGCTGCGGAGCGACTGCGGATGCGCCTCGGCGACGGCTACGACATCGACGTGCAGACGGTCACGATGCCGTGGGGCCAGCCGCTCGAAGCGGCGCAGGCCGTGCCGAAGCGATAGAGGACGAGCATGGATGAGCACACGCAGCACGACGTCCTGAAGCGCCTCGCCTACATCGAGGGTCACCTCACCGGCGTGCGCAAGATGATCGAGGCGGACACGTACTGCGTGGACGTGCTGAAGCAGACGTACGCCATCCGCCGCGCGATCGAGAAGATGGAGGCGCAGATGCTGGACGGGCATCTGCATCACTGCGTCATCGACGCGATCCGCGAAGGCAAGGCGGAAGAGTCCATCAGCGAGTTGATCGACTTGTACAAGGTGGCCAACAAGTAGTGCTGCGCGGGACTGTCCCCGGATTACCCACCACCCGAGCCCTCCTCCTCCAGGGGAGAGGAAAGAACCCAGAATGACGACCGCATTGCCACCGTCCGGCACGCCCCTCGAACACCTGCGCTTCGACGTGCGTGGCATGACCTGTGCCTCGTGCGTCCGTCGCGTCGAACGTGCCCTCACGAAGGTCGAGGGGGTCGCGTCCGCCTCGGTGAACCTCGCGACCGAGACCGCCACGGTCGAGGTCCCGGCCGGCATCGACATCGAGGCGCTGCGCGCGGCCGTCGACCACGCGGGGTATGACCTGCGCCTGCCGGATGCGGGAGACGACGAGGACACCGCACGTGACGCTCTGGAGGCTGAGCGCCGTCACGAGTTCCGCACGCTGGCGATGAAGACCGCGTTTGCGCTGCTCGTCGCGGCCGGGGAGATGGCGTACGGCCTGACGCACCACCTCGGCACCGCGGCACACCTTGGTCACGCCGTGGAGCCGACCGTGCTCGAGGTGTGGTTGCCGTTCCTGTTCGCCCTGCCGGTGCAGGTATGGGCCGGCGCGCAGTTCTATTCCGGCGCGTGGCGCGTGGGGCGACACGGCTCGACCGACATGAACACGCTCATCGCCGTCGGCACGAGCGCCGCATTCCTCTACTCGGTCGTGGTGTCGTTCGCGCCGGCGCTGCTCCGCGGCGGCGGCGACTTCGAGGTCATGGCGCACTACGACACCGCCACCGCGATCATCGCGCTCGTGCTCCTCGGGCGGCTGCTCGAGGCGCGCGCGAAGGGACAGACCGCGGGCGCCGTGCGCTCGCTGATCGCGTTGCGGCCGCAGACTGCGCGCATCTGGGAGGACAACCAGGAGTTCGAGATCCCCGTGCGCGCTGTGCAGGTCGACGACATCGTCATCGTCCGCCCGGGCGAGCAGTTCCCCGTGGACGGCGAGGTCGTCGAGGGTGCGTCCTCCGTCGACGAGTCGATGCTGACCGGCGAATCCGTGCCCGTGGAGAAACACACCGGCGATCACGTGTTCGGCGCGACCGCGAACGCCTCGGGCGTGCTGCGCGTGCGGGCGACCGCCGTCGGCGCCGATTCTGCGCTGGCTCGCATCATCCGGTTGGTCGAGGACGCGCAGGGCTCGAAGGCGCCGATCCAGGCGCTCGCAGACCGCATCGCCGGCATCTTCGTGCCCGTCGTGATGGGGATCGCGGCGCTGACCTTTGTTGCGTGGATGGTCTTCGGCCCGCAGCCGGCGCTGACGCTCGCGATCCTGAACGCGGTCAGCGTCCTGATCATCGCCTGCCCCTGCGCGCTCGGCCTCGCGACGCCGACGGCGATCATGGTGGGCATGGGGCGCGCGGCGCGCCTCGGGGTGCTGATCCGCGACGCGGAGGCGCTCGAGATCGCGCGGCGCATCGATACCGTCGTCGTCGACAAGACCGGGACCCTGACCGAGGGGCACCCGAGCGTCACGCGCCTGATCCTCGCCGCGGACGCGCCGGTCGACGAGCGCGCCCTGCTGACGCTCGTGGCCTCCGCGGAGCGTGGCTCGGAGCATCCGTATGCCGCCGCGCTGGAGCGCGAGGCGACGGCGCGCGGTCTCACGCTCGAGTGGCCGCAGACGTTCCGCGCATCCGCAGGACTTGGCGTCGAGGCGACGGTGGTGATCGACGGTGCGTCGCATGCCGTGCTGGTGGGCAACGCGGACTTCCTCGCCTCCCGCGCGGTGTCGATGGCATCTACATCGGCGTCCCGACTCGCGTTCGACGCACACGAGGCGACGGAGCGCGGCGAGACGGCGATCCTCGTCGCGGTCGACGGGACCGCGGCCGCAGTGATCGCGGTCGCCGACCGCGTGCGTCCCTCTGCGCATGATGCCGTCGCGCTGTTGCAGGTCGCGGGCGTCCAGGTGGTCATGCTGACGGGCGACGGCGAGGGCGCCGCGCGCGCCGTCGCGCGCCAGGTTGGCATCGACCAGGTCGAGGCCAATGTGAAGCCCGAGGGCAAGGCCGCCGTCGTGCACGCGCTGCGCGCGCAGGGGCGCATCGTCGCGATGGTCGGCGACGGCATCAACGACGCGCCGGCACTCGCGGCCGCGGACCTCGGCATCGCGATCGGCGGTGGCACGGATGTCGCTATCGAGGCTGCTCCGGTCACGTTGATGCGCGCCGACCTTGCCGGCGTAGCGCAGGCCCGCGGCATCAGCCGCGCGACGATGCGGATCATGGCGGAGAACCTCGTGTGGGCGTTCGCCTACAACGTCGCGCTGATTCCGATCGCGGCGGGTGCGGGCTACGTGTTGTTCCAGGTGATCCTGCACGGCGCGGATGTGCCGTGGATCCTGCAGCCGATCTTCGGGCTCTACGGCTTCCTGAACCCGATCGTGGCGGCGGCGGCGATGGCGCTCTCGAGCGTGAGCGTCATGACGAACAGCCTGCGCCTGCGCAGCGTGCGCCTCGACTAGGTCGACGCGGATAGGGGGCCTCGCAGCGGCCACCGTCCGCCCGAGGTAGGTTCACGGCCGCCCACCCCAACCCTCCCCCACCGCGCGGGGGGAGGGGGCAAGAGGCGCTCGGGTTGCGGCTCAGTTCGCGAGCGGCTCGAGGCCGTACTTCCGGATCACCGCCGCCGATTCGGGCGAGCAGAGGAAGTCGATGAGACGCTGCGCCTCGGCCTTGCGGGTCGAGGTGGCGAACACGCCTGCGGAGAACGTCGGCGCGTCGCCGACCTCGTCGGGCAGGGCGCCCACGACGTCGATGCCATCGACGTTCATCAACTCGCTCACCTGCTGCACCGCAAGCTCGGCTTCACCGCGAGCCACGACCTCGCCGGTGAAGCCACCGGGGACGATCGTCGCCTTCGCGTTGATCTCGTCCTCGATGCCGAGGCGCTTGATCAGGTCGGCGAAGAAGATGCCGCTGGCTCCGCCCTTCGAGTAGACGATGGAGCGCGCGTTGTGCAGCGCCGCGAGGAACTCCTCGACCGTCGCGATCGGTGGCTTCGGCGCGCCGGCCTTCACGCCAAGCCCGACGTGCGAGCGCACGAGGAGGCGCGTGCTGCCGCGGTCGACGGTGCCGTCCTGCGCCAGCTTCTCGAGCGCCTCCGTCGTCAGCGCCGTGAGGTCGCCCGTCTCGCCGGACTCGATCCGTGCGATCAGGGCGGTCGTCGGGTCGAGCACGACCTCGAGCGAGAGCCCCGAGGCTGCTTCGAACGCTCCCGCGAGCTCACGAAGCGGGGAGGCGATCGCGAGCGTGGACAGGAATCGCAGCGGGGCGGACTGGGTCATGGCGCGGGCTCCTCGGATGGGCGCTAGTAGTAGATGGCCCGCGGCGTACCGCCGCCGGCGGCGATGGTGTCGCCGTTGATCGCGATCGAGAGCGGCGAGGCCAGGAACGTCACGACGTTCGCGATGTCATCCGCCGAAAGCAGGTGCTTGATCGAGTTGCCGTCGGCGAGCGCGCGCTCGACGTCCTCGACCGTCTTGCCCTCGGCCGCTGCGCGCGCGGCCCACGCCGCCGACGTGACCTCGGTACGGGTCGTGCCGGGGTGCACGACGGTCACGTTGATGCCGTGCGGCCCGAGTTCGTCCGCGATGTTCTTCGTCAGCGCCGTGACGGAGGCGTTGCGGATGCTGCCCACCATGCTGCCCCCTGCGTTGCGGGCGGCGAGGCCGCTGATGTTGATGATGCGGCCCCAGTGCTGGGCGATCATGTGCGGCGCGACCTCGCGGCAGGTGCGGATGTAGCCCAGCACCTTCACGTCCATGTCCGGGAAGAAGTTCTCGTTGGTGATGTCCGGCAGGCGCGGGATCGGGCCGACGCCGCCGACCTGCGCGGCGCAGTTCACGAGGATGTCGACGCCACCCAGCGTCCGCACCGCCTCGGCGACGAGGTGCTTCACGCCGGCGTCGTCCGTGGTGTCGGTCGGGACCGGCACGATCGTCCGTCCCGTGTCCTCGGCGATCTCGGTGGCGGCGGCACGCAGCGCCTCCTCCCCGCGCGCCGCGAGCACGACGTGCACGCCCTCGCGCGCGAGCGCCCAGGCCACGGCTTTGCCGATGCCGCGGCTGCCGCCGGTGACGATTGCCCGCTTGCCCGTGAGTTGGAGGTCCATCGAGGTTCCGTTCGTTGCGCTGGATGTGCTGTCGAGCGGGAAGCGTAGCGGCTGCACGCGCCGGAGGCACGGGTATGCTCGACGCATGGCCCTCCATCTCCTCGCTGTCGCGGGCGTCGCCTTTGCCGTCGGGCTGAGCGGCGCCCTCAGCCCGGGGCCGCTCACGGTGCTCGCGATCCGCGAGGGGGCGCGCCGGGGCTGGCGCGCCGGCCTGTTCGCGACGGGCGGTCACGCGGTCATCGAGGCGATCACGGTGGCCGTGCTCGCCCTGGGGCTCTCGGCGGTCGTGCGCGACCGCCCCGCCGTCACGTCGACCATCGCGCTGCTGGGCGGTGCGGTGCTGCTGTGGATGGCGTGGGGCCTCGCGCGTTCGCTGCCGACCGCGGCGCTGCCTCGTGCGGTCGAGGGCACCGCCGTTGCGTCGCGAGGGTTCACGGTCGATGGGCTGCGCGCGGTCGCACCGGTGGCGATGCTCGTCACCGTGTCGAACCCCTACTGGCTCCTGTGGTGGGCCACGGTGGGCACCAAGCTGACCGTGGACTCGCTCACCTTCGGGTGGGCGGGCCCGCCTGCGGTGTTCCTCGGGCACATCGTGAGCGATCTGATCTGGCTCACTGGGCTTGCGGCGCTCGTCGGCTCAGGGGCGCGGTGGATGGGTGACCGTGCGTATCGCGGACTGCTGGGCGTGTGCGCGGTCTTCCTCGCGGTGCTCGGTGGAGTGTTCCTGACGAGTGCCATGCGGTTCTTCCTGGCGTGACATCCGCGTGGCTAGACTGACGCGCGACCACCGCAGAGGGAACTGGGAAGGCAGAACATGAACCCGATCGTGCACTTCGAGATCCTTGCCGGGCCCGGCACCGACAAGCACGACCTGCAGGCGTTCTATCGCGACACGTTCGGCTGGACGATCGACGCCTCGAATCCGATGGACTACGGCCTGGCGATGCCGGGCGGCCCGCAGGCCCAGCCCGGCCCGCCGGAGCACGGCATCAATGGTGCCGTCGATAACGCCGAGGACCACAACAAGGTCGTCATCTACATCGGCGTGGACGACCCGGCGGCCTACCTCGAGAGGATCAAGGCGGCGGGCGGCTCTGTGATCCAGGACGTCACGGTCGTCCCGGGCATGGTGACCTTCGCGACGTTCCGCGACCCGGCGGGCAACGAGATCGGCCTCGTAGCGAACCAGATGCCTTCCGCGTAATTCTGAACGGCGCGAGGAATCACTCGCACCGGCGCGTGCTGAAGCGGTGAGTTCCGCCGGGGGTTGGGGGCGCGCAGCGCCCCCATCTCTTGTCTTCCTCCGCCCCTCCCGCCGCGCGGGAGGGGGACGGGGCGCGGGTCTGCGCTCGCCCCGTGCGAGCCTCGACCTACGTCGAGGCGACACGCTCCCGGCGTGCGGCCGGGAGCACCTCCGCGGGCAGTCCATCGACGAACTCGATCGTGCGGCCGCGCTGCGAGGGGATGCGCGCGCCCGGCAGGAACACGCCCGTGAGGTTCACGGGGTCCACCGCGCTTACGATGATGCGCAGCCCATCGAGGTGCGTACGGCGCACCTCGCGCAGCGACGTCACCGCTTCCGGCAGCGCGTACTGCTCTCCCGCGACCCCCTGCACGAAGCGCCCGCCGCGGATCGTGCCGCGCGCCTCGAAGCGGCGCAGTGCGCGCAGGATGTGCCGCCACGGGAGCGCGAGCGACTCGCGCGCGGCGAGATCGCGGCACACGACGCCGTAGCGTCGCAGCAGCACGCCCGCGACTGCCTCCGCGAGGTCTTCTTCGGCCGCAGCGCCCTCAAGACTGGGTGCGCGCACGACCGACCAGCGACCCGCAGGCCCGCCGCCCTGGAACAGGCCGCCGCGCGAGTACGCGCCAGCGCGGCTGCGCTCAGGGCGGCCGCCTCGACGTGTCCCGCCCGCGATCTCGCGCAGTCCCTGGAAGCCGTCAGAGGCCACCCAGCCGCCGCCGATCAACTCGCGCAGCCCCTGCTCCACGTCGGTCGCGAGGCGGCGCGTGCCGCTCACGATCTCGTCGAAGAACAGCGCGCCACGATCGCGGAGCAGCTCGAGGATCTCCGCCGCTGCGCCGGCGTCCGGCGCCTGCGCAGCCGGAACATACCCGCGCACGGCCGCGAGGAGCGCCGGCAAGTCGGTGCGCAGCGCGAGCGTCACGGGCGTCGCGCGCGTGGCGGCGCTGCCGGCGATCCGGGGTACGCCCTCCTCGGCGACTACGCGTCGAGGCGTGAGCCGTGCCCACGCCGCGTCGCCGGCAAGACAGAGCTCATCGAGCCAGGACTGGTGGTACTCGTGCATGCGCGAGCGGAGCAGGTCGTGCTCCCACGCGGACGCGGGCGCCTCGAATCCCTCGAGGCGCGAGAGCACTTCGCGCAGTCCGCTGCGGCCCTCGGCGCGCTGATTCGGCACGAGGCGCTGCCAGCGGAGCAGGAAGCGCATGTAGTCCTGCTTCGACACCGGATCGATCTCGCGGCGTAACCGGTCGAGGGTCGCGCGGTGGATCCGCGCGAGCAGCCGGCGGTCGCAGAACTCGTCATGGTCGACGTCGGCAGTGAAACGGCCACGCAGCACGAAGCCCTGCACCTCCGCCATCGTCACGCCATGCTCGACGTCGGTGACGTCGAGGCAGGTGCGACGGGCGAGGTCGTGCGCGTCGGTCACACCGATCGCCTCCGCGTGACCGCGCAGCAGCAGTACGCGCGCGGCCTCGCGGTGCTCGACGGGGAGCAGCGCGCTCGGCGGGGTGTTCAGGGCGGGCATCACCGCGTCGGGATAGAGCAGGCGCATCGCCTCGAGGTGCTCGACGGCGAACCAGAGCCGCGTGCTTCCCACGAGTGTCCACGCGGCGCGGCCCGCATCCGCGAGGTCCTCGAGCCAGTCGCCCCACACGGCGACGTAGGGCTCGGCGATCGCGACGAAGCCGAGGAGCGCGTCGTGTACCTCCTCCGCGTTGCGAGGGTCGGGCCATGCCTCGTCGGCGACGGCGGCGATCGCCTCCGCGTCGAGCGCGCCGAGGTCGCGCGCGTCATCCGGCAGCGAGCGCCGCAAGGTCACCGCGCGCGTGCGGCGCTCCTCGATCGGCGCGTTGTCGAGGTAGGTGTACGGCTTACCGCTGATGATCTCGTGCGCCATCGGGCTCGGCTGGACGGTGTCCTTTGCGTGGTAGCGGATGCGCCCGTCGTCGACCGCGTTGAGCACCTCGAGCAGGCCGTCGACGTCCATCGCCTCGCGCAGGCAGTCCTGCATCGTCTGGCGCATCAGCGGGTGGTCGGGCAGCGTGAGCGGCCCGTCGAGGTTCTCCTGGCAGCCGATCTGCTCCGGGAACACTGCCGCCATCAGGTCATTGGCGCGCATGCGCTGAATGAACGGCGGCACCGGCTTGCCGCCGCGCGTCCTCGACAGCGCGAGGGCGCGCGTGATGTTCCAGCGCCACCGTGTGGGGAACAGCGGCACGTAGAAGATCGATTGGTGCACGGACTGCTCCGCGTTCTCGGGGTTCACCCACGCGTACGCCTCCTCGAGGGGCCACGAGTGCTGCGCGCCCGTCGAAAGGAGGATCGCGTCGTCGTTCGCGGCCGCCTGCAGTTCGAAGTCGAACGCGACGCAGAAGCGCTTGCGCAGCGCGAGTCCCCACGCGCGGTTGATGCGCATCCCGAAGGGCGCATGCACGACCAGTTGCATGCCGCCCGACTCGTCGAAGAAGCGCTCGAAGACGACATCTGTGTCGGAGGGCACGACGCCGAGCCCATCCCGCGTCGCGCGGACGTAATCGATCATCTCCTGGGCGCCGATCTCCGTGACCGCGCATTCCTCGACGAGGCGCGCCCGAAGGGCGTTGCGATCCTCCAACCCGACGGCGATGTCGCGACGGAGCGCGCCGACCTCCTCGGACAGTTCGCGCGTACGGCCCGGCGCCTCGCCGAGCCAGAACGGCACCGTCGGCGGCGCGCCCTGCGCGTCGACGACGCGCACGGTCGATGTCTCGACGCGCTGGATGCGCCACGACGTGGAGCCGAGCAGGAAGATGTCGCCGATCGAGGACTCCATCGCGAAGTCTTCGTTGATCGAGCCGACGAATGTGCCCTCGGGGTCGGTCACGACGCGGTAGTCGCCGAGCTCGGGGATCGTGCCGCCGTTGGTGATCGCCGTCAGCCTCGAGGCGCGGCGCGGGCGCAGGATCCCGTTGATGCGGTCGCGGTGCAGCAGCGCGGGCGAGCGGCCCGCGCCGTCGCCGACGCCGATCGCGAGCATCTCAACGATTTCGTCGAAGGCCTCGCGGGTGAGTGCCGCGTAGGGCGCGGCCGACCGCACGAGGTCGAACAGCGCGTCCTCGGTGTATTCCTCGCACGCGACCTCGGCAACGATCTGCTGCGCGAGCACGTCGAGGGGCGCCTTCGGCTGGATGATGCGGTCGAGGCGGCCCGCGCGCACCGCGCGGACGAGCGCCGCGCACTCGATCAGCTCGTCGCGCGTGGTCGGGAAGAGCCGTCCGTGCGGCTGCAGCCCAAGGGCGTGGCCTGAGCGTCCGATGCGCTGCAGGAACGTCGCGATGCTGCGCGGCGAGCCGACCTGGCACACGAGGTCGATCGTGCCGATGTCGATGCCCAGCTCCAGCGACGCCGTGGCGACCAGCGCGCGTAGGTCGCCGGACTTCAGTCGCTCCTCGACCTGCTTGCGGCGTTCGAGCGATAGCGACCCGTGGTGCGAGGCGACCGCGTCCTCGCCGAGTCGTTCCGCGAGCTTGTGTGCGATCCGCTCCGAGGCCCGTCGCGTGTTTACGAAGATCAGCGTCGTGCGGTGCTCGCCCACGAGGTCCGCGAGCCGCGTGTACACGTCGTCCCACTGCTCCCGCGCGGCGACCGCCTCGAGGTCGCTCGGCGGCACCTCGACATGCAGTTCGAGGTCGCGCTGGTGGCCCATGTTCACGATCTCGCACGGACGCTCCGCGACGCCGTCCATGCCGACGAGGAAGCGCGCGATCTCCTCGATCGGCCGCTGCGTCGCCGAGAGTCCGACGCGTGCCGGCCGCGCGTTGCCGGTCGCTTCGACGACGTGGTCGAGGCGCGCAAGCGTCAGCGCGAGGTGCGTGCCCCGGCGGTCGCGCGCGAGCGCGTGGATCTCGTCGACGATGACCGTACGGACGTTTGCGAGCGTCGCGCGGGCGCGCTCGACCGTGACCATCAGGTAGAGCGACTCCGGCGTGGTGACGACGATGTGCGGCGGCCGGCGCACGAGGGCGGCGCGCTCGCTCGCGCTCGTGTCGCCGGTCCGCAGCCCGACCGTGATCGGCGGCAGGTCATACCCGAGCTCCTCGGCGACCGCGCGGATCTCCGCGAGCGGCTGTTCGAGGTTGCGCTGGATGTCGTTGGAGAGCGCCTTGAGCGGGGACACGTAGACGATCGCGGTGCCGGCGGGCAGGGTCCCCGCTTCGGCGTCACGGATCAGCGAGTCGATTCCCACGAGGAACGCCGCGAGCGTCTTGCCGGACCCCGTCGGGGCCGCGAGGAGCACGTCCCGCCTCGCGGCGATGTGCGGCCACCCCGCCGCCTGCGCGTCGGTCGGCGTGCCGAAACGTCGCTCGAACCACGTCCGCACGGCGGGGTGGAACGAGCGGACGACGCGAGATTCGATGAGCGCGGTCATGCGTCGAGGTTACCGCACCGCGATCGGCGTGTTCGTCGGAATCCGCTCGATTCGTGACATCGGCACAGGCGAGCCGTTATCGTCCGGCAGCAATCTGGTTCACCTTGAGGGAGTGCGCGATGCCTCTGGATCCGGCCGCACAGGCATGGCTCGACCGTCTCGTAGCGATGGGCACACCGCCTGTCTCGCAGCTCACGCCACATCAGGCGCGCGAGGCACGCATCCTCCCGCCCGCTGGCCCGGACGTGTTCCGCGTCGACGACATGCAGGCTGCCGGGCCAGAAGGCCCCATTCCGCTGCGCCTCTACTGGCCGAGCGACGCGGCGAACCTGCCGATCCTCGTCTGGTATCACGGGGGCGGCTGGGTGGTCGGCGACCTCGAGACCGGTGACGCGACGTGCCGCCGCCTCTGCAACCTCGCGCAGTGCATCGTCATCAACGTCGACTACCGGCTCGCGCCGGAGGCGCCGTACCCGGCCGCGGTCGATGATGCCTACGCCGCGGTGGTCTGGGCCGCGCAGAACGCGCCACGGTTCCGCGGAGACGCGAGCCGCATCGCGGTCGGCGGCGACTCGGCCGGCGGGAACCTCGCGGCCGTCGTCGCGCAGCTGCTCCGCGACCGCGGAGGGCCGAGTGTCGTGCGGCAGCTGCTCATCTACCCGGTGTGCGACGCGGCCATGAACACACCGTCGTTCCACGAGAACGACCGCTACGGCCTGACGCCAGCATCGATGGCCTACTACTGGGGGCACTACTGCCCGCCGGGCACGGACGCGACCCAGCCCAGCGCGAGCCCGGCCCGCGCGAAGAGCTTCGCAGGGCTTCCGCCCGCCCACGTCGTCACGGCGGAGTACGACCCGCTGCGCGACGAAGGCAACGCGTACGCCGAGGCGCTGAAGGCCGCCGGCGTTCCCGTGGACTTCGAGGAGATGGAGGGCCAGATCCACGGCTCCTTCAACAATGCGCACCTCTTCCCGCGGGCGATGCAGGCGGTCGAGACGGTCGGCGTGGCGCTGAAGGCAGCGTTCGGCGGGTAGACCCCTCATCGCCGCCGGGCATCACGTCGATACTCGGGTATGGGCACATCGCAGGGCGCATCGCACGGTGGCACCTCGATCACAGTCGAGGCGATCATGTCGCGTCCGTTGATCACCATCCCGCCCGAGGCTGAGCTCTGGGAAGCGCGCGCGACGATGGTGGCGCATCACGTCCACCACCTGCTCGTCGAGGATCGTGGACGCGTGGTCGCCATCGTCTCGGACCGGGACATTGCACATCGTCTCGGCCACGCCACCGACCACGATGCCTCCCGGCGCGAGGAGGAGGCACTCCACCGCCGGGTCCTCCAGGTCGCCGCGTTCCGGATGTTCACGATCGCGGTGGACGCCCCGATCGAGACAGCGGCCGCCATGCTCATCGAGCACGAGGTGTCGGCGTTGCCCGTGGTCGGTGACAGCGGGGACGTCGTGGGGATCGTGACGTCGGTCGATCTGCTGCGCGGGCTGCTCGCCTGCGTGCTGCCGGCGCGCGCCGCCTAACTGGCGGGCTGTTCCGTCTCGGGCGGCAGGGGCGGCGGCACGAACAGGTTCGCGCGGTACCAGCGCAGTTCGTCGAGGCTCTCGCGAATGTCGTCCAGCGCCTGGTGCGCCTGCTTCTTCTCAGGGGGCACCGGGCCGTTACGGTACCAGCGCCGCATCAGCTCCTTGATCGTGCTGACGTCCACGTTGCGGTAGTGCAGGTACGCCTCGAGCTTCGGCATCTCTCGCCGCAGGAAGCGGCGGTCCTGCGCAATGGAGTTCCCGGCGAGCGGCGAGTTCCCCTTGATCACCCACTTGCGGATGAAGGCCAGCGTCTGGCGTTCCGCTTCGGCGACGTCGACGTCGGAGGCGGCGATCCGCGCCACCAGGCCGGATGCCGTGTGCGTCTTCACGTTCCACGCGTCCATGAGCGCGAGCTGCTCCGGGGTGCGCTGGATCGCGAACGTCGGGCCCTCCGCCAGCACCTCGAGGTTCGCGTCGGTCACAAGTGTCGCGACCTCGATGATCACGTGGCGCTCAGGGTCGAGCCCCGTCATCTCGAGGTCCATCCAGACGAGGTTCAGCGGATCGCGTTTCGCAGGCATCGCCGCGAGCCTACCGCGCTGCCCCGGCTCTGTCCCCCTCCATCTCGACGGGGGAGTGCTGGGGTCGGGGTGATCCGCGTTCCCGTAGACTGAATACGAGGAGCTTGTATGACCACTGACGACCAGACCACGCCACCGCGGATGCCCGCGATCTACCTCGGGCACGGCGCGCCCGCGCTCATGGACGACGCGTTGTGGCCGGTCGAGCTCGCCGCATGGTCGGCGGAGATGCCGCGGCCGAAGGCGATCCTCGTGGTGTCCGCGCACTGGGAGGAGGCGCCCGTGACGATCGGCGCCACCACGCCGGTCCCGCTGATCTACGACTTCTATGGCTTCCCCCAGCGCTACTACGAGATCACCTATGCCTCGCCGGGCGCACCCGCCCTGGCCGACCGTGTCGCGAAGCTGCTCTCCGACGTCACACCGGTCTACCAGGACGCCGCGCGTGGCCTCGACCACGGCGCGTATGTGCCGCTGCTCGCGATGTACCCGGAGCACGACGTCCCTGTGCTGCAGATGTCGATGCCGAGCGAGGACCCGCTGACGCTCATCGAGGTCGGGCGGCGCCTCGCGCTGCTGCGCGACGAGGGCGTACTCATCATCGGCAGCGGATTCATGACGCACTCCTTCGAGACCATCCGCAAGCGCGGCCGCGACCAGGTAGGCGCCGAGAACGCCATCATGGAGTTCGACCACTGGGCCGCTGAGGCGCTCGCGAAGAACGACCTCGACACGCTCATCGACTACCGCCACCTCGCACCGGCCGCCGGGTACGCGCATCCCACGGCAGATCACTTCATGCCGCTCTTCATCACGCTCGGCGCTGGCCTCGATGACGGGGCGGCGCCGCTCACGAAGATCGAGGGCTACTGGCTCGGCAACTCCAAGCGTTCGATCGCCTTCGAGTAGCCCCAGGAACCCACCGCTGAGGAGCCGCGACGCCAGCTCTCCCGCTGTCGAGGGAGTAGTGGCCTCGCGTGGTACGGTTTTCGCATGCGAAACCTGACCTCCCTTCACCCCTCGATCCGTCGCGCCGGCCCGCTTGCGCTTGTTGGTGCTGCGTTGGCGCTCGTCGCTTGCAGCAGCTCTGCGTCCGTGCCGGCTGCGCCCTCCGGTGCGAGCGGCACCGTCGCCTCGACCACGCCAGCCGCGGCCAGCACCGCAGCGCCAAAGACGACGGCGAGCGCAACCGCGACCCCGGCTGCAGCCTCGACCGTCGCCGCGGCGCAGGCCGGCCAGGTCGTCAAGATCGGCGACACGGTCTCTGTGACCTACACCGGCACGCTGGATGACGGCACGAAGTTCGACTCGAACGTGGGTGGCGCACCGCTGTCGTTCAAGGTGGGCGCCGGACAGATGATCGCGGGCTTCGACCGCGCGGTCGTCGGCATGAAGGTCGGCGAGACGAAGAAGGTCCACCTGGACGCGAAGGACGCGTACGGCGACCGCCGCACGGATCTCGTCATGAGCTTCCCGGCCGCGCAGGCACCGGCGGGCCTCAAGGTGGGCCAGCGCGTGTCGCTCGGGAACGGCACGGCCGTCGTGACCGAGGTCTCCGCGACGTCCGTCACGGTGGACGCGAACCCCGAGTTCGCGGGCAAGCCGCTGAACTTCGAGATCCTCATCCTGTCGGTGAAGTAGCGCGAAGCCGAGCGGCTCCGGACGCACGACGGGCCCGCGCGAGCGGGCCCGTTTGCTTCGCTCTTGTGGTCGGACGAGACCTAGAGCGGGAGCTCCTCGGCCGGCACGCCCTGGGCGAGGTAGACCTCGCGCACCGCGGCCTTGATCGCCTCGGCGTTCTTGTACCGGCGCTCAGGGAGCTGTGCGAGGACGAACGCGACCTCGCGGTCGAGACCGCCCTTGTCGCGCCCCTGGTTCACGATCGCGGAGCGCGACATCGGGTAGTGGAAGCCCTTGAACGCGGCCTCGTAGTCCGACTTCGACGCGTGGGGTTTGACCATCCCGGCTGCTCCTGCTCAGCACCGTTGCTGCGGCCATCCTATCCAGATCGCCGGGTATGTGCGCGCCTCGCGGCCCCGGCTTCTGACATAAGATCATGTCGCATGTCATCGCGGGGCATCCGAGGCGGTACACTGCACGTTCCAGTGACATGCGACGGCGCTGCCTCGACAGGGCGCGCACAGGGGGAGGTCACCATGCCGCTCTACGAGTACTACTGCGGGGACTGCGAAGGCGTGTTCGAGCTGCTGCGGCCGGTGAGCGCCGCTTCGCAGGACCAGCCCTGCCCGCAGTGCGACAACGACGCCAAGCGCATCGTCTCGCGCGAGTTCTCCGCGTTCATCTTCCGCGACGGCTCGCCGCGTCGGCTGCCGGACGACGGCGGCTACATGCACCTCGGCAAGAAGGTGAAGAACATGATCACCTCCTCCACCGACGGCTACTCGCACCCCGAGCTGAACCCGCCAGAGCCGCCCGCACCGCCCACCATCGAGGAGATCGAGGCGTACGAGGCGCGTCAGTTTGAGAAGAACGAGGTCGACCCGGAGTTCCGCGGCCGCATCATCGACGACTCGTTCCGCCGCGAGCAGGACATCAAGGAGCGTCTCCTCAAGACGCGCGGTTCGCGCGTGGAGGAGCAGGCCAAGCGCCGCGCCCTCACGATCGCTCGCACCGTCGCGAAGGACACGCCCTCGACGTAGTCGGCGGCCGAGGCCGGGGACGCACGCCGGCAGCACCTCCGCAATGTGATCGACAGACACGCCGCGCACCCGCGCGGCGTGTCTGTCATGTACACAGACGCCGCGTATACTCGGCCCTCGTCCCGCGGTCGGGCCCCCACCACCCCTCGGCCCGTGTCCGGCGACGCTCAGGTGCATGCAAGGGAGCAACGATGGAATACCGCCAGCTTGGCCGATCCGGCCTCCAGGTTTCGGTGATCAGCCTCGGCACCAACCAGTTCGGGAGCCCGGTCGACGCCGCCGGCGTGAAGGAGATCATGGCCGCCGGCCTGGACTCCGGCCTCAACTTCATCGACACCGCGGACGGCTACGGCGGCGGCAAGTCGGAGGAGTACATCGGCGCGGCGCTCAAAGAGCACCGCTACGACTGGGTCCTCATGACCAAGTTCGGCAACTACCCGATGGGCGAGGGACCGAACAAGCGCGGCAACTCCCGCGGCTACCTGCGCAAGGCCTTCACCGGTCAGATGAAGCGCCTCGACACCGACTACGTGGACGTCTACCTCTTCCACCGGCCGGACGCCATCACGCCGCTCGAGGAGCAGATGTCCGCGATCAACGACCTCGTGCGCGAGGGACTTGTGCGGTACGTCGGCTGCTCCGGCTGGCCGGCCTGGCAGATCGCCGCGGCGAACGAGATCGCGGCGCGCTACGGCTGGGCACCGCTCGTCGTGTCGCAGCCCGGCTACAGCCTGATGGCGCGCAGCATCGAGGGTGAGCACATGGACGTGTGCCGCGCATACGGCCTCGGGCTGACGACGTTCAGCGTGCTCGCCGGCGGCTTCCTCACGGGGAAGCACAAGCGCGGCGCTGCCCCCGTCGCGGACACGCGCATCGCGCGCAACGCCCGCGCGCAGGAGACGACGCTGACCGACGCGAACTTCGACCGCCTCGAGGCGTGGGAGAAGATCGCCGCGGACGCCGGCCTCACGATGACGCAACTCGCCATCGGGTGGGTCGCGGCGCACCCGGTGGTCTCGTCCGTGATCGTCGGTGCCACGGGCCCTGCCCAGGTCCAGGAGAACGCCGCGGTCAGTGACGTGCTGTCGAAGGTCACCCCGGACGTCCTCGCCGCCGTGGACGCCGTCGGGAAGTAAGTCCCGACGGACACGACGATGCAACGAGCGAAGGGCGCCGCAAGGCGCCCTTCGTGTGTGTTCGGCCCGGTCGCCGCGGATCGTCCCGCTACTGGTAGATGATCAGGTCCGGCGGGTGTGAGAGCGCCATCACCTGCTCCGGCGTCAGCACCGGGCTGTCCCACAGGTAGAACAGCTTGAACCCGGCATACGCGGCGTACGGGGCGCGCGCGAACGCGGCATAGCCGTCCAGCTTCTGGCCCGGCGGCCCCCATCCATCCATGTCGATGACGAGGTCGACCCCGGGCACGCGTTGGATGTCCGGCGTCTGCCGCAGCATGTCGAAGCGGAACTGGTGCACCACGAGGATCTTCGGCGGGACGCCCGCATCCCGCGCGATCGCGGCGAGGTCACCCTGGACGGCGTTGAGTTGGTCGGCGGTCAGATAGCCGATCGCTTCGCCGGGAGCCTCGTTCTTGCCGGCCGTCGCGAACTCCGGGTCGAGCGCGAGGTGCACATGCGGCTCGCGCAGCACGGACGCCAGCCGGCGGACCTCCGTGCGCGGCTCGCCCCAGCCGATCTGCAGGTCGAGGAAGAGCAGCTCCCCCGCATCTCGTGTCGCGTCGACGTACGGCTGGATCACGTCCAGCGGGAGCCGCCCGAGGTAGGTCCCGTCGTTCCCGGCGTCCGCCTGCGCGGCGTCGACGATCAGGTGCAGCGCCGGCACCACGCGTCGGGTCTTGTCGAGGGCAGCGTACTTCGCGGCCTCGGCGGCGACCGCCTTCGCCGCCCCGGCCGCCGTGGCGTACTGCCCGAGGATCCCCATCTGCGGCACACCCGGCCGCCCGTAGAACGCGACGATGCGGGACTGCGCGAAGACCGACGCCGCCCGCTGCGGCGCGGTGCTCCAGGCGAGATCCCCGTTCGCCACCACGATGTACGTGCTGCCGGGTTCGAGCGTCGGCAGCGGTGCGGCGCTCGTCGTCCCCCCGGCGGACCAGCCCCGCCAGACGTTGCCGTCCTGCTGCCACACGGTGATCGTGTCCACCGGTCGCGCGCCGCTGGCAGGGGGCTTCCCGAGGAACGCGAGCCGATCCCCGGCGAACGCTGCATCGATGGGCGTCGAGGCGTTGGGCCACACGAAGGCGTTAGGGCCGGCTGCGAGGCGTATCCCGCATGCCGCGTCGAGCACATCTGTCAGCGCGATGCCGACGCAGGTCGCGGCGGTCGGAGGCGTCGCGGCATCGGCCGCGCGTGAGGCGGCCGGCCCGAGGACGAGGAACAGGAGCAAGATCGCGGCGCGGACGCGACGCATGGGGCCTCCGACCGATGGGCTTCCAGTGTACGTGTCTCCGCCCGGAGGCCGGTTCCACGGTGCCCGTGTGCCGTCCGCGGCCGGTCGCGTACTGTGGCGGCATGACGCTCGCGCTTCGCAACCCGCACGCCGTCCTTGCCACGTTCGAGGCACGCCCCGCCGACGTGCTGGAGGTGCGCCTGCCGGACGGGCGCGCGCCGGGTGCATGGGAGCAGGTCGCCGCGCAGGCCCGCGAGCACCAGGTGGCGATCGTCGGACAGACGCGTGCGGAGCCCCGGCGCCGCGAGGTCGAGGGCGGCCGCGCCGGGCCGGAGGCGATGGTCCGCGAGCGGCAGTCGGTTCCGCTGGATGTCGCGTTCGCCGGCGCATCCGCGGGCGGACTTTGGCTCGCCCTCGATTCCGTGCAGGATCCGCACAACGTCGGCGCGATCTTCCGCACGGCGGCGTTCTTCGGCGTGCGCGGCATCGTCACCACCGCCGACCGGGCGGCCCCGCTCTCCGCGGTCGTCTACGACGTCGCGAGCGGTGGCGTCGAGGCCGTGCCGTTCGCGATCGAGACGAACCTGCGGCGCTCGCTCGAAGCGGCGAAGACCGCAGGGCTATGGATCCTCGGCTCCTCGGAGCACGCCACGAAATCGGTGGATGAGATTCCACGGGACCGCCCGTGGCTGCTGGTGCTGGGGAACGAGGAGGACGGGCTGCGTCGCCTCACGCTCGACACCTGTGACGAGGTGTGTCGCGTCGCGCCGCGCGGCGAGATCGTGACGTCGCTCAACGTGTCGAGCGCGGCCGCCGTCCTCATCGCCTCGCTGTCGCGCTAACGCGCGTCTTCGCGACGAGCGTCGATGTACGCGCCGAGGAAGTCCCGCGCCCACGTCGCGAAATCGCCCGCCGCGTCGCCGAGCGCCACGATGTGGTCGTCCTCGAGCGACAGGCGCGCCTCGACCGGCGTGCCGGCCACATCGACGTTCGCCAGCAGCAGGCTCGCCGCGCCGCCGGATGCGCCGGGCTGGGTGACGACCGTCGGCGGCCCGCCCTCGTAGACCCGCATCGGCGCCGCGAACGAGGCGAGGCCCGGGAAGGCGACGAGCTCCTCCGCGCTCTGGAGTGCGCTGCCGTCGATGTACATCGCTTCGAGGAGCGCGGCGGGCCGTTCGGCGGCGAGCCGCACGTCCTCGGCGAAGCGCGTCCAGTCACGTGAGGTGGGCAGCGGTCCGGCGAGGCTTCGCGCGACCGGCCGTGTGCGGTCTGTCAGCGCTGCCCAGACCGCGGCGAGCCGGCGAGCCGATTCGATCGCCTCCTGCACGAGGAGAGCCGTCAGCGCGGGCTTGTACGCAGCGTCCGTCAGGAAGATGCCGGTGAGCACGTTGTCCGCGACGACCTGCGGCT
>CAIXBH010000275.1 GCA_903917615.1 uncultured Chloroflexota bacterium | reverse complement strand
GTGACGCACAGATTCGCTCGCTTGGTGGCCATGTCCCCCCCGCCTCGAACAATGGTGGTGGACGTCGGGGGCGTTGCTCCCCGCGCCTGGCGGCACCATAACATTTCCAGTGCCCGCTGACGAGTACGTGAAGGTCAGGTGACGCGTCCCCTCGACCCGGGGCTCGCAGCGAGGGCGGTCGTCAGCCGGCTCTCAGACTCCCGCAACCACGAGGAGAGCGCCGGCCACGCAGAGGACGGTCCCCGCACCGATCCGGCGTGTGGGGCGCTCGCCGAGGAAGATCATGGCCAGCGGCAGCGTGAGCAGGGGCGAGGTGGAGCCCAGGATGACCGCCCGGGCAGCGCCGGCGTAGGTCACCCCGAAGGTGTACAGCAGGCTGCCGCCCGCACTTCCGACCACCCCCAGCGCGACCGTGACCGCCAACTCCCGCCCTCGAGGCAGCGCCGCCGTCCGGCCACCGCGGTAGCTGGCGGCGTTCGCCGCAAGCAGGGCCACCGCTCCCGCCGAGACGCGCAGCGTTCCGGCCGCGAGGGCGCCGAGGTCTCCTCGTGCCCCCGCGATGAGCAGGGTGGAGACCGTCCACGCCGCGGGTGCGACCGCCAGCGCGAGGAAGGCCGTGCCGACGCTCCCGCCCCGTCGGTCCGAGGCCCCGATGGCCCCGTCCGGCGCATCGAGACGGGGTGACGCGCGGTCGAGCAGCAGGTAGGTCCCCGTCACCACGGCCGCGCCGCCGATGACGAGCCCCGCGCCGCCGCGCTCGCCGAGGAGGAGCACGCCGCCGAGCGCGCCGCCGGTCACCCAGAGCGCGCTCGCTGTCGGTGCCACGCGCTGGACGCCGAGGCGGGGCAGTGCGTGGATGTAGGTGGTGTCCCCGAGGCCGTAGCCGATGAAGCCACTCGCGACCATCGCGAGGGCCGTGGGCATCCCGGCGGCGATGACCTCGCGCCCGTGTCCCGTGAAGACGAGGAGCGCGATGAGGATCGGCGCGGCGGTCGCGAACTGGATGCCGGTCAGGATGGCAGCCGGGTAGCGCGAGGCGAGGCGTGCCATCGCGATGCTGGTGCCGGCCCAGCAGAGGGCCGAGAGCAGGGCCGCGATCTCTCCCACGCGGAGGTGGCTCGCCTCGGGCTAGTCGAGGGCCGCTTCGATCTGGTCGATGTGGCCGCCGTCGTGGCCGGGGCCGCCGCGCATCATCATCTCGATCGCCGGCTGCGGCTCGGGGCGGTTCACCATCGTCAGCGGGTGGTCGAGCGTTGCGTCGTCCAGGCGGCGAATCGCCTCGATCGCGGCGGCATGGCCGACGCGAATCTCGTCCAGCAGCTCCGCGACGGTTGCGCCCTCGCGCTCGAGCACCTGCCCCGCGTTGATTTCGTCGATGCTCGCGACAGGTGCCATTGGCGTTCCCGCCTGTGCGGCACGCACGCGCTGCGTCACGCGGTCGACGCCGTTTGCGCGCGCCGCGAGGTGCGACAGCGCGTCGCGCACGCGCCAGGTGCCCTCGTGCAGCGGCTGCTCCGCCTGCGCCAGGATCCGCTCGCGCAGCCGCTCGAGGCGCCGGTCGATCCCCTGGATCGCGGCGATCACGTCATCTCGGTCGGTCATGTTCGTCCCCTCGGGTGCGCCGCGATGATACGCGCTGCGGTGCCGGCATCCGTTTGGCCCGGCGCGCGAATCTCGCGCTAGTCGAGGACGGGGAACGTCGTCGCCGCACGACGGATGCGGTCCTGTCGCGCGCGGTAGTCCGGCATCACCCGCCGGACGGCGGCCCAGAAGGTGGGCGCGTGATGCGGCATCTCGAGGTGCGTGAGCTCGTGCACCACGACGTAGTCCATGAGTTCCGGCGGCAGCATCACGAGCCGCCAGTTGAAGCGCAGCGTCCCGTCGGGAGCGCAGGAGCCCCACCGCCGCCGCTGGTCGCGCACGAGCATGCGTCGAGGCGCCCGCCCGATGATCGGCGTCCACCGCGCGACGCTCGCCTGGAGCGCCTCCCGGGCGCGTTCCACGTACCAGGATCCCACCGCGCGGGCGATCGCCTCGCGGCGACGGTCACCCTCGTAGCGCGCCGGGACTTCGATGCGGATGTTGAACAGGTCCAGGGTGACCGCGACGCCGCGCGCGCGCCGCTCCGTGACGTAGAGCGGGTACATGCGCCCCTCGAGCGGCAGCACATCGCCATCGACGAAGGCGATCGGGGTCCGCCGTGCGACCGGCGTGCGCTGCTGCTTCAAGATCCAGGGGATGCGCGAGCGGACGAATTGCTCGATCTCGCGCAGGGGGGTCCGCACCGGCGCGGCGACGCGCAGGCCGCTCGCGTCCATGCTCAGCTCGATGGTGCGATGGCGACGCGCGCTACGCACGATCGCGTACTCGAACGTGGTGCCGAGGTAGTGGACCGCGCCGGTATCCGTGGTCGCGGCGACCGTCCGTACGTAGGCGTTGCTGCTGCGCCCGGTCACCCGGTGCCTTCCCCTCGACGCCTCGCGCCGACAGCGTACCGCACGGGGATGGGTCGGCTCATGCGGTCGGCGGAGCGTCGTGCGTCTGCGCCTCGAGCCCGCGGAGGCGGGCGCGCTCCTCGCGCTCACGCATGAAGCGCTCCGTGATGTCGCGTGCGCCTGCGAGGACGCCGATGACCATACGTGCTTCGTCGCGGATCAGCGCGAACGACAGCTCGATGTAGATAGCCGTGCCGTCCTTGCGCGCCGAGCGCGTCGGGAGCAGCTGGCCGGCGTACTTCGTGCTTCCCGTCTCGAGCGCATGGTCGAACCCCCGCCAGTGCGCCTCGCGGAACCGCTGGGGCACGATGAGGTCGAGGGATTGCCCCATCGCCTCCTCGCGGGGGAAGCCGAAGATGCGCTCCGCGCCCGCGCTCCACACGCGGATGATGCCGTCCCGGTCAGCGAAGATCAGCGCGTCATCCGCCTGGGCGAGCAGCAGGGATGCAAGCGCCGCGTCGTCCGGGGGCACGTGTCCGGTCATCTGGCGGTCGTCCCTTCCCCCACCGCTTCGGTGGTCGAGGGTACGTCTCGCCGCGGCGCTGCGGGCATGCCCGCCCGAGATCGAGGGAGTTCCCTCGCTTGTCCCGCGCGAGAGCGCCAGTGCGCGTGTCGATGATGGCCGTGGGCGAGGCCCCAGGCGGGCGTTGCGAGCAGGTGGGGAGCACGCGGTGCGGGACAGCGATTCGGCGACCTCGAAGTTCGTGGCGTGGACCGCGCCGCTGCGGGCCGTCAGCACCTCCACGCTCGCGCTGGTCGGGTTCACGGTCTTCCTGAGCGGGCTCTTCGTGCTTGCGGCTGCGGGCACGCGATACCCGCTCCTGACCTACGTCTTCGTGCTCGGTGCCGCGGCGCTGCTCAGCCTGCCGTTGCTGGCGGTGACCGGACTCGTGGCGGCGAGCGAGACGCTGGTCGGACGGGCGTGGGCGAACGGCCTGCGACGCCTCACCTGGGGCGAACGCACCTCCCGCGGGACCGCGACCCGCGCGCTCCGCTACGGCGCCGTGCTCTGGCTCGCCAACGGGGCGGCCTTCTGGGTCGCCACGCTGCTCTCACAATTGGAGCCGTAACGGCACCCAGGTAGCCGCTCGAAGTCGCGCTGGCGAGTGTCGCCGTCGCGTCCTAGCTCGCGGGCGTGGTTCTCACGCGCGGGCGCTCGATGCCGAGGAAGCGGATGCCGAACCTCGGCGCGACGCGGTTGATAGCGAGGATCGCGAGCAGCGCCGAACCGCCGCCGACCACGCAGTCCGTGAGGACGAGCGTCAGGTAGTCGTGGGAGAACGGACTCGACGCCACGAGCAGGTGCGTGAGGTAGCCCAGGAAGTACGGCTGGTGCACGAGGTAGATCGCGAACGCGTACGGCGCGATCACGCGAGCGGGCTGGAACAGCGCGTTTCCCACGGGATGCCGAGAGAGCACGCGGATCGCGGCTGGATACACCACCATGCCGAGTGCGGCGAAGAGGAACATCGTCACGCCGAAGTAGGAGACCGGGTAGTCGCCGAACCCGATGCCTCGCCAGAGGTAGTAGGCCGTGACCAGACCCATCGCTCCGGCCGCCCCGCCGGTGACGCGCGAGCCGAACTCGAGGTTTCCGCGCGTCCGGCCAAGCCAGATGCCGAACACGAACCCGAAGACCCACATGAGCGGGTTGCGGTACGCGAGCGTCGCGAAGAGCCCGCTGATCGTCTGGCTCGAGTACCACGCAACCGTCGCGAGGTTCAGGACGAACGCGACCACGGTGACCCACGCCAACTGACGGTCCGACCAATATCTCAGTGGGTAGGCCGCGAACGTCAGGGTCACCAGCACGAGCAGGAAGTAGAACTGACCGGCGATATCGAAGAGGGCGAACGACCAGAGCAGGTCGGAGGTGAGCGCTCCGGTCTGCCACGCCCGGTACGCGAGCGCGACGAACATCCAGAGCGTGACCGGCAGCACGAGCCGCACGAGGCGCTCGCGCGCGAACGCGGCGAAGTTGGGGGAGTGGTCACGCGCCGACAGAAAACCGGACATAAACAAGAACACGGGAACCGCCGACTGCGCCACGAGGTGCGACAGGTGCAGGGTGGCCAGCTCCCACGCTGGCGTGTTGGACCACGGCGTGAAGTAGGAGTGCAGGTACACGACGAAGACGATCGAGATCCCTCGGAGCACGTCGAACTCGTCGATTCGCCTTGAGGCAGCAGGGATCGTGGAGCGTCGCGGGTGCTCGGGCTGAGGAGGCATGCGAGCCCTTCCGCGCTCGATGCCAGTGGTGGGCACTGATCGAGGGCACTACCGATGGTAGGGAGGCGACCGTCGCGGGCGCACCCGAGCGGCGCGCTCGGGGCGCTGGGCGGCCGAGTTCGGAGCTCGCGACGGCGGCTGCTCAGTGGCCCGGTCGCCGCTACGGGGGTGCCGGGGTATAGTCCCGGCATCGTCTGCGGGCCTGCGTGCGCGTCATGGGGAGACGGGATTCCCGCGCCGGTTCGAGATCGTCAGCTGCAGCTCCCTGGAGGATCTATGGACTTAGTGATGCTCGTGCCGATCACGGGCGTGCTCTCAGTGCTGTTCGCACTGTGGCTCGCGCGTGACGTGCTCTCGCGTGATACGGGGACGCCCGCGATGCAGGACATCGCCGGGATGATCTTCGAAGGCGCGATGGCCTTCCTGAAGCGCCAGTACGGGACGATCGCGATCCTCGCGCTTGTCGTCGCCGTCCTGGTTGGCGTGCTAGTCGCCTCGGTCTCCGAAGGCGTCAAGGCGATTGTGTTCGAGAAGGGCGTGCTCGGCTACGGCGCGAACGTCGTCTCGCCGACCACGGAGGGCATCCTCACGGGGCTCTCGTTCCTGCTCGGTGCTGCCGCCTCCGGTATCGCCGGCTACATCGGCATGTACATCTCGGTGCGCTCGAACCTGCGCACCGCGGCAGCCGCCCAGAAGAGCCTGCGTGACGCGATCACGGTCGCGCTCCGCGGTGGTGCGGTGTCCGGCTTCCTCGTCGTGGCCATGAGCCTCATCGGTGTCTCCGGCCTGTTCTTCATCTTCACCGCGGTCCTCGGTGTGCCGCAGGCCATCGCGCCGTTCCTGCTCGTCGGGTTCGGCTTCGGTGCCTCGTTCGTCGCGCTGTTCGCCCAGATCGGCGGCGGCATCTACACGAAGGCCGCTGACGTCGGCGCCGACCTGGTCGGCAAGGTTGAGGCGGGCATCCCCGAGGACGACCCCCGCAACGCTGCGGTGGTGGCGGACCTCGTTGGTGACAACGTCGGCGACTGCGCCGGCCGCGGCGCCGACCTCTTCGAGTCCATGTCCGCCGAGAACATCGGTGCCATGATCCTCGGCGTCGCCATCTTCACGGTGACGAAGCGCGTCGAGTGGATCATGTTCCCGCTGGTGCTCCGGTCGTTCGGCATCATCGCCACGATGGTCGGTCTCATCTCGGTCCCGATGTTCGCCAAGGACGAAGCCAAGACGATGCGCAACCCGATGGGTGCGCTCAATGGCGGCTACTACATCGTCTCGATCCTGTGTGTGGTCGGGCTCTACATTGCGACGAGCCAGATGCTCGGCGCTCAGTGGATGAGCTTCTTCTTCTGCGGCATCGTCGGCATCCTCTGCGGGATCGCCTTCGTCTACATCACGCAGTACTACACGGCCGGCTCGTGGCGGCCCGTGCAGGAGATCGCCAACGCCTCCAAGACGGGCCCGGCGACCAGCGTCATCATCGGTACGGCAGTCGGTCTCGAGACGACCGGTGCGACCGCGATCACGATCGGCCTCGCGCTGGTCATCTCGTTCGTGCTCGGTTCGAACGCGGCTATCCCGGACGTTCCGGCGTACACCTCCGGCATCTTCGGCACGGCCGTCGCGACGATGGGCATGCTGATGTCGGCCGGGTACATCCTGGCCATGGACACCTTCGGTCCGATCACGGACAACGCGGGTGGTATCAACGAGATGGCGGGCGCGCCCGCCAGCGCGCGTGAGATCACGGACTCGCTCGACGCGGTCGGCAACACGACGAAGGCCCTCACCAAGGGCTACGCCGTCGCCTCCGCCGGCCTGGCGGCGTTCCTGCTCTTCAGCGCCTACCTGGACAAGATCAAGGAGCGCCTCGACATCCCGTTGACGGCGAATCTGCCGATCGACCTGTCGAGCATCGACGTCTTCGTCGGTGGCCTGATGGGTGTCATGCTCGTGTTCGTGTTCTCCTCGCTCACGATTCGTGCCGTCGGCGCTGCCGCGGGCGACATCATCGAGGAAGTCCGCCGCCAGTTCCGGGAGAACCCGGGCATCATGGCCGGCACCGTTCGCCCGGACTACGCGCGGGCCGTGGACATCACGGCGCGTGCTGCACTTCGCAAGATGACGGCACCGGGCATCCTCGCGGTCGGCATGCCGGTTGCGGTCGGTCTCATCTTCCGGTTCTTCCGGAACGAGTCGGTCGTGGTCGGGACGGTCACCTACCAGCACGCCTCTGGCTGGCTGGCCGTGTCCGGCATGCTCATCATTGGCACCATCGGCGGCATCATGATGGCCACCTTCTTCAACAACTCGGGCGGTGCCTGGGACAACGCGAAGAAGTTCATCGAGGCCGGCGAGCTGAAGGATGAGAACGGCGTCGTGCTCGGTAAGGGCTCTGCAGCCCACGCCGCTGCCGTCGTCGGTGACACCGTGGGTGACCCGTTCAAGGACACCGCGGGCCCGTCGCTGCACGTGCTCATTAAGCTGCTCGCCACGGTCACGCTGGTGCTCGCGCCGATCTTCATCGTGAAGTAGGCAGGGCGCCGCGCGCCGCGCGGAGTCGCATACACGAGAGGCCCGGGCTCACGCCCGGGCCTCTCTGCGTCTCTGGACTCAGGAGCGAGGCGGCTACGGCGCCGTCGCCACGATGAGCACCTCAACCGCGACCTTGTCCTGCACGGACACGGTTGGGGTGTTCGGCGCACGATAGCCGAAGTCGGACCACACGAACGAGGTGCGTCCGACCACGTTCATGGTCGCCCCGTCGATGCGTGCCTCTACGTCGAACGAGATCGGCCGGTCGCCGCCGTTGATGTTGAGGGTGCCCTTCACGGTCGACTTCACCACCTGGCCCGGGGTGTAGGTCGCGGGCAGGTCAGGCAGTGAGGCGATCGTGAGCGTGGCCGTCTTGCCGGTGCGAAAGAGCGCCTGCTGAATGAAGTCGTCGCGGCGGCTCTGGTCGCTCGACAACTTCGCGAGGTCGAGTCTCACCGTGGACGGACGCCCGTCGAGGTTCACCTCGCCGCTGAGCGCGGTGGTCCGCATGACCGCGTCGTTCGGGGCGGGGAACTGCGCGATCTTCTCGTTCACCGTGAAGGTCGCCTGCGAGCCCTGACCGACGACGAATGTCACGCCCTTGAGGTCCGCCTGCTTCGTGAAGCGAGCCGCGGGCGCCGCCGGGCTCGCGACGGGCGTGGCGGTGC
>CAIXBH010000274.1 GCA_903917615.1 uncultured Chloroflexota bacterium | reverse complement strand
GCTGGACGTGGTGAAGAAGCTCTTCCCGTGGCGCTCCTGCACGAAGGAGATCACGGGCACGGACCCGCGCCCGTGCCTCGATTACTACATCAAGCGCTGCATCGCGCCGTGCACGTCGTACTGCACGCCCGAGGAGTACGCCGCCGTCATCAACGAGACCGTGCTCTTCCTCGAGGGCCGCTCGGACGAGGTCATGCGCCACGTGCGCGCCGAGATGGAGGCAGCCTCCGACGCCCTCGAGTTCGAGCGCGCCGCCCGCCTGCGCGATCAGGCCGAGGCCATCCGCCGCGTGACCGAGCGCCAGCAGATGGCGACCACTACGCCGCTCGATGCAGATGTCTTCGCCCTCGCGCGCGCGGACGACGAGGCCTGCGTGCAGGCGTTCTTCGTACGGGGCACGGTCGTCGCCGACACGGACTCGTTCATGCTCGACGGCACGAAGGACTCCTCGGACGCCGAGGTCCTCGGCGCGTTCCTCGCGCAGTTCTACGAGTCCGCAACCTATGTCCCGGCCTCCGTGCTGCTCTCCGTCGATCCGACCGATCGCACGGACCTCGAAGCCATGCTGCGCGACCGTCGCGGACGTGTGGTCGAGGTCGCCGTCCCCGTCCGGGGCGAACGCCGCGGCCTCGTGACCAGCGCCGAGGAGAATGCGAGGGAGTCCCTGCGCACCCACCAGGTGCGCTGGGTGGCCGACCGCGACAAGACCGAGGCGGCCCTCACGACCCTGCAGGAGGAGCTGGACCTCCCCGGCCGGCCGAACCGGATCGAGTGCTACGACATCTCGCACATCCAGGGCACGAACACCGTCGCCTCGATGGTCGTCTTCCGCGACGGCCGCCCCGCGACCGACCAGTACCGGCGCTTCCGCGTGAAGCAGCCCTCCGCACAGCAGGACGACTTCGCCTCGATGCAGGAGGTGCTCGGCCGGCGCTTCAAGAGCATCGCCGACCGTCGCAAGCGCGAGCGTGCGGCCGCCGTGGAGGGCATGCCGGCCGAGGACGATGGCGAACGCTCCCCCTGGGACGAGGTGCCCGACCTCGTCATCATCGACGGCGGGAAGGGACAGCTCGGAGCCGTCCTCGATGTGATGCGGAACCTCGACTTGCGCGACGTCCCGGTCTGCGGACTCGCGAAGCAGGAGGAGGAGATCTTCGTCGCGGACGTCTCGGAATCGATCATGCTCCCTCGCACGTCCGAGGCGCTGTACTTAGTACAGCGCATTCGCGACGAAGCGCACCGGTTCGCGATCACCTACCACCGGAATCTGCGCGGCAAGGCCGCGACGCGATCCGTGCTGGACGCCATCCCCGGGGTCGGCCCGAAACGCAAGTCTGCGCTGATGCGAAAGTTCGGTTCCGTGAAGGCGATCCGCGAGGCGAGCCTCGAGGAAGTCGCATCCACGGTGGGGTTCACGCGCAGCCTCGCGGAGATGGTGAAGCGTTCGCTGTAGACCATCAGACCGCGAAAAGACTGGGAACTAGCGGAAATCTGTCCCTCTGTCGATATAGACACGACCGGACGCGGTCGCTATACATGGGAATCCGGCGCGAACGACTGCAGCACTTGCAGCACCCGACACGTCGAGGCCGCCTCGTAGACTGACCCGACTCCAGCGGCATGGAGTCCGGGGTCGCGGGGCGAAGGGGGTTCGGGTGCGCGACCGCGTCGAGGCGTTCCTGCACTACTTGTCCGCGGAACGCGGAGCATCGAAAAACACGATCGATGCATACCGAAACGATCTCAACGGCTTTTCGAAATTCTCGGAAGCAACCTGCGGCGAGGACGCTGCGACCGCGGTCGCGATCGATCGCGAAGTCGTCCTCGGCTTCATCGCCGACCTGAACGCTCGCCGATACGCGAAGGCCACCGTCGCCCGCAAGGTCGCCGCGGTGAAGTCCTTCTCCGCGTTCCTGCTGGACCACGGCGACCTCACCAGCAACCCGACCGCGCAGATCGACTCGCCGCGCGCCCCGAAGCCCGTGCCGAAGCCAATGAGCACCGACGAGGTCGACGCCCTCCTGGCCGAGCCGCGCAAGTACGACTCCGCTGAGGCCGCGCGCGACGCGGCGATGCTGGAGCTCATGTACGCGACCGGCATGCGCGTCACGGAGCTCGTGTCGCTCAACATGGACAGCCTGCACCTCGACCCCGCGCCCGCATGGGTGCGGTGCCTGGGCAAGGGCGCCAAGGAGCGCACGCTGCCCGTGCACGAGCGCGCCGCGAAGGCGCTGGCGCGCTACCTCGACTCCGCCCGACCGGCGCTGCTGAAGAACCGCCCGCAGGGTGCGCTGTTCGTGAACCGCCGCGGCGAGCGGCTGACGCGGCAGGGGTTCTGGCTCATCCTCAAGGGCTACGCGAAGACAGCGGGCATCCTGAGCCACGTCACGCCGCACACGCTGCGGCACTCGTTCGCCACGCACCTGCTCCGCGGCGGCGCCTCCGTGCGCGATGTGCAGGAGCTCCTGGGCCACGCGAACGTCTCGACCACGCAGGTGTACACGCAGCTCGCGGACGAGCACCTGCGCGAGGTCTACCAGAACGTGCACCCGCGGGCGCGCGCGGACTAACGGCGATGGCGCTCGCGATGTACACCCGCCCGGACGGCCGCCTCTCCGCGGACGAGTTCGCCGTCACCGGCACCGGCTACCACCACCTCGAGTGGGACGGCCGCCGGCACCTGATCCTCGTGCTTCCCGGCGGCCACTACCGCGTCGTCTTCTAGACGCCCGCCTCCGCCCGCCCACCGACCGCGACCCAGCGACCCCGCACCCCTATAGTCCTCGTCCCACATGCGTACGAGGTTGGAGTGCCGATGAAACTGGTCCACGTGTTCGCTACCCCCGACGGCGAGTCGCATTTCGAGCTGTCGGCGCTCGAATGGATCGACGGACGCCGGACCGAGGCGCTCGCCGCGAAGAGCGTGATGTTCATCAACCGCGCCCCGAATGAGTTCCTCGACTTCCACCCGGTCGGCAATCCGCAGTACGTCCTCTACCTCACCGTGAAGGTCGAGATCGGTCTGAGCGACGGCACCTCCGTGATCCTCGAGCCGGGCGACGTCATGCACGTCGAGGACACCCACGGCAAGGGCCACACTTCGCGCGTCCTCGAGCCGGGCGTCTGCGTCTTCGTCCCCTTCGCCTAGTCGAGGCCCGCTCTTCGCTCCAACCCTCCCCCTCAGGCGGAGGGTTGGAGCGCAGGTGATCCCGGCCACGCTCATGCTCCGCTGAGGGCTGTGGTTGTCTCTCCCCTCAGCCCTTGCGATGCTTGCGGCGCCAGAGGCGCGAAGGGGGATCCCGTGGAAATCATCGACGTCCGTGCACGTGAACTGCTCGACTCGCGGGGCAACCCGACCGTCGAGGTGGACGTCGAGCTCGTCGACGGCACGGTCGGCCGCGCGCTCGTCCCGAGCGGCGCCAGCACCGGCGCCTACGAAGCCGTCGAGCTGCGCGATGGCGACGCCTCCCGCTACAGCGGACGGGGCGTCCTCAAGGCCGTCGAGCACGTACAGGACATCCTCGGTCCCGCGCTCCTCGGCATGTCGGCCTTCGAGCAGGCTGCCGTGGACCACGCGCTGATCGCGGAGGACGGCACGCCGAACAAGGCAAAGCTCGGCGCGAACGCGATCCTCGGCGTGTCGCTCGCGGTCGCGAAGGCCGCCGCGCTGGTCACCGAACAGCCGCTGTATCGCTACCTCGGTGGCGTCGATGCGCGTGTGCTGCCGGTGCCGATGTGCAACGTGCTCAACGGCGGCGCACACGCCGCGAACAGCACCGACTTCCAGGAGTTCATGCTCATGCCCGTCGGTGCGCCCTCCTTCCGCGAGGGGCTCCGCTGGGTCGTCGAGTCATACACCGCGCTGAAGAAGATCCTCACCGAGCGCGGCCTGCCGACCACCGTCGGCGACGAGGGCGGCTTCGCGCCGACCCTCGGCACCAACCGCGAGGCGATGGACCTGCTCATGCGCGCCATCGAGGCGACCGGCCGCAAGCCCGGCGACGAGATCGCGATCGCGCTCGACCCCGCGACGTCGGAGCTCTACGCCGACGGCAAGTACAACCTCAAGCGCGAAGGCCGCGTCGTGACCTCCGAGGAGCTCGCCGCGCTGTGGGAGGAGTGGGTGCGCGAGTACCCGATCGTCTCCCTCGAGGACGGCATGGCCGAGGACGACTGGGCGGGCTGGACGACGCTCACGCAGCGCATCGGCTCGAAGACGCAGATCGTCGGCGACGACCTCTTCGTGACGAACATCGAGCGCCTCGGCCGCGGTATCGAGATGGGCGCCGGTAACGCGATCCTGATCAAGCTCAACCAGATCGGCACGCTCACTGAGACGCTCGAGGCGATCCGCCTCGCGCACCGCAACGGCTACCGCGCAGTGATCTCGCACCGCTCCGGCGAGACCGAGGACACGACCATCGCGCACCTCGCGGTTGCCACCGGCGCCGGCCAGATCAAGACCGGCGCCCCCGCGCGCACCGACCGCACCGCGAAGTACAACGAGCTGCTCCGCATCGAGGAAGAGCTCGGCTCCGCCGCGATCTACCCGGGGCGCTCCGCCCTCGGGCGCTAGTTCCGACTCCGGCGTGCGCCTGCTGTGCACGCCTCCGCCGGGAGCGCGAGGGGCGCAGCCCCTCGCACTCATTTCCTGTTTCATCTCCCCGTCCCGCCTCGGGAGGGCCTTGCCTCATAGGTGTCTCCTGCCTCATTAGTCGCCTCGCTGCCTCAAAAGTCATGTTGTGTGCTTCCGGGTCGGCAGCGCCGCATCGTCACCGACTACCTCAGTCCGATACCGCGCAAGCGCGTTATCCAAAGCCGCGCGCTTGTCAGCGAGGTTCGCGCGGGCTGTGTTCCCTGCCATCCGTGCCTCCTCATATGCGGATGCCGCTATGTCCAGCGCATCGACTGCGCTTCGTTTGTTGTGCTGCATTGTCGTTCCTCGAATGTCGTGCTACGATTGTGTTCTGGAGGCGATGACTATGACGACTAACAGGCGGGCTCTTCCCAGAGTGAAAGCCGTTCTTGAGGAACTCGACCGCGCTGCGGCGGAGTACGAACAGGCAAAGGACGTGTACGAAGATGCCCGCGCGCGCTATCAGGCGGCAGGCGAGCGGTTCGCGTCGGTTCGACGGCTCGCTAAGGGGGGCATCACTGGAATGGAGTGGTTCGAGTGGCTCTCTGGCCACGGAGCCGTCCGCTACGCGGGCATGAGTCTCGCCGAGGCCATCGGCGAATACCTGACGGACGTGGCGTTCCAGTCCGCCGCAGAGGCCGCCTCCACCCCGGACACTCCCACTACTCGTTTCTCTATCAGCACCCCGCACCAGTACGACCCGTGGCGCAGTCTCGAACAGATCATGACTGGTTTGGAGGAGGGTGGCTACGAGTTCCGTACGCAGACACCGGGACGCGAGGTAAATGCAGGGCTGACGAACCTTGCGACGAAGGTCAAGAACGACGTGACCGGGCTGTACGCAACAGTCGACCACAAGGAGATTCTTGAAGTCTTCATTCCGCACGTGGACAAGCCGGATGTGCCCGGGCTTCTGGATGTGCCGGGGATCATTTCCGGGGCGCTCAAGGAGCAGCAGGAGAAGAAGTAACAAATCTCCTCTAGGGCGGGCCAGCCAGTCAAAGCAAAGGCCCGCCCCAGAGTTCCAGCCAGTCCCCGGTCGTCCAAAGGTAGGACGCCCCGCTGTCAACGTCGCAATCCACGTTCGAATCGTGGCCGGGGAGCCAGCAGTTGTGGTGAGAGGGGTGTTACGAGCACCCCGCCCACCTTTAGACAGAGGGGGATAAGCCCAATGTCCGAGATCGATATTACCGCGAGTGAATCCAACGAGGATGATGGACGCCGGATGCGCGGGCTCGAAATCGCAGAGCGTCTCCGCGTGCGTCTGGACGGAGACCTCTGGATCGTCCCGTCGCAGACCAGCGCGACCGCCAGCTACTCCGTCAACCCCGAAGACGGCTCCTGCTCCTGCCCGGACTTCGAGTCGCGCGGACTCCGCTGCAAGCACGTCTGGGCAGTCGAGTTCGTCCGCCAGCGCGAGACGGCACCGGACGGCACTGTGACCGAAACGGAAACCGTCCGCGTCACCTACTCGCAGTCGTGGAGCGTTTACAACAAGGCGCAGACCCACGAACACGAACGGTTCCTGCCGCTCCTCCGCGCGCTCTGTGACGGCATTGAGCAGCCGATCCAGGTCGCGGGGCGCCCCCGGCTCCCGCTCTCGGATGTCGTCTTCGCGTTGGCCGTGAAGACCTACAGCGGCCTCTCTGCGCGGCGTGCTTCCTCGTTCGTCCGTGACGCGCTGGCCGATGGTCTGCTCGACGCGGCACCGTCGTACAACACGGCCCTCCGCTACCTCGAAGACGGCGCGCTGACGCCGATCCTCGTGGGGCTCATTGAGGAAGCCGCAAAGCCCCTCGCATGCGTCGAGGCACAGTTCGCCGTTGACTCCACCGGCATCGGCACCACCACCTACCGCCGCTGGTACGACCACAAGTGGGGCCGCGAAATGTCGAAGCAGCGGTGGGTGAAAGTGCACGCGATGGTTGGCACCACGACCAACATCGTGACCGCGATCAAGGCCACGCCGGACGAGTCCGCTGACGCGAAGCAACTGCCGGAGTTGGTCGCGCGCACCGCTGAGTCCTTCGATGTTCAGGAGGTAAGCGGGGACAAGGCGTACTCCTCGCACGCCAACCTCGCAGCCGTGCATCGCGTAGGTGCTGTGCCGTTCCTGATGTTCAAGAAGGGCAGCACGGGCGGTCTGACACACCACAAGTACGACGACCTCTGGACGAAGATGTGGTTCTACTTCCAGTACCGCCGCGAAGACTTCCTCGACCACTACCACCGCCGCTCCAACGTGGAGACGACGTTCAGCATGGTGAAGGCGAAGTTCGGCGGCAGCGTCCGGGCGAAGACCCCCACCGCTCAAGTCAACGAAGCCCTCTTGAAGTTCCTCTGCCACAACATCGTCGTGCTGGTGCAATCGGTGTATGAACTCGGCATCGAACCGGAGTTCTTCAAGAGCGGTCACTGATGCCGCCAATCGTTACGGAGACGGCAAACAATGGACACCATGAGTGAGCCGAATCGAGAGATCGGTGAGTTCATCATTGAAATGACGGAGTGGTGCGTGAACAGGCGCGTGGTGTCAGACACCTCGACGTTGCACGACGTACAGGTAACGTCTGAAACACTTTGGGAATTCATCGGGTGGCTACAGTTACCCGGCTCGCGCGAGCGGCTTTCTGGCCTACTCGGGCGTGCTGGGTTCAACCCGGACGTGTAAGTCTCGATGAGTCGGCAGCGGACGTACCGCATCACTTCCTCTCGTGATGCCTCATAAGTCACGCGCATGCCCCATATCTCGGGGTAGAACCTGACTTCTGAGGCAAAGCCCCTCGGGAGGGGTCGGGGGGTGGGACGAGATGAGTCTTCGGCCAAGCAGCGTGGACACGCGTAGGCTCTCCCCATGACGACCAACGGCAACCACGACGGCCACGAGCACGGCGCCGACGGGCGCGATCTGCCCATCGCGCAGTCGCCGCAGCGCGTCTCCGGCATGCGCGTCCCCGACTGGGTGCTCCCCGGCAAGCCCGAGGACCTCGACACGCTCGCCGAGGACGCCTGGCGGCAGACCGGCTTCGCCTGCGGCGACGACCTGCGCCTGGTCGAGGCGCTGCTCGACGTGCAGGTGCGGCTCGCGGGCACCGGCTACACCCCCGCCGCGCGCACGATGGAGATGGCTGCGTTCGCGAGCCTCTGGAGCCGCGCGCTCCTGTCGACGTCGGACGCCGTGTCGCTGCTCCGTCGCGGCGCCTACCAGAGCGCCGTGCCGCTCCTGCGACAGGCCGTCGAGTGCATCGCCGCGCAGCGCGGACTCGCGGGCGACTCCGGCGCCGACCTCGACGAGTGGCGCCGCTGGACGCACGAGGCCTACGGCAGGCACGACGACACTCGCTCGACGGAGATCGGCCTCGGCCACTACTTCGCGGGTGAGGCGATCGCCTCCGACGCGCACCTGCGGGTGATCTACCGCGCGGCGAGCGACCTCGGCCGGCCGAACTTCGGCCCGACGGCGCTCTTCGTCGCGAACGAGGCGAACCACACCCGCTACCCGCTCAACTTCGCCGACCACGCGTTCCATCTTGGGTGGGCGCAGGTGCTCCTCGGCTGGGCGCTCCGCCTCGGCATCTCGCAGATCCACCTCGCGCTCCACCTCACGCGCTACTTCCCGGCGCCGGACGGCATGCGCGCCGACGCGGTCGCCGCCGTCCGGGATGCCGAGGCCCGCCTCGACGACCCCGACCGCTGCACCATCGAGGAGTGGGTGGACGAGGCCGGGCACCGCCGGATGCTGTTGACCCAGTTCCGCCGCCGGAGCGTTGATGCTCCTCAGCGGTTGCTGCTGTAACATCCGGCCGTACCCGCGCGGTGGGGAGAGCCCGCCGCCCAGTGGTCCTGTCTGGTGCCCCCTCATCCCCCGGGGGCCTCGAAGGCAAAGCGCGACCTCAGTACGATCCGCACGCTGCATCCGGGAGACAGTCATGACGATTCGCGTCGGCATCAACGGGTTCGGACGCACGGGGCGCATGGCGTTCCGCGCCTGGTGGGACCGGCACCGCGACGACTTCGAGATCGTCGCGATCAACCGCGGCCCGGTGCACCAGAAGGCGCACCTACTCAAGTACGACTCCGACTACGGGCACTTCCCCGCGAACATCACCGAGAGTGCTGACGCCTTCTTCGTCGATGGGCGCGAGGTGAAGGTGTTCAACGCGAACAGCCCCGCGGACGTGCCATGGGGCTCGGCGAACGTCGACGTCGTGCTGGAGTGCACAGGCGACTTCACGGACGCGAAGCTCGCAGGCCAGCACGTCCACGACACCGTGAAGAAGGTCATCATCTCCGCCCCCGCGAAGAACGAGGACTGGACGGTGATCATGGGCGTCAACGACGCCGACTACCGCCCCGCCGATCACAACGTGATCTCCGCTGGTTCCTGCACCACCAACGCCGTCGTGGTCGCGGTGAAGGTCCTGCACGACGCGTTCGAGATCGAGCACGGCTTCATGACGACTGTGCACTCGTACACCGGCGACCAGAACCTCGTCGACAACTCGCACAAGGACCTGAGGCGCGCGCGCGCCGCGGCGCTGAACATCGTGCCGACGTCCTCCGGCGCGTCGCGCGCGGTCGCGCAGATCATCCCGTCGCTCGCCGGGAAGTTCGACGGCACGGCGCTCCGCGTGCCGACGCCGACCGTGTCGCTCGTGGACATGGTGACGATGCTGCGCGACAAGCCGTCCGCCGGCTCGATCAACGAGGCGTTCCTCGTCGCCGCCGAAGGCCCCCTCAAGGGCTACCTCGGTTACGAGAAGGACGAGCTCGTCTCGATGGACTTCAAGGGCAACGCCAACTCGAGCATCTTCGACGCCCCGTCGACGATGATCCTCGAGGGCGGCATGGCCAAGACGTTCAGCTGGTACGACAACGAGTACGGCTACTCCTGCCGCCTCGGCGACGTCGTCACGATGATGGCGCAGCGCGGACTGAAGTAGCCGCGGACCACAGTTCGAGCTGAACAGGCCGCCCGCTGGGCGGCCTGTTCGCTTCGTGCTTCGGACGGGTCGCCGCGATGTCCGGCTCCTCTCCCACCT